>JAUREX010000059.1 GCA_030834485.1 Gemmobacter sp.
TCTCGCCCAGCGCCGCAACACCCGCGCGCACGAGCGCGACGCGCTCGGCCAGTGGGCGGGCGGACCAGGCGGGGCGGGCCCGCCGCGCGGCCGCGACGGCATCGGCCGCCGCCTCGGGGCCGAGCGGCATCCGCTCGGCATAGATGCGCCCGTCGACGGGCGAGATCAGTCGGATCGGCTTGGTCATCGCTTCCTCACTCGGGCGCGCGCTGGGCGGCGCCCCTCATCATGCCCGTTCGAGCCCGCGCCGCACTTCCCAGTCGGTGACGACGCGGTCGAACTCGGCCACCTCCCAGCGGGCGGCGTGGGTATAGTGCTCGACCACCGCATCGCCGAAGGCGGCGCGCAGCATGGCCGAGCCGTGCAGCAGTTCCGCAGCCTCGCGCAGGGTCTTGGGGATCTCGCGGATGCCGTCGGCGCGATACATGTCGCCGCGCATCTCGGGCTCGAGCTCCATCTTCTGCGCGATGCCGTTGAGGCCCGCGGCAAGCAGCGCCGCCGAGGCGAGATAGGGGTTCAGATCCGCCCCGCCGATGCGGCATTCGACGCGGATGGCCTTGGTGCCCTCGCCGCAGACGCGGAAGCCCGCGGTGCGGTTGTCGGCCGACCAGACGGCCTTGGTGGGCGCGAACATGCCCACGCAGAAGCGCTTGTAGCTGTTGACATTGGGCGCGAGGAAGGCCGCGATCTCGCGCGCATGGGCAAGCTGGCCCGCAAGGAAGTGCTTCATCAGCGCCGACATGCCCTTGGGGTCGGCCGGGTCGCGGAAGGCGGGCTTGCCGTCGAGCGTCCAGAGCGACTGGTGGACATGCGCCGACGACCCCGCGCGCCGGTGGTCGTATTTGGCCATGAAGCTCGCGGTCTTGCCGAAGGACCAGGCGACCTCCTTGGTCGCGGTCTTGATGATCGCATGGGTGTCGGCCGCGTCGAGCGCGTCCGAATAGCGCACGTTGATCTCGGCCTGGCCGACGTCGGCCTCGCCCTTGGTGTTCTCGACCACGATCCCCGAACCATAGAGGCCGTTGCGCAGCGCGCGCATGATCGGCTCCTCGCGGGTCGAGAGGAGGATGTTGTAGTCCTCGTTGTGGCCGATCACCGGCACGAGCTTGCCATAGCCCTCGTCGCGCAGGTTTTCGTAGCTGTTCTCGAAGACGAAGAATTCGAGCTCGCTCGCCATCATCGGCGCAAGGCCCATCGCCTCGGCGCGCGCGATCTGGCGCTTGAGGATGGCGCGCGGGGAATGGGCGACCTCGGCGTGGGTGTGATGGTCGATCAGGTCCGCGAGCACGAGCGCGGTCGCCGGCTGCCAGGCGGCGCGGCGCAGCGTCTTCATGTCGGGCTTCACGATGTAGTCGCCATAGCCCGCCGCCCAGCTTGTCGAGGCATAGCCCTGCACCGTGTTCATCTCGATGTCGGTCGCGAGCAGGTAGTTGCAGCAATGCGTCTCTTCCCAGCCGCCCTCGACGAAGAAACGGGCGTGAAAGCGCTTGCCCATCAGGCGGCCCTGCATGTCGACGGCGGCGACGATGACGGTGTCGATCTCGCCCGCATCGACGAGGGCGGCGAGGGCTTCGAGGGTCAGGTTGCCGGGCATGGTTCCTCCTCGGACGGCTGGCGGCTGGGAGGCACCATGCCAATCCGGCGCAGGCAGGGCAAGGGGGCGGGGTTGGGGGGGCGGGCTTGCGGCAGCGGCGGGGCGGCGCTAGGACGCGGGCACACCCCCAAGCCCCGCGGATGCCCCCCCGATGACGCCCAGAAACCGCGCGACGCTGACGGGGTTCCTTGCGGTGCTGCTGTGGTCGGGGCTGGCGGCGATGACGGTCGCGACCGCGCCGGTGCCGCCCTTTCTGCTCAACGCGCTGACCTTCGCGTTCGGCGGCGCGATCGGGCTCGGCTGGATCATCGCGCGCGGGCAGGCGGGGCGGGTGCTGGCAATAGGCTGGCGGGTGCATCTCTTTGGCACGGCGGGGCTTTTTGGCTATCACGCGCTTTATTTCACCGCGCTTCGGCTGGCGCCCGCGGCCGAGGCGAGCCTTGTTTGCTATCTCTGGCCGCTTTTCATCGTGCTGGCCGCGGCGCTGTCGCCCGGCGCGCGGCCGGGCCCTGGCACCTATGCGGGCGCGGGGCTGGCGTTCGCGGGTGCGGCGCTCGTGCTGCTGAATGGCGGGGGCGTCGGGGAAGGCATGGGGGCGGGCGCGCTGCCGGGGCTTGGGCTTGCGTTCCTCGCCGCGATCGTCTGGGCGGGCTATTCGGCCGGGTCGCGCCGATTTGCCAATGCCCCGGTGGGCGCGGTCGCGGTCTTCTGCCTCGCGACGGCCGCGCTGTCGGGGGTGCTGCACCTGATGCTCGAGCCGACGGTGTGGCCGGCGGACGGGGCGGGCTGGGCGGCGGTCGTGGCGCTCGGCCTCGGGCCGGTGGGGCTTGCCTTCTATTTCTGGGACGAGGGCATGAAGCGCGGCGACATGGAGTTTCTGGGCGTCTCCTCCTATGCGGCGCCGCTGCTATCCACGCTTGTGCTGATCGCGCTCGGCCGGGCCGAGGCGTCCGGCGCGCTGGTCGGGGCGGCGGTGCTGATCGCGCTCGGCGCCTGGCTTGCGGCGCGCGACGGCGCCCTCAGGCGTGCATCACGAGGCGGCTGATCTCTTCCTTGATGCGCAGCTTGCGCTTTTTCAGTTCGGCAATGTGCAGAGTGTCCGCGCCGGGGCTGCGTTCCTGCGCCTCGACCTCGGCCGAGAGGGCCTCGTGCTTGCGGCGCAGTTCCTGAACATGCGTGGCGACCGACATTCCCAAACCTCCATGACAAAGTGACAACTACATGACAGCATGTTTTCGCATCGCTGTCAGCAAAAGATGACAGTCGGGTTAACACGCCTCGGTGAGCGGCGGGTCGAAGTCGAGCGCCGCGCCCTCGCGCAGCACGGCGCGGGCGGCTTCGGTCAGGTCGTCGCCGTCGTGCAGATGGCGCGCGGCGGCATGGACCACGAAGGGCGCGCAGAGCCTGAGCGCCCCCCTTCCCCCCTTGCGGGCGCGCAGCACGATCCGTCCCGCCGGCCGCCCCGCCCGCGGCGCGAGGGGCAGAATCGCGACCGACCCCCAGCCCGGGCCGAGCGCGGCCAGAACCTCGCCCAGACGCTCGGCCGACTGGATGAGGGTGAGCCACCCGCCCGGCCGCAGCCGCCGGCGCGCCGCGTCGATCCAGGCCGCGAGCGGGGTCGCGGCCTCGGCCAGCGCCAGCGCCCGGCCCGCGTCGCGCGCCGCCGTCCCGCGCCCGGGCGGGTGATAGGGGGGGTTGGCGATCACATGGTCGAAGGCGCGCCGGAGCGCCGCCGGCATCGCCGCCAGATCGCCCGCATGGACCTGAAGCGCGCGGCCGTTCGCCTCGGCGTTCGCTGCCGCGAGCGCCGCATAGCCCGGCTGAAGCTCGAGCTCCGCGAGCGAAAGCCCCGCCACCCGCGCGCCGAGGCAGAGGATCGCCGCCCCCGCCCCGCAACCGAGTTCGAGCACGCTTTCCCCCGGCCGCGCCGGAACCGCCGCCGCGAGGAACACCGCATCGGTCGAGGACCGGAACCCCGCCCGGGGTTGCATGATCGTGACGCGCCCGCCGAGGAAGCCGTCGCGCGTCAGCTCATCCGGCGCGAAGGGCTCAGCCCTCATGCGGGTCGATCCCGAGGTCGCGCAGGATGCGGCGCGCCTGCGCGGCATCGTCATCGGCGACGGTGAGGCGGCGCGGCAGCGCGCCGATGCCGCCTTCGAGCGTGCTCATGTGGACGTCGAGGACGAAGGCCGCTATACCCTCGCCCGCCAGCATCGCCTCGGCAAAGGCGATGACCGTCGGATCGGTGCTGCGCAGGATGTCCCGCATGGGGCGAAGGCTATCCCGGGGCGGCCCGGCTTGTCGAGGGTGCGCAGACGCGATGGACGCCAAGGTGGACAGACCGCTCGAGAGGCTTTCGGCCCATCTGGCAGACGACCTCGCGGCGGTCGATGCCATGATCCGCGCGCGCATGGCCTCCGAGCACGCGCCCCGCATCCCCGAGGTGACGGCGCATCTGATCGGCGCCGGCGGCAAGCGGGTGCGCCCGATCCTGACGCTCGCGGCGGCGCGGCTCTGCGGCTATGGGGGCGCGCATCACATCCGGCTGGCCGCGACGGTCGAGTTCATCCATACCGCGACGCTTCTGCATGACGATGTGGTGGACGAAAGCCGCGCCCGGCGCGGCCGCCCGACGGCCAATCTGCTCTGGGACAACAAATCGAGCGTGCTAGTGGGCGACTACCTCTTTGCGCGGTCCTTCCAGCTCATGACCGAGACGGGGTCGCTGCGGGTGCTGTCGATCCTGTCGGACGCGTCGGCGACGATCGCCGAGGGCGAGGTGCTGCAACTGACCGCGGCGCAGAACCTCGCCACCACCGAAGAGATCTATCTGCGCGTCGTGCGCGGCAAGACGGCCGCGCTCTTTGCCGCCGCCGCCGAGGTGGGCGGGGTGATCGCTGGCGCGCCCGAGGCCGACGTCGCGGCACTGCGGACCTATGGCGACGCGCTCGGGATCGCCTTCCAGATGGCCGATGACGTGCTCGACTATGCGGGCGAGGCATCGGCGACGGGCAAGAACGTGGGCGACGATTTCCGCGAGCGCAAGCTGACGCTGCCGGTGATCCACGCCATCGCCGCCGCCGACGCGGCCGAGCGCGCCTTCTGGCGGCGCACGATCGAGGCGGGCGACCAGCAGCCCGATGACCTCGCGCAGGCGCAAGCGATTCTCGCCCGCCACGGCGCGATCGAGGCGACGCGGGCCGCGGCCCTCGGCTGGGCAGCGCGCGCGCAGGAGGCGCTGTCGGTCCTGCCCGATCATCCGCTGCGCGAGATGCTCGGCGATCTCGCCGATTTCGTCGTCGCCCGCATCCGCTGAAGCCTCGCCGCCGGGATTTCCTTGACGCGCAGGGGGGCGGGCCCTACTCAGCACCCTATCCACCCAAAGCCCGCGGGGAGAGCGCCATGCGTCTGGGAAGGTTCGCTTCACTCGTCGCCGCCGCATTCCTCAGCGCCCAGCAGGCCGCCGCGCAGGAGGTGACCTTCGTCGTCCACCACTTCCTCGCCCCGGTCGCGAACGCCCACAAGGCGATGATCGTGCCCTGGACCGAAAAGGTCACGGCCGAGAGCGGCGGCCGCATCGCATTCGAGATCTTTCCGGCCATGTCGCTTGGCGGCAAGCCCGCCGAACTCTACGGTCAGGTCCGCGACGGCACCGCCGACATCGTCTGGACGCTGCTGGGCTATACGCCCGGCGTCTTTCCACGCGCCGAGGTGTTCGAGCTGCCGACCGTCCACACCGGATCGGCGACCGCGACGACGATCGCGCTCAACGCCGCCTTCGACCTCATCGCCGAGGATTTCCGCGAGGTGAAGGTCATCTTCCTGCACTCCCACGACGGAAACCTGATCCAGACCGCCGCCCGCCCAGTGCGCGCGATCGAGGATGTGCGCGGCCTCAAGCTGCGCACGCCGAGCCGGACGGGCGCCTGGGTGATCGAGGCGATGGGGGCCGAACCCGTCGCGATGCCCGTGACCGCCCTGTCCGAGGCGATGGCGCGCGGCACCGTCGACGGGGCGATGACGACGCTCGAGGTCGTGCCCTCGATCAAGCTCGAGGAACTCGTGCGCCATACGACCGAACCGCCCGAGGGCGACCGGATGGGCACCTCGGTCTTCATGCTCGCCATGAATCGCGACGCCTATGAGGCGCTGCCCGCCGACCTGCGGGCCGTGATCGACGCCAATTCGGGCGTCAATGTCGCGGCCGGGATCGGCGCGCAATGGGAGGGGTTTGAGCAGGGCGGGATCGACGCGCTGGCGGCCGCGGGCGCCGAGCGCATCATCCTCGATGAGGCCGCCGCCGCCCCCTTCCGGGCCGCGAGCGAGGCCGTCGTCGCGCGCTGGATCGCCGAGGTGACGGCCGCGGGCATCGACGGGCAGGGTCTGGTCGATGCCGCCCGCGCCGCCGTCGCCGCTGCCGCCCGCTGAGGGGGTGGCGCGCGCCGGACCCGCCGGGGGCGTCGCGGCCGCGCTCGAGCGCCTCGCGCTCGGCTTCGCGATGGCGGGCGGGGGGGTGCTGGGCCTCGTCGTCCTCGTGACGACGGCGAATGCGGCGGCCTTCATCCTCGACCGCATCGCGCGGCTTCTCGGCGCAAACGTCCCCGCCCTGCCCGGCTATGAGGAATTCGCAGCCCTTGCAACGGGATGCGCCGCGATCCTCTTTCTGCCCCTGTGCCAGGCCCGCGCGGGCCATGTCGCGGTCGACGTGCTGATCGCGCGCGCACCGGCCGGGGTGCAGCGCGCGCTTGGGCGGCTCTGGGCGGGGCTGACGGCGGCGGTGGCGGCGGCGCTGGCGTGGGCGATGCTGCTCGGCCTCGGGACGTTGCGCGCCGATGGCGCGATCACGGCGGTGCTGGGCTGGCCGGTGTGGCCCTTCCTCGTGCCGGCCGTCGCGGCGCTGGGGCTGTGGTCGACGGTGGCGGCGGCGCAGGTCTTCGGCCCCGAATCGCGAGGTGCGCGCGGATGATCGAGCCTGTCGCGATCGGGGTTGCGGGGCTTGGCGTCCTTGTGGGGCTGATCTTGCTGCGCATGCCGGTCGCGATCGCGATGATCGCGGTCGGGGTCGGGGGGACATGGGTCCTCTCGCTCGTGGTGCCGCATGTGCGCTTCTGGCCCTATCTGCGGCAGTTCAAGACGCTCCTGTGGGAAAACGCCGCGAGCTATGAGCTCTCGGTCGTGCCGCTCTTTGTCCTCATGGGCTATATCGCGGCCGAATCGCGGCTGTCGGCGGATCTGTTCCGGGGGCTCGAGGCGCTCATGTCGCGCTGGCGGGGCGGGGTCGCGATGGCGGCGGTGGGGGCCTGCGGGGCGTTCGGGGCGGTGTGCGGATCCTCGCTCGCGACGGCGGCCACGATGGGGCGCGTGGCGCTGCCCGAGCTTGACCGGCAGGGCTATGATCCGCGCCTCGCGACGGGCGCGCTGGCGGCGGGGGGCACGCTCGGGATCCTGATCCCGCCCTCGGTCGCGCTGGTGCTCTATGCGATCATCGTCGAGGGCTCGATCCTCGAGATGTTCCAGGCCGCGATCGTGCCGGGCATCCTTGCGCTCGGGGGCTTCGTCGCGGTCGTGGCGGCATTGGTGCGGATCGACCCGACGCTCGCGCCGCCCGCGCGCCCCATGCCAAAGGCCGAGCGGCGCGCGGCGCTGCGCCGCCTCGTGCCGGTCCTTGGCATCTTCGGGGCGATCATCGGGGGGCTCGGGCTCGGCCTCTTCACGCCGACGCCCGCGGCCTCGGTCGGGGTGTTCCTGATCGCGGGCTGGGGGTTCTGGCTGCGCGCGCGCGGCGAGGGGGGGCTCGACCTCGCGGGGCTCGGGCGGGCGGTGCGCGCCGCGGCGGTGACGACGGGGATGATCTACCTCATCCTCTTCGGGGCCGAGGTGCTGCGCGGCTTCTTCGCGCGCGCAGGGCTGCCGCAGGCGATCTCGGGATGGGCGGGGGCGAGCGGGCTCGATCCAATGCTCGTCCTCGTGGTCATGCTCGGGCTCCTGATCGTCGTCGGCTGCTTCATGGAGAGCCTCGCGATGATCCTCGTCGTCGTGCCCTTCTTCTGGCCGACGCTTGTTGCGCTCAATGGCGGCGAGGGGGTGACGGCCGCGGATGCGGCCTTCGGGATGACGCATGACGAGCTTCGGATCTGGTTCGGGATCCTTGTCCTCGCGGTGGTGGAACTGGGCCTCATCACCCCGCCCGTCGGCCTCAATGTCTTCATCATCGCGCAGCTTGCAGCGCATGTGCCGATGGCAACGGTATTTCGGGGCGTCGTGCCCTTCATCGGGGCGGAGGTGGCGCGCGTTGCGCTGATCCTTGGGGCACCCGTCCTCGCGCTCGGGCTGCCGCGCCTCCTCGGGGGGTGAACCGCCCCCTTCATCGGGCGCGCGCGATCGGGTATCGTTACGCGAGTCCCCCGCCACACAGGCCCCGCGCATGTCCGCCCCGAGCGAACTCAGCCCCGAAGACGTGCAGCGCATCCGCCTCGAGGTGCTGCGGCGCGAGCATCGCGACCTCGATGAGGCGATCGCGGCGCTGGCCGATTCGGGGCGGGGCGATCCGCTCGGGCTGCGGCGGCTGAAAAAGCAGAAGCTCGCGCTCAAGGACGAGATCGCGCGGATCGAGGATCGCCTCATCCCCGACATCATCGCCTGAGGGCGCTGGCGGGGCCGCGCCGTCTGCGCTATGGGGCCACGCAACTGACGGAGGGGGCGCGCATGGCGGCGCAGGTCGGGATCATCATGGGCAGCCAGTCCGACTGGCCGACGATGAAGCATGCGGCGGACGTCCTCGATGAGCTTGGCGTGGCGTGGGAATCGGCGATCGTCTCGGCCCATCGCACGCCCGACCGGCTCTGGCGCTATGGCACCGAGGCCGCGGGGCGGGGCTTGCGCGTCATCGTCGCGGGCGCGGGGGGGGCTGCGCATCTGCCGGGCATGATGGCCTCGAAGACCGCGCTGCCGGTGATCGGCGTCCCGGTCGAGACGAAGGCGCTCGGCGGCCTCGACAGCCTCTATTCCATCGTCCAGATGCCGCGCGGCTTTCCGGTCGCGACGATGGCGATCGGGCCGGCGGGGGCCGCGAATGCCGGGCTGATGGCGGCGGCGATCCTCGCGCTGGGCGATGCGGCGCTGGCCGAACGGCTGGCGGCGTGGCGCGCGGCCCTTGCGGCCGCGGTCCCCGAGAGGCCCGCCGATGGCTGAGCGGCTGCCCACGGGCGCCGTGATCGGCATCCTCGGCGGCGGGCAGCTCGGCCGGATGCTGGCGATGGCGGCGGCGCGGCTCGGGCTGCGCGCGCACATCTACGACCCCGACCCGGCCGCCCCTGCCCGCGATGTTGCCACGGCGGCGACCTGCGCGGGCTGGGCGGATGGCGCGGCACTCGCGCGCTTTGCCGCGGCCGTCGATGTCGTGACCTATGAGTTCGAGAACATCCCCCTTGAGGTCATCGACACGCTCGCGCCGCTGCGCCCCGTCCATCCCGGGCGGCGTGCGCTTGCGACCGCGCAGGAGCGGGTGGCCGAGAAGAGCTTTCTGAACGCCGCGGGGCTTGTGACCGCGCCCTGGGCGGCGGTCGGGTCGGCCGCGGATCTTGCCGAGGCACTCGGGCGGATCGGGACGCCCGCGATCCTCAAGACCGCGCGGATGGGCTATGACGGCAAGGGCCAGATCCGCATCACCGACCCCGCCGAGGCGCCGGGCGCGCTGGCCGCGATCGGCGGCGGGCCAGCGATCCTCGAAGGGATGGTGGCGTTTTCGGCCGAGGTGTCGGTCATCGCCGCGCGCTCGGCCTCGGGCGAGGTCGCGGCCTATGATCCGGGCGAGAACCTGCACGAGGGCGGCATCCTGCGCCGCACGACGGTGCCGGCGCCCTCGCTGCCCGCGCGGCATCGCTCGGATGCGGTGCTGATCGCCGCGCGCATCCTCGGCGCGCTCGATTATGTGGGCGTCCTCGGGGTCGAGCTTTTCGTCACACCCGGGGGGCTTCTGGTCAACGAGATCGCGCCGCGCGTGCACAACTCGGGCCACTGGACGCAGAACGGCTGCGCGGTCGACCAGTTTGAGCAGCACATCCGCGCCATTGCGGGCTGGCCGCTCGGCGACGGCAGCCGCCACAGCGACGTGGTGATGGAGAACCTGATCGGCGCGGACATGGCGCGCGTGCCCGACCTCGCCGCGACGCCGGGCGTGGCGCTACACCTCTATGGCAAGGCCGAGGTGCGCGCCGGGCGCAAGATGGGGCACGCGAACCGCATCCGGCCGCGCGCCTAGGATGGCCCCGCCACCCCGCATCGCCGCGCGCGCGATCATCCTGCACGAGGGGCGGCTCCTGCTCGTCAACGCCTGGCCCGGGGGGCAGTCCGACCTCTGGTGCGCGCCGGGCGGGGGGGTTGAGCGCGGTCAGTCGCTGCCCGAGACGCTAATGCGCGAGGTCGCCGAAGAGACGGGCCTCAGGATCGCGGTGGAGGAGCCCGCCCTCGTGAACGAGTTCCACGATCCGGCGCGCGGATTTCATCAGATCGAGGTGTTCTTTCGCGCGCGCATCACGGGTGAGGGGCTCGACCCCGGCTGGCGCGACCCGGCAGGGGTCGTGACAGAGCGGCGCTTTTTCGCGCGTGCCGAGATGGAGACGATCCGCTTCAAGCCCGACCTGCTGCCCGCCGCCGCCTGGGGCACGGGCTGCCTTTACGATCCGCTCGAGCCGATCCTGCGCTGAGAGGCGCCTATTGCGCGGCGGCCGAATCGGGCGAGGGGTCGGATGCGCCGCCACCGCCACCACCGCCACGCCCGCGACGGGGACCGCGACGCGGACCGCGCGTGCGCTCCTCCTCGGATGCGGGCGAGGCCTCGACCGCAGCGACGGCCTCGATCCGGGCCGGGGTTTCTGCCGGGGCGGGCGCCTCATCGCGCGGGGCCACGTTGCGGCGCGCCTCGGGCGTCTCGATGAGGATGCTGTCGCCGTCGTCGTCGTAATCGACCGCCATCAGCGCCTCGGGGACGATATGGGGCTGCTCGTCGTCGCGGTCGTAGCGGATGCGGTTCTGGCCGCCCATCTGGCCGCCCTGCTGACCGCCGAATCGCTCGCGCCCCTCATGCGGGGCGCCGCCCTGCGCTTGGCCGTGGGGCTGGCCGCCGCCCTGATGGCGCCGCGCCTCCTGCTCGGCGGCCATCTCGCGCTGCGCCTCGCCCAGCATGCGCGTATAGTGCTCGGCGTGCTGGAGGAAGTTCTCGGCCGCAACGCGGTCGTTCGAGAGTTGCGCGTCGCGCGCGAGCACGAGGTATTTCTCGATGATCTGTTGCGGCGTGCCGCGCACCTTTCCATCCGGCCCCGAGCTTTCGAAGACCCGGTTGATGATGTTGCCCATCGGGCGGGGACGGTGCTGCTTGGCGCGCGCGCGTGATTTGGAAGATCGCATCAGGTTCCGGGTCCGGCCTATTGTCGGGTTTGCCCCACGGGAACGCGGCTGTCAGGCCGTCCACCCTTGCGGGCGGGTTCCGTGATGATGGGCGTGCGGTTCGACCTCGGCCTGCTGGGCAACCGGAGGACGCGAGAGAGTGCAAAGCATCATTCGCGGACGGCGGCAAGGGGAATTTCCCGCAGCCCGGTGAGAATGATGCATTTTTGCCGCAGCCTCAGCCCTGCCCCTGCCAGACCGCCGCCACGACGCGGTCGCGCCCGTCGAGGTCGGGCAGGATGCGCACCCCCCCGAATCCCTCCCCGCGCAGGAGCGCGGCGACCGCCTGCCCCTGCGTAGGCCCGATCTCGAGCATGATCCGCCCGCCGGGGCGCAGATGCGCCCCCGCCCCGGCCGCGATGCGCCGATAGGCCCCGAGCCCGTCCCCCCCGGGCGAGAGCGCCGCGCGCGGCTCATGCGCAAGCTCGGGGGCGAGGCCCGCGAGTTCGGCCTCGGCCAGATAGGGCGGGTTCGCCACGATCAGATCGAACCGCCCCGCCACGGCCCCAAACCAGTCCGACCGCACGAAGGCCACCCGGTCGGCCAGCCCGAGCGCGCGCGCATTCGCCGCCGCGACCTGGAGCGCGGGCGCCGAGAGGTCCGCACCCACCCCGCGCGCCCCGGGCCGCTCTGCAAGCAGCGAGAGCACGATCGCCCCCGACCCGGTGCCGAGGTCGAGGACCGAGCCGAAGGGCGCGGCCAGCGCCTCGGCCACCAGCGTCTCGGTCTCGGGCCGGGGGTCGAGGACATCGGGCGTCACGCGAAAGCGGCGCCCCCAGAAGAGCCGCGCGCCGATGATCTGCGCGACCGGGCGGCGCTGCGCGCGCGCGGCGATCGCGGCGGCGAAGCGCGCGGCCTCGGCGGCGCTGAGGGTCTCGGGCATGTCGGTGATCAGCCGCTCGGGCCCCACGCCCAGCGCATGGGCCAGAAGCCTGCGCGCATCGCCCGGCGGATCCTCGACCCCCGCCGCGCGGAGTTGCGCCACCGCGGCACCCAGCGCCTCGCGCGCCCCCTCAGCCATCGGCCTCGGCCAGCCGGCGGGCCTGATCGTCGGCCACGAGCGCGTCGATCACCTCGGCCAGATCCCCCTCCATGATCGCGCCGAGGCGATAGAGCGTGAGGTTGATGCGGTGGTCGGTCATGCGGCCTTGGGGAAAGTTGTAGGTGCGGATGCGCTCGGAGCGGTCGCCCGTCCCGACCTGCGCGCGCCGCTCGGCCGCGCGCGCGCCTTCCTGCCGGCTGCGTTCCTGATCATAGAGCCGCGCGCGCAGCACGGCCATCGCGTTGGCGCGGTTCTGGTGCTGCGATTTCTCGGAACTGGTCACCACGATCCCGGTCGGTAGGTGGGTGATGCGCACGGCCGAATCGGTCGTGTTCACATGCTGCCCGCCGGCGCCCGAGGCGCGCATCGTGTCGATGCGGATGTCGGCGGCGGGGATGTCGATGTCGACCTCGGCGGCCTCGGGCAGGACGGCGACGGTCGCGGCCGAGGTGTGGATGCGCCCGCCGGCCTCGGTCTCGGGCACGAGCTGGACGCGATGCACGCCCGATTCGTATTTGAGCCGCGCAAAGACCCCCTCGCCCGCGATGCGCGCGACAGCCTCGCGCACCCCGCCAAGCTCGGTCGGCTGGAACTCGAGCAGATCGAACTGCCAGCCCTGCGCCTCGGCGTGGCGCTGATACATGCGCAGGAGGTCGGCGGCGAAAAGTGCCGCCTCCTCGCCGCCGGTGCCGGGGCGGATCTCGAGGATGGCGGGGCGGGCGTCGGCGGCGTCGCGCGGCAGGAGCGCAAGGCGCAGCTCGGCCTCGAGCGCGGGGATCTCGGCGCGCAGGCGGCCGATTTCCTCCTCTGCGAGCGCGCGCATCTCGGGGTCGGCGAGCATCGCCTCGGCCTCGGCCAGCCCCGCGCGCGCGGCCTGCCAGCGGTCGATGCCGGCGACGACGGGGCGCAGCTCGGCATGTTCGCGCCCGAGTGCGGCCAGCTCGGCCGGCGGCGCGCCCGCCTCGAGCCGCGCCTCGACATAGGCGAAGCGTTCGGTGATGCGGGCAAGTTTCTCGGCCGGGAGCATGGGCGGCACATGCCCATGCCGGGCCGCAGGGTCAAGGGGCGGCGAGGGCGGCGGCCAGCGCCGCGAGCCGCGCGGAATTCACCCCGAGGTCGTCCGAACCGAAGCGCGCACGCGCCAGCGCCGCCAGCGTCGCGCCCCCGTCGGCGGGGATCACCCGCACCGAGGTATAGTCGGGAAAGCCCCAAAGGCGCGAGCGGGTGATGAAGGTCATGTGCAGCGCCTCGGTCGAACCGGCCAGAAGCCGCGTGCGCGGCATCGCCGCCATCGCAGCCTGCACGCGCGCGGCCAGCGCAGCGGGGTCGGCCCCGCGCACCTCGCCCGGCGCGAGTCGGGCAAAGTTGGGGCTGGCGGGGTCGGGGGCGGTCAGCGGATCGACATGCCAGCGCGTGGGGTCCGAGGGCGCAAGCCGCACCCAGCCGCCATAGACGACCAGTGCTGCGAGCAGAACCGCCAGAACGCGCCCGAACCAGATCATCGGCGCGTCCAGCACCACAAGCACATGATCTCGGTCGCGACATGGGCGCCCGCGATGGCGGTCGCGCCCGTCGTGTCGAAGGGGGGCGAGACCTCGACGACATCGCCCCCGGTCAGGCGCACGCCCGCCAGCCCGCGCAGGATCGCGGCCGCCTGCCAGCTTGCCAGCCCGCCCCAGACGGGCGTG
>JAUREX010000005.1 GCA_030834485.1 Gemmobacter sp.
AGGTTGCCCGATTGCATGTTGCCGTCGCAGGTGCCGAGATAGCGCATGATCTGGCGCAGCTTGCCGACATAGGCGGCGGCCTCCTCGGGGCCGCGGATGTCGGGGCGGCTTACGATCTCCATTAGCGCGACACCCGTGCGGTTGAGATCGACGAAGGAAAGCTCGGGGTCCATGTCGTGGATCGATTTGCCCGCATCCTGCTCGATGTGGATGCGCTCGATCCGCACGCGGCGCGCAACCCCCGGGCCCATCTCGACCCAGACCTCGCCCTCGCCCACGATGGGGTGGTAGAGCTGGCTGATCTGATAGCCCTGCGGCAGGTCGGGATAGAAATAGTTCTTGCGGTCAAAGGCGCTGAAGCGGTTGATCTTCGCGCGCAGCCCCAGCCCCGTGCGCACCGCCTGCTCGATGCAATAGGCGTTCGGGACCGGCAGCATCCCGGGCATGGCGGCGTCGACAAAGCTCACATGCGCGTTGGGCTCGGCGCCGACGGCCGTCGAGGCGCCGGAAAAGAGCTTGGCGTTCGAGGCGATCTGCGCGTGCACCTCCATCCCGATCACGATCTCCCAGTCGTGGCGGGCGCCGGCGATGACCTTGGGCGCAGGGGCGGCGGGCAGGGTGTCGAGCATCTTGGACCTCTCGCGCGGACCGTGAGGGTTTAGGCGAGGCAGGCGCCGCGGGCAAGGGCCGCGCGCCCCCTTGCCGCCGCCCCCCCTTGCCGTCCGCCCCCTGACGCGGCATGAGGGGTCCATTCCCGAGACGGGCGAGACGATATGCGCATCCTTCCCCTTCTGGCCGTGACGCTTGCGCTGCTCGGGGGCTGTGCGGCCCCGAAGCCGCCCGAGCCTTCGGCCCTGTCGTGGGATCACCTGCCCGAGGCGCCGGCCTGGCGGCAGGCGACCAAGGCTGCGCTGCGCACCGAGGGGTCGGCGCTGCTGGCGGCCGAGCCGCGCGATGTCGCGCGCTATTGCCCGCTCTATCCCGAGGGCGACGCCGCGACGCGCGCGGCCTTCTGGACCGGGCTGATGGCCGCGGTCGCGAAATACGAAAGCAGCTGGAACCCCCGCGCGATGGGGCCGGGGCGGCGCTATCACGGCCTCATGCAGATCGCGCCCGCGACTGCGCGCGGGGCGGGGTGCGATGCGGGCAGGCTGCTCGACGGGGCCGAAAACCTCGGCTGTGCGGTGCGCATCGCGGCGCGGCGCGCATCGGCCCCCGAGGTCGCGGGCGTCATGCGCGACTGGGGGCCGATGCAAAAGCGCGACGTCCAGCGCGCCATCGCCGCCCATCTGAGCGCCGAACCCTATTGCCGCGGCTGACCCTCAGCCGAGCATCCGCGCCGTCATCTCGGCCAGATCGCGGCTGAGGTTGGGCACGGCCGCGATCCGCCCCAGTGCTGCGCGCATCAGCCCCTGCCGCGCCGGATCATAGCGCCGCCAGGTCTCGAACGCGGTCGACATCCGCGCCGCCGTCTGCGGGTTGAGCGGATCGAGCCGGATGAGCCAGTCCGCGACAAAGCCATAGCCCGCCCCGTCGGCGCGGTGAAAGCCCGCGTGATTGGCCGCAAGGCCCCCGATCAGCGCGCGGAAGCGGTTGGGGTTGCGCCAGTCGAAATCGCCCCGCGCCGCGAGGCCCGCCGCGACCTCGGCCGCCCGCCCGGCGGGCGCGTGCAGCACCTGAAGCTGGAACCATTTGTCCATCACCAGCCGGTCATGCCCCCAGCGCCGCGCAAATGCCCCGAGCGCCTCCTCCGCCGCCCCCGCCTCGATCAGGCAGGCAAGCGCGCCGACCTCCTCGGTCATCGTCTGCGCCTCGGCAAAGACGCGCCGGGCGCGCGCGCCGTGATCGATCCGGCTCAGCAGCCCAAGACAGGCCAGCCGCAGCGCGCGCAACCCCGCCGCGCGCGCATCGGGGCTGAAGGGCCCCGCGGGCGCGAGCCTCTCGACCATCGCGCCCAGCCCCTCGCCCAGATGCCGCGCAAGCGCCGTCGCCATCCGCTCGCGCGCCGCGCGGATCGCGTCGGGGTCGGGGATCGTGCCGGCCGAATGCAGCATCTGCGCGATGTCATCCTCGGCCGGCAACCGCAGGCAGAGCGCGCGAAAGGCCGGATCGAGCGTCTCGTCGCGCAGGACGGCCGCGACCGCCGCAAGCCAGTCGGGCCCGGGCGCGGCCCCTTCGGTCACCATCCGCCCGAGGATCGCGCGCGCAAGCTGGCGGCCCGCGTCCCAGCGGTTGACCGGGTCGGTGTCATGGGCAAGCAGGAAGGCGCGCGTCGCATCCTCCATCGGATGATCGAGCACCACGGGCGCCGAAAAGCCGCGCAGCACCGAGGCCACGGGCCGCGCCGCAAGCCCCTCGAAGACGAAGACCTGCTCAGCCTCGGTCAGCTCGAGCACCCGCGTCGGCACCACCTCGTCGCCATTGGGGCCAAGAAGCCCGACCGCGACGGGAATATGCAGCGGGTGCTTGTCGTGCTGGCCGGGGGTGGGCGGCGTCTCCTGCCGCAGCCGCAGGGTGAAGGTCCCCTCCGCCCAGTCCTCGTTCACGCTCAGGCGCGGGGTGCCGGCCTGCGCATACCAGCGCGCGAACTGCCCCAGATCGCGCCTGGTCGCCTCCTCGAAGACGGCGATCCAGTCCTCGACTGTGCAGGCCTGCCCGTCATGGCGCGCGAAATAGAGGTCCAGCGCGCGCCCGTAACCCTCGGCGCCCACGATCCGCCGCAGCATCCCGATCAGCTCGGCGCCCTTCTCGTAGACGGTCGCGGTATAGAAGTTGTTGATCTCGACAAAGCTCTCGGGCCGCACCGGATGGGCAAGCGGCCCCGCATCCTCGCGAAACTGCCGCGCGCGCAGCACCAGCACATCCTCGATGCGCTTGACCGCATGCGAGCGCATGTCCCCCATGAACTGCTGGTCGCGAAAGACCGTCAGCCCCTCCTTGAGGCAGAGCTGGAACCAGTCGCGGCAGGTGATGCGGTTGCCGGTCCAGTTGTGGAAATACTCATGCGCGACGATGCGCTCGATATTGGCGAAATCGTCATCCGTCGCCGTCTCGGGCGAGGCGAGCACATAGCGCGCGTTGAAGATGTTGAGGCCCTTGTTCTCCATCGCCCCCATGTTGAAGTCGTCGACCGCGACGATGTTGAAGACATCGAGGTCGTATTCGCGCCCATAGACCTCCTCGTCCCAGCGCATCGCGCGCCCGAGCGCCTCCATCGCCCAGCCGCAGCGCCCCTCGTCGCCCGGCCGCACCCAGACATTGAGCGCGACATCGCGCCCCGAGCGCGTCACGAAGCGCCCCCGATGCGCGCGCAGATCGCCCGCGACCAGCGCAAAGAGATAGGCAGGCTTCGGCCAGGGATCCTCCCACTCCGCCCAGCCCGGCCCCTGCGCCACCGGATTGCCGTTCGACAAGAGCACCGGCAGATCGGCCTCGATCCGCACGCGAAAGGGCGCCATCACATCGGGCCGGTCCGGATAATAGGTGATCCGCCGGAACCCCTCCGCCTCGCATTGCGTGCAATAGAGCCCGTTCGAGATATAGAGCCCCTCGAGCGCCGTGTTGGCCGCAGGGTCGATCTCGACCTCCGCCTCCCAGTCGAACCCGCCCTCGGGCAGCGCCGCCGCCGCCACCCGCAGCCCCGCCGGCCCGATCTCTGGCACGACCGCCCGCCCGTCGATGGCCGCCGAGATCAGGCGTAACCCCTCGCCGTCGAGCACCAGATCATGCCGCCCCGGCCGCGCGGGATTGGGCGCAAAGCGGATGCGTGCACGCACCCGCGTCCCCTCGGGCGCGAGGCGAAACGCGAGTTCCACGCGCGCGACCAAAAAGGCAGGCGGGGCAAAATCGGCAAGACGGACCGGCGCGGGACCGGCTGCGGGCTGGGACATCGGGCACCTCCACCCCCACCCTAGCCGCCGGCGCGGCCGCGGCAAGAGCAGGCTTGACCCGACGCCGCCCCCCGCACCATCCTGCGCCGATTTCGATCAAGGCCAAGCATGACCCCCATCACCTTCCGCCCCGTCACCCCCGACGACATCGACGCCCTCGCGGCACTCCACGCCCGCGCCTGGATCGAGACCTATCGGGGCCTCCTCCCTGATACGCTGATCGCATCGCGCAGCGCCGAGGCCCTGCGCCTGCTTTGGCAGCGCATCGTCGCCTCACCGCTCACCCGAACCGCCTGGGCACCGGGGATCGGCTTTTGCACCATGGGCCCGCAGCGCGACGCCGCCCTCGCCGCCCTCGGCGCGACCGAGGAACTCTACGCGATCTACCTCCTCGCCGACGCGCAGGGAAAGGGCCACGGCCGCGCCCTCTTCGCCGCACTCGACCGCGGCCTCCCCCTCTCGATCCTCGTCTTTGAGGGCAATCGGCGCGCGCGCGCCTTCCACGAGGGCCTCGGCGCCCGCCTCCACGCCATCCGCGACGAGACGATCGACGGCCACCCGATCCGCGAGGCCGTCTACCTCCGCCCCGCGCGCCCCTGACCCCTCCTCATCTTGGCCCAAATACCCTCGGGGGGTCCGGGGGGCAGAAGGCCCCCCGGCTTGCGCCCGCCCGACGCCAGTGCGCACCCCCCCCTTGCCCCCCCGGCGCGCAGCCTAGATCCACCGACCCGAGGGGATCGCACCGATGCGCAAGAAATCCGACCTGCCGGCAAAGCCCTGCGCCACCTGCGGCCGCCCGATGGTCTGGCGGCGCAAATGGGCGCGCGTCTGGGACGAGGTGCGCCATTGCTCGGACCGCTGTCGCGCGCGGCGCGGCCCGGCCGCCCCCGCGCCGCCCCCGCCCGACGCCCCGCAGCGCCCGCGCTAGAAGGAAACCGTCAGCCGGATCGTCCCCTTGCCCGCTACCGGGCGCGTTCCCTCGGGCAGGAGGGCGCGGGCCGAGGCGGGCACGATCAGGCTGCGCGCGCTCCCCGCCCGCCCCTCAAGGCGCCAGCAGGGCGCCTCTCCGGCCGGCAGCGCGAGGCGCCCGCGCTCGGCCAGGTGCCGCTCGAGCGTGCTGCGCAACGTCGTCGTCCCCTGAAACACGATCGCCCCCCGGGCCGGCGTCGGATAGCCGCCGCCCCCGTGCAGCCGATAGCTGCTTGCCGCCAGCACGAAGCGGTCGCCCGGCGCGACCGGCCTGCCGTGGTGGCGCAGCGCGAGCACATGCGGCTCGGGGTCGAGCGCGATCCGGTATTCAAGCCCGAGGATCGTGTCGAAGCCATGCAGCGCGCGGTCCTCGCGCAGGAGCGGCGGCGCCTCGGGCGCGGCCCGCTCGTCGGGCGAGGGGGCCGCGAACACCCCCGCCGCATGCGCCAGCCACGCCATAAGCCCCGCCCCGTCGATGAGGCGCGCCGCGATCGTGTCGGCGTGGGGGCAGATGTCGTCGAGGTGGCGGCGCAGCAAGGGGCCGGGCGCGATGTCGGTGACCGGCCCCGCCCCGCGCGCATCGCCCGCCCGCAGCGGCGCCGCCGCCGAGAGGATCGGCAGCCCCGCATGCGGCCCGCCCGCCAGCGCCGCCGCCACCGCCTCGGCCTGCAGCGCTGCAATGAGGCGCACGGTCGGCGGGGGCCCGAGTGCCGCGAGATGGCTGTGGATGCGCCCCTCGACCCGCCCGAGCTCGGCCGCGCCCGCAAGGCGCGCCCGCGCATGCGCGCCCGAGATGAGCGCCCGGATCCGTGCGCCCGGCATTCCCTGCGGGCGGCTCGGTGCAGTGTCGCCCCCGCCTTGCCCCCCGCCGTCTGGCGCACGCGCGCCGATCTTCGCGCCAAGGTCTATCGTGCGCGCCTCGGCCCCCGTCACGCGCCAGCCCGCGGAGCCCGAAGGCGCGAGGCGCAGGTCGATAAGGCCGAGGTGGCTCCCGAGCGCGCCCGCCTGCACGATCGGCGCGCCCGCCCCCCCCGAGAGGGCGCGCGCCTCATGCGTGTGGCCGGCAAAGACCGCGTCGATGCCCGCGATGCGCGCGATCGCCGCCGCGATCCGCTCGTCGGTGTCATCCTCGGCGCCGCCGACGCCCGCGTGGCAGAGCGCCACCACCAGATCGGCGCCCGCCGCGCGCATCCGCGCCGCCGCATCACTGAGCGCGGGGCGAATCGCGCCGATCTCGACCCGCTCGGCCAGATGGTGATGGTTCCAGCGCATCGTCCGGGGCGGCAGGGCGCCGGTCACGCCGATCCTGAGCGCCCGCCCGCCGATCTCGCGCGTCAGGATCGTCCAGGGCCGGCACGGCCAGGGCCCATCGCCGAGGGGCCGCAGATTGGCCGAGACGGTCGCGAACCGCGCCCCCGCCAGCGCCCCCCAGAGCGCGCCGAGCCCGTGGTCGAGGTCGTGGTTGCCGAGCGTCACCGCATCATAGCCCGCCACATTCATTGCCCCGACCATCGGGTGCAGGCGCCGCGACTGCGCCGCCTCGGCAAAGCCGAGATCGCCGAGCGCGTTGCCCTGCATGAAGTCGCCCGCATCGAAAAGCAGCGTGGCATCCGCCCCCGCCCGCAGATGCGCGATCGCGCTGGCCGCACGCGCAAGGCCGATCGGCCGGCCGGGGCGGTCGTTCACATAATCGAAGGCGAGGATCTGCATGTGCAGATCCGTCGTCCCCAGAAGCCGCAAGAGGTGATCGCCCGGCGCCGGTGCGGCGGCATCCGCCGCGCGGGACAGCCTCGATGGGGGCACGACAGGCAAGCGGACCTCGGGCGGCGAATCCAGAAAGAAATGCGGTCGCGCGCGGTCGCACGCGGGTCAATTCAACTTGAGCGTGTATTCCGCACCCGCCCGCTTTGCAAGCCCGCGGCCGCGTGTCATCACCGCGCGGGGCTGATGCGGCGGGGGCGGCGATGACGGCGATGATGGCGATGGGGCAGGGGGCGGGGCTCGGGTTCGGCGGCGGCGGGATCGACCGCGCCGCGACGATGCGCGGCGATGCGGCGGCACTGGCCCGCGCGGCTGCCGAGCCCGGCGCGCGCGTGCTGCCGATGCTCGAGGGGCAGCCGCTGCTTGCGGGGCCCGAGCAGGACCGGCTCGGCCTGCTCGCGCCCGATCACCCGCTGATCGCCGGCGCGTCGCCGATCTGGCTCGGGCGCGATCAGGGCCGGGCGGTCTTTGCCTGCGCGGTCGCACCCGAGGCGGCGGGGTCGGCCACACTACCGCCCGATCACGCCTTTGGCGATCTGCGCCGCGCGGTGGCTCGCCTCGGCGCGGCCGAAGCCGAACTTGCGGCAATGGCGCGCGCGCTCGCGCTCTGGCACGAAAGCCATTCCTTTTGCGCCCGCTGCGGCAGCCCGAGCGCGATTTCCGAGGCCGGCTGGCAGCGCCTCTGCCCGGCCTGCGGCGCACATCATTTTCCGCGCACCGATCCTGTCGTCATCATGCTCGTGACGGCGTGTGAGCGGGTGCTCCTCGGCCGCTCGCATGGCTGGCCCGAGCGGATGCACTCGCTGCTCGCGGGTTTCGTCGAGCCCGCCGAGACGATCGAGGCCGCCGTGCGGCGCGAGGTCGCCGAAGAGACGGGCATCCCTGTGGGCGCGGTCGGCTATCTTGCGAGCCAGCCCTGGCCCTTTCCCGCCTCGCTGATGATCGGCTGCCGCGGCGAGGCGCTGGGGACGGCGATCGTGCTCGATCCGCTCGAACTCGAATCGGCGCGCTGGATGGGGCGGGCCGAGGCGGTCGGGATGCTGGCCGGCCGCCACCCCGAGGTCGCGCCGCCGCGGCCCGGCTCGATCGCGCGGATGCTGCTCGAAGGGTGGGTCGCGGGCCGGATCGGCTAAGCGGCCTCAGCCCCGCGCGGGATCTGCGGGATAGACGCCGAGCAGCGTGAAGGAGGCCGAGAAATAGCGCAGCTCCTCGAGCGCGCGCGCCAGATGGGCGTCCTCGGGGTGCCCCTCGACATCGGCGAGGAACGCGGTCGCGGTGAAGGACCCGCCGACCATGTAGCTTTCGAGCTTGGTCATGTTGACGCCGTTCGTCGCGAAACCGCCCAGCGCCTTGTAGAGCGCGGCCGGGATGTTGCGCACGCTGAAGAGGAAAGAGGTCATCATCAGCCCCGGGCCGCGCCGCGCGAGGTCGGCCTCGCGCGACATGATGATGAAGCGGGTCGTGTTGTTCGACTGATCCTCGATCTGGCGCGCGAGCACCTCGAGCCCGTAGATCTCGCCCGCGAGTTCCGAGGCGAGTGCGGCCATCGTGGGATCGCCCGCTTCGGCGACGTGGCGCGCCGACCCCGCAGTGTCGGCGCCGGTGACGGGGCGGATGCCGTGGTCGCGCAGGAACGACCGGCACTGGCCCAGAAGGACGGTGTGGCTCATCGCCGCACCTATCTGGCCGAGCGTCGCCCCGGGCAGGCCGAGCAGGTTGATGTGGACCCGCACGAACGCCTCGTCGATGATGTGCAGCCCGCTGCCGGGCAGCAGCGCATGCATGTCCGCGACGCGCCCATAGGTCGAATTCTCGACCGGAAGTGCGGCCAGATCGGCCTCGCCGCGGCGCACCGCCTCGATCGCATCCTCGAAGGTCGCGCAGGGCATGACCTCCCATCCGGGGCGCGCCTGGCGGCAGGCCTCGTGCGAATAGGCGCCGGGTTCCCCCTGAAAGGCGATGCGTCCGGACATCTCTGGATCCCTGTCTGCAGCCCGATCCGGGCGACCGCGGCGCATCTACACCTTGAAATCGCGCAAGGGAAGCAGATAGAAGCCCGTCAGAAGATCGACGGATAGGACTGGAAATGTTCGACACCTTTACCCTGACCAAGGCCACGGGCGCGGCCTGCGGCGCGCTGCTGACCTTCCTGCTGATCGGCTGGGCCTCCGAGTCGCTCTATCATGGCGCGCATGGCGGCGAGGGCGAGCAGGCCTATTCGATCGACACGGGCGAGGAAGAAGCCGCCGAAGAGACCGCCGAGGGCCCGAGCTTCGAGGATCTCTTCGCCTCGGCCGATGCGGCCGCGGGCGAAAAGCTCTGGCGCCAGTGCTCGGCGTGCCACGCGCTCGAGGCCGGCAAGAACGGCACCGGCCCCTATCTTCTGGGCGTCGTGGGGCGCGACAAGGGCGCGGCAGACGGCTTCAAGTATTCGGCCGCCCTTCTCGGTGCCGAAGGGGTGTGGGAGCCTGCCAACATCAACGGCTTCATCACGAACCCCAAGGGCTACCTGCCGGGCACCTCGATGGCCTATGCCGGCATGAAGAAGCCGCAGGATCGCGCGAACCTCATCGCCTATCTCGCCTCGCTCTCGAATTGAGAGGGACGGGCGCCGCAGGCCACTTGCGGCGTCCCCCCGCCCGGCCCTAGCATCGGCTCTCGCACGCGCTATGTCCGGCGCGAGGGGATGGAGGTGCAGCATGGGATTGACGGGTTTGCGGGCCGTGATGGTGCCGATCGCGGCGGGGTTCCTTTGGGTGGGGGGCATGCTCGCCGCCCCGGCGGAGACGGTGATCCGCGCGCATGGCGTCTCGACCTTCGGCGATCTGAAATACCCCGAAGGCTTCGCGCATTTCGACTACGTCAACCCCGACGCGCCCAAGGGTGGCACCTTCTCGACCTGGGCCTTCGGCACCTTCGACAGCCTCAGCCCCTACATCCTCAAGGGCAATGCGGCGATCGGGTCGTCGATCTTCTTCGAATCGCTCATGTCCGGCACGCTCGATGAGCCCGATGCGATGTATGGGCTGCTGGCGCACAGCATCGAATACCCGCCGGGCCGCGAATGGGCGATCTTTCATATGCGCCCCGAGGCGCGATTCTCGGACGGCACCCCCGTCACGGCGCAGGATGTCGTCTTCTCGTTCAACGTGCTGCTCGAAAAGGGCCAGCCCGCCTACAAGGTGGTCCTCAAGGACATTGCCTCGGTCGAGGCGATCGACGATCTGACGGTGAAATACACCTTCGCCCCCGACGGGGCGCTGCGCGAGGCGCTGATGACGGCGGCGGGGCTGCCGGTCTTTTCGCGCGCCTATTACGAGACGCGCGATTTCGCCGAATCGACCCTCGAGCCGCCGGTGGGCTCGGGGCCCTATCTGCTGGGTGAGGTGAAGCCCGGGCAGTCGGTCAGCTATGTGCTGCGGCCCGACTATTGGGGCGCGAACCTCAACGTCAACATCGGGCAGAACAATTTCGAGCGCCTGTCGTTCGAGTATTTCGCCGACTACACGGCCGCCTTCGAGGCCTTCAAGGGCGGGGCCTATGCCTTCCGCGAGGAGTTCTCTTCGCTCACCTGGGCGACGGGCTATGATTTTCCGGCCATCACCGCGGGCCATGTCAAGCGCGAGACGCTGCCCGACGGGCGCCCCTCGGGCACGCAGGGCTTCTGGTTCAACCTGCGCCGGCCGATCTTTGCCGACGCCCGCGTGCGCGAGGCGCTCGGGATGGCGTTCAACTTCGAATGGTCGAACGCGCAGCTCTTCTATGGCCTCTACGACCGCACCGACAGCTTCTGGGAAAACTCGACCATGCAGGCCGAGGGGATGCCGACGCCCGAGGAGCTTGCGCTGCTCGAGCCGCTCCGGGCCGATCTGCCCGAGGAGGTCTTCACCGCGCCCGCCTATGTGCCCGCTCGCTCCTCGGCCGAGACGGTCGCGGATCGGGGCAGCCTGCGCGCGGCGGGCGCGCTGCTCGATGCGGCGGGCTGGACGGTCGGCGCGGACGGGATCCGCGTCAATGCGGCCGGCGAGCGGCTGAAGATCGAGATCATGAACGACAACCCGAGCTTCGATCGCATCATCAACCCCTATGTCGAGAATCTCGTGCGCCTCGGGGTCGAGGCCGTCTCGACCCGCGTCGACAGCGCGCAGGCGCAGGAGCGCGAGAAGGTCTTCGATTTCGACATCGTCGTGCGCCGCTATTCCATGAGCCTCACGCCCGGGATCGAGTTGCGCGGGATCTTCGGCTCCGAAGCCGCAGACACGGATGGCTCAAACAATGTCGCGGGGCTCAAGAACCCGGCCGTCGACGCGCTGATCGCCAAGATCGAGGGCGCGACCACGCGCGAGGATCTCACGACCGCGGTGCGCGCGCTCGACCGGGCGCTGCGCGCGATGCACATCTGGGTGCCGCAATGGTACAAGGGCACCCACACGATCGCCTATCTCGACATGTTCGACCGGCCCTATACCGACAACCCGCCGCCCGCCTCGCTCGGCGAAAGCTCGATCTGGTGGTTCAACGCCGAAAAGGCCGAGGCGCTGCGCGCCGCAGGTGCGATCCGGTAGCGGGATGGCCGCCTATGTCCTGCGTCGGCTGCTGCTCGTCATCCCGACGCTGATCGGGATCCTCGTGATCAACTTCGCCCTCGTGCAATTCGTGCCCGGGGGTCCGATCGAGCAGATCATGGCGCGGCTCGAGGGGTCGGGGGATGTGTTCGCGACCGTGGGCGGCGGGGGCGATGCCGGCGCGGGCGGCGGCGGGGGAGAGCGCGACTATGTCGGCGCGCGCGGCCTGCCGCCCGAATTCATCGAAGAACTCGAGCGCCAGTTCGGCTTCGACCGCCCCCCGCTCGAACGCTTCCTGATCATGCTGTGGGATTACGCGCGCTTCGACTTCGGCGAGAGCTATTTCCGCTCGATCTCGGTCGTCGATCTGGTGATCGAAAAACTCCCCGTCTCGATCACGCTGGGGCTGTGGTCGACGCTCGCGGCCTATCTGATCTCGATCCCGCTCGGGATCCGCAAGGCGGTGCGCGACGGCTCGTCCTTCGATACATGGACCTCGGGCGTCATCATCGTGGGCTATGCGATTCCGGGGTTCCTGTTCGCGATCCTGCTTCTGGTGCTGTTCGCGGGCGGCTCCTACTGGCAGGTCTTTCCTCTGCGCGGGCTGACGTCGGACAATTTCGATGAGCTCTCGATCCTCGGCAAGGTCGCGGATTACTTTTGGCACATCACGCTGCCGGTGCTCGCCTCGACCATCTCGGCCTTTGCGACGCTGACGCTCCTGACCAAGAACAGCTTTCTCGACGAGATCCGCAAGCACTACGTCATGACCGCGCGCGCCAAGGGGCTGAGCGAGGGGCGCGTCTTTTACGGCCATGTCTTTCGCAACGCGATGCTGATCGTCATCGCGGGGTTTCCGTCGGTGTTCGTGGGCGTCTTTTTCGGCGGCAGCCTCATCATCGAGACGATCTTCTCGCTCGACGGCCTCGGGCTGCTCGGCTTCGAGGCGGCGATCAACCGCGACTACCCGGTGATGTTCGGCACGCTCTACTTCTTCACGCTGGTCGGGCTGCTGCTCAACCTGGTCGGTGACCTGATGTACGTGGCGATCGATCCGCGCATCGACTTCGAACGGCGCGAGGGCTGAATGCGGCTCTCGCCCCTCAACCGTCGGCGCTGGCAGAACTTCTGCGCCAACCGCCGGGCGTGGTGGTCGCTGTGGATCTTCGGCGTGCTCTTCGGGCTGTCGCTCTGCGCCGAATTCATCGCCAACGACCGCCCGCTGCTGGTGAGGTTCAGGGGTGAGCTGCACATGCCCGTCTTTCGCGCCTATCCCGAGACGGTCTTCGGCGGCGATTTCTCGACCGAGGCCGCCTATCGCGATGCCGAGGTGCAATGCCTGATCCGCACGGGTGGGCTCGAGGTCTGCCTCGATGCGCCGGCCGCGACGATGGCCGAGCTCGAGGCGACGGGCCGCGTCGGCGGGGCCGAGGTCGAGGAGGGGTTCATCCTCTGGCCGCTCATCCCCTACAGCTACCGCACGGTCAACGACCTCGGCACCGCCGCGCCCTCGGCGCCCGATGCGCGCCACTGGCTCGGGACCGACGACACCGCCCGCGACGTGCTCGCGCGGGTGATCTACGGCTTTCGCCTCTCGGTCGCCTTCGCGCTGATCGTGACCGCGCTGACCTCGGTCATCGGCATCGCGGCGGGGGCGGTGCAGGGCTATTTCGGCGGGCGCACCGACCTCATCTTTCAGCGCGTGATCGAGCTCTGGGGGGCGACGCCCTCGCTTTACATCATCATCATCGTCGCCGCGATCTGGCGGATGAACTTCTGGCTGCTTGTGTTCCTCATGGTGCTCTTCGGCTGGACGGCGCTCGTGGGTGTGGTGCGGGCCGAGTTCCTGCGCGCGCGCAACTTCGAATATGTCCGCGCCGCGCGCGCGCTTGGCGTGCCCGACCGGGTCATCATGTTCCGCCATGTGCTGCCCAATGCGATGGTGGCGACGCTGACGCTTCTGCCCTTCATCATCACAGGCGTGATCGGCAGCCTTGCGGCGCTCGACTTCCTCGGCTTCGGTCTGCCGTCCTCGGCCCCCTCGCTCGGTGAATTGTCGTTGCAGGCCAAGCAGAACCTGCAGGCGCCCTGGCTTGCCTTCACCGCCTTCTTCACCTTCGCGATCATGCTCTCGCTTCTGGTCTTCATCTTCGAGGGCGTGCGCGACGCCTTCGACCCGCGCAAGACGTTCCGATGAGCGGACAAGACCCGATCCTGTCGGTTGCAGGGCTGCGGATCCGCTTCCGGCAGGACGGGCGCATCATCGAGGCCGTGCGCGGCATCGACTTCGAGATCGCCCCCGGCGAGACGCTCGCCATCGTGGGCGAGAGCGGGTCGGGCAAATCCGTCACCGCGCTCGCCTCGGCGGGGCTTCTGCCCGACAGCGCCGAGGTGACAGGCTCGGTCCGGCTGCGCGGGCGCGAGGTGGTGGGGGCGGGCGCGGCGGCGCTGCGCGCGATCCGGGGGCGCGAGATCGGCTTTGTCTTTCAGGAGCCGATGACAAGCCTCAACCCCCTCCACACCATCGCGCGCCAGATCGGCGAGACGCTCGCGCTCCATCAGGGGATGGGGGCGGCGGCGGCGCGGGCGCGCACGATCGACCTTCTGACCCGGGTCGGCATCCGCGAGCCGGAATCGCGCCTAGGCGCCTATCCGCACGAGCTGTCGGGCGGGCAGCGCCAGCGGGTGATGATCGCGATGGCGCTTGCCAACAACCCCGCACTTCTGGTGGCGGATGAGCCGACGACCGCACTCGATGTCACGATCCAGGCGCAGATCCTCGATCTCTTGGCCGACCTCAAGGCGCGCGAGGGCCTCAGCCTTCTGTTCATCACCCATGATCTCGGGATCGTGCGGCGCATCGCCGACCGCGTCTGCGTGATGAAGGATGGCGCCATCGTCGAGACCGGCCCGACCGCACGCATCTTCGAGGCCCCGGCGGAGGCCTATACCCGCGCCCTCGTCGCGGCCGAGCCGTCGGGGCGGCCCGCCCCCGTCGCGCCCGATGCGCCCGAGATCGTCGCGGCCGAGGGGCTGCGCGTGTGGTTTCCGATCCGGCGCGGCCTGCTGCGGCGCACCGTCGGGCACATCAAGGCCGTGAACCCCACGACGCTGCGCCTGCGCGCGGGCGAGACGCTCGGCATCGTGGGCGAGAGCGGGTCGGGCAAGACGACGCTCGCGCTCGCGCTTCTGCGCCTCCAGCAGGCCGAGGGGCGCGTCGCCTTCATGGGGCGCGACATCACCGCCGTGGCGGGGCCGGCGCTGCGCGGGCTGCGCGCGCAGATGCAGATCGTCTTTCAGGACCCCTTCGGCAGCCTCTCACCGCGCATGACGGCCGGAGAGATCATCGCCGAGGGCTTGGGTGTGCATGGGGGTGCGGACCGGGCCAGCGCGGCCGAGGCGGTCGCGCGCATCATGGCCGAGGTGGGCCTCGATCCCGCAACGGCCGGGCGCTATCCGCACGAGTTCTCGGGCGGGCAGCGCCAGCGCATCGCGATCGCGCGCGCGATGGTGCTGCGGCCGCGTCTTGTGGTGCTGGATGAGCCGACCTCGGCGCTCGATGCGACGGTGCAGGTCCAGATCGTCGACCTCCTGCGCGAGATGCAGCGCCGCCACGGGCTGGCCTATCTCTTCATCAGCCACGACCTGCGCGTGGTGCGCGCGATGGCCCATGAGGTGATGGTGATGCGCGCCGGCGATATCGTTGAGCGTGGCAGCGTCGAGCAGATTTTCAACGCTCCGACAAGCGACTACACGAAAACCCTCATGCGCGCGGCCTTCGCCATGACAACCCTAGCGCAGATGTGAAGCCACGGCGCCCCCGGCTGTGGTAAAGCTCGGAAAAACCAAGGAGAACACCATGAAGAACCCCCTCGCAGCAGCCGCCCTCGCGCTGATCGCCCTGGCTGCGGGCGCGCCGGTCGGCGCCCAGCAGGCCGGCGGGCACGACATGCACGCGGGCCACGGCGCCCCGGCCGCCACCGCCGACACCCCCGCCGCGCGCGCCTTCGCCGAGGCGAATGCCCGGATGCATGCGGCGATGGACATTCCCATGACCGGCGAGGCCGACATCGACTTCATCAAGGGGATGATCCCCCATCACGAGGGCGCGGTCGAGATGGCGCGCATCCTTCTCCAATATGGCCGCGACCCCGAGGTGCGGGCACTCGCGCAGGCGATCATCGACAGCCAGTCGGCCGAGATCGCCTGGATGCGCGCCTGGCTCGAGGCGCACGCCATGCACGATCACTGAGGGGGCTTGAATCGCGCTTGACGCCCGGGGGGCGGTTGGCTATCCCCCGCGGGCGTCGGGCGACGTGCTGCAAGGAGCGGCAGCGGACTGTAACTCCGCCGGGGAGACCCATGCCTGGTTCGATTCCAGGGTCGCCCACCACCCCCCACACTTTCCGAGATTGCCGGTCGCGGGTGTCAGAAGGGCATGCCGCCGTCGCTGTCGTCGCCCGCCTCGTCGATCAGCCGGCGCATGTCGGGCACATCGACCCGCCGCGTCCCGACCAGCCCGATCACCCCGTCGCGCTTGAGCGCCGAGATCTGGCGGCTCACCGTCTCGAGGGTGAGGCCGAGGTAATCGGCCATCGCCTCGCGCGTCAGCGGCAGATCGAAGCTTGCGCGCGTGGCCGCGCCTTGCGCCCTCAGCGCCGCATCGCGCCGCGCGAGGATCACGAGCAGGCTCGCGATCTTTTCGCGCGCGGTCTTGCGGCCCAGAAGCAGCATCCATTCGCGCGCGGCATCAAGCTCGTCGAGCGTCATCTCGAGCAGGCGCTGCCCGATGCGCGGCGTGTCCTGCATGATCGTCTCGAAACGGGCCTTGCGAAAGCAGCACATCACGACATCGGTCGTCGCCGTCACGTCATAGGCGGCGTGGTCGCGACCCGGGCGGCCGACGAAATCCGACGGCAGCAAGAGCCCGACCATCTGCCGGCGCCCATCCTCGAGCGTCTGGGTCAGCGTCGCGATGCCCGAGACGACCGAGGCCACGAAATCCATCCGTTCACCCGACAGCGCGATGGTCTGCCCGGCTTCGAAGCTGCGATAGAATTTCGCCTGGTCGAGCAGCGCGAGTTCGTCATCATCGCAGCGCGAACAGACGGCGCGATGGCGGATCGGGCAATCGCCGCAGGCCTGACGACCGTTGTGATGAAAGGTCTGGAACCGCACATTCGGCCTTTTTGATCCACGTCAATGCTGACACCGTCTCTGTCAATCACGCTAGCCAGATGACAGCCGATCCGCAACTCGCCGCTCTGGGGCTATTTGACGCGCGCGTGCCGCGCTACACGAGCTATCCGACCGCGCCGCAGTTCGGCGCCGCGGTCGGCCCTGAGGCCCTCGCGGGCTGGATCGGCGCGATCCCGCCCGGGTCGCAGATTTCGCTCTATCTGCATGTGCCCTTCTGCCGGCGGCTGTGCTGGTTCTGCGCCTGCCGCACACAGGGCAGCCCGACCGACCGCCCCGTCCTCGCCTATGCCGAGACGCTCGCGGCCGAGATCGCGATGATCGGGCGGCTTCTGCCCGAGGGCGTCACGCTCTCGCGGCTGCACTGGGGCGGGGGGACGCCCACCATGCTGCCCCCGGCCGAGATCCGCTCCCTCTCGCGCGCCATCGCCGCCATCGCGCCAATGGCCCCGGGGGCGGAGTTTTCGGTCGAGATCGACCCCGGCGAGATCGACGCCCCGCGCCTCGATGCGCTGGCCGAGGCGGGGATGAACCGCGCCTCGATCGGGGTGCAGGATTTCGACGAGGCGATCCAGAAGGCGATCGGCCGCGACCAGAGCTTCGAGGTCACGGCCGAGGCGGTCGTGGGCCTGCGCGCGCGGGGGATCACGAGCCTCAACGCCGACATGGTCTATGGCCTGCCGCATCAGACGGCCGAGCGGATCGCGGCCTCGGTGCAAAAACTCCTCTCGCTTTCGCCCGACCGGGTGGCACTTTATGGCTATGCGCATGTGCCCTGGATGTCGCGCCGCCAGCAGCTTATCCCCTCGGAGGCGATCCCGCGCGCCGAGGAGCGGCTCGACCTCTTCGAGGTCGCGCGCGCGCTTTTCGACTGGGACGGCTTCGTGCCCGTCGGGATCGACCATTTCGCCCGCCCCGCCGACGGGCTCGCGCGCGCGCTGGCCGAGGGGCGGCTGAGGCGCAATTTCCAGGGCTATACCGACGATGCGGCCCCCGTGCTGATCGGGCTTGGCGCCTCGGCGATCTCGCGCTTTCCCCAAGGTTACGCCCAGAACGCCGCCGCGACCTCGGATTACGCCCGCGCCATCCGCGAGGGGCGGCTTGCCACCGCGCGCGGCCATGCGTTTTCGGGCGAGGATCTCTTGCGCGGCCGGATGATCGAGATGCTCCTGTGCGATTTCGCCATCGACCGCGCGGCGATCCTGCGCGCGTTTCCGCAGGCGCAGCGGCGCGTCGATGCGCTTTTGTCCGAGGCGGCGGCGCGCTTTGCCGGGATGGTCGCGCTTGATGCGCAGGGGCTTTCGATCACGCACCGGGGCCGGCCGCTCGCGCGGATGATTGCGTGCGTCTTCGACGGCTACGATCTCTCGAAGGCGGGGCACTCGAGCGCGGTCTGACCCGCGCTAGCCGCGCGCCTCGGCCAGCGCCTCGGGCAATGCGGCGGCGAAGGCCGCGTGCTCGGCCTCGCGCCCGCAACTGACGCGGATGCAGCGGTCGTGGGGGGCGACGAAGGGCATGCGCACGAACACCCCGCGCGACACGAGCCCCCCGAGCACGCGGCGGGCAAAGGCGCCGTCGCGGCCGCAGTCGATCGTGACGAAATTCGTGGCCGACGGCAGCGCAACAAGCCCCTGCGCCGCCGCGATCGCGCCGAGGCGCGCGCGCGAGGCCGCGACTTCGGCCCGGACCGAGGCGATCCAGCCCTGATCGCCAAGTGCCGCCAGCGCGCCCGCCTGCGCGATCCGCCCCAGCCCGAAATGGTTGCGCACCCGGTCGAAGGCCGCGATCAGCGCCGGCGCCCCGATCGCATAGCCCACCCGCAGACCCGCAAGCCCATGCGCCTTGGAAAACGTCCGCATCCGGATCACCCGCGGATCGTCGGGGTCGATCCGTGCGGCCGTCCCCTCGGGCGCGAGGTCGATATAGGCTTCGTCGAGCACCAGCAGCGTCCCCTCGGGCAGGCGCCCCAGCATCGCCTCGATCCGCGCGCCCGGGTGGTGCGAGCCCATCGGGTTGTCGGGGTTGGCGAGGTAGAGGAGCTTGGCCCCCGTCGCTGCGGCGCGCGCGATCAGCGCGTCGGGGTCCTCGTGGTCGCCCGCATAGGGCACCCGCTCGAGCACGCCGCCAAAGCCCGCGACGTGAAAGTTGAAGGTCGGATAGGCGCCCTCGGATGTCACCACCCGGTCGCCCTCGGCCACCGTCATCCGCACGAGATAGCCCAGAAGCCCGTCGATCCCTTCGCCCACGACGATGTGGGCGGGCGTCGTGGCGTGATGCGCGGCGATGGCGGCGCGCAAATCGTGCACCTCGGGGTCGCCATACATCCACGCCTCGGGCGCGGCCGCCTGCATGGCGGCGACGGCGGCGGGCGAGGGGCCGAAGACGCTCTCATTGGCGCCGATGCGGGCCGCGAAGGGGGCGCCGCGGCGGCGTTCCTGCGTCTCGGGCCCGACGAAGGGGACCGTCGCGGGCAGCCCCGCGACCAGATCGGTCAGGCGCGCGCCCGGCATGGGATCAGCCCTCGGCGTCCCCGCCCTCATCCTCGGCGGGGCGCGCGGGGCGGGCGAAGCTGCGCAGGAGGAAATCGGGCATGTGCTCGCCCATGCCGACGACGCCACGATCGCTGCGCTCAGAACGCTCTGTGCGCTCGCGCGGCTGGGCGCGCCCCTCCGGGCGCCCCTCGGTGCGGCCCGCGGGGCGATCCTCGCGCCGGCGCTCGGGTCGGGGTTCGGCTCTTGCTTCGGCGCGGGGTTCGGGCGCGGCGTCGCCCGAACGCTCGCGCCGCCGCTCGCGCTTCGGGGCGGGGGCTTCATCGGCCGCTGCCGGGGCGGGCGCGACCACGACCTGCGCGACCTCGAGCGGGGTCATCGACGCTTCCTGCCCGTGGGGCTTCACCGGGCGGTCGCGCGCGTCGCGGCGGCGATCATCGCCGCGCTTGGCGCCGCCGCGGCGGTCCTCGTCGCGCGCAACACGGGTGCGCAGGCTGCGGGCGGGGGCGTGCTCGCCCCGCTCGGGCCGATCGTCAAAGGCGATCTCGGGTGCAGGAAGGGGCGGGATCGGCTTCTTGATGAGGTTCTCGATCCCGGCCACGTATTTCTCGTCCGAAGGGGTCGCGATCGTCAGCGCCTTGCCCAGCCGCCCGGCGCGCCCGGTGCGGCCGATGCGGTGGACGTAATCCTCCGAATGGCTCGGCACGTCGAAGTTGAACACATGGCTCACCGCCGGGATGTCGAGGCCGCGCGCCGCCACATCCGAGGCGACCAGAAGCCGGATCGAGCCCTCGCGGAAACCATCAAGCGTGCGCGTGCGCACGGATTGGTCGAGATCGCCGTGGATCGGGCTTGCGTTGAAGCCATGCGCCTTGAGCGACTTGGCCACCACATCGACATCCATCTTGCGGTTGCAGAAGATGATCGCGTTGGTGCAGGCCTCGCCCTCGGCGGTGATGAGGGCGCGCAGCATGGCGCGCTTTTCGGCGAACGCCCGGTCGCGGCGCGAGGGGGTGAAGGTCACGAGCCCCTGCTCGATCGTCTCGGAGGTGGTGGCCTGGCGCGCCACCTCGACCCGCGCGGGGTTCGACAGGAACGCGTTGGTGATCCGCTCGATCTCGGGCGCCATCGTCGCCGAATAGAAGAACGTCTGGCGCGTGAAGGGGGTGAGCGAGAAGATCCGCTCGATGTCGGGGATGAACCCCATGTCGAGCATCCGGTCGGCCTCGTCGACGACCATCACCTCGACCCCGGTCAGAAGGAGCTTGCCGCGCTCGAAATGATCAAGCAGCCGCCCGGGCGTCGCGATCAGCACATCGACGCCCCGGTCGATGGCCGCGTCCTGATCCTTGAAGCTGACGCCCCCGATCAGCAGCGCCTTGGTCAGCCGCGTGTGCTTGGCGTAGACGTCGAAGTTCTCGGCCACCTGCGCGGCCAGTTCGCGCGTCGGCGCGAGCACGAGCGAGCGCGGCATCCGCGCCCGGGCGCGCCCCTTGATGAGGCGCGTGATGAGGGGCAGGGTAAAGCTTGCCGTCTTGCCGGTGCCGGTCTGGGCGATGCCCAGCACGTCGCGGCCTTCGAGGGCGGGCGGGATCGCCTGCGCCTGAATCGGGGTCGGTGTTTCGTAGCCGGCTTCGGCCACGGCCTGCAGGACCTTGGGGTCCAGCTTCAGGTCGGAGAATTTGGTCATGCGCGTCCTGTCTCGGGCGGCATCGGGCCGCCGCTGCGGGACGCGTGAATTGCCGTGCGCCCCATCATCCGGTCGCACCGGGCGTTTCCCGGCACTGCGCCGGCGCTAGCGCAAACCCCGCCCGAGGTCAAGAAATGCAAGCGCGAAACCGCTTGACCCCTCGCCACGGCGGTGGCACCCGAAGGAGATGGCGCAGGCGGAACTCACGATCGACCTCGACGCGGTGGCCGCGAACTGGCGCGCGCTGGCGGGCCGGGCGGCGCATGGCGCGCGCACGGGCGCGGTCGTCAAGGCCGATGGCTACGGGCTCGGCGCGGCCGAGGTCGCGCGCGCCCTCGTGCGGGCGGGCGCGCGGCAGTTCTTCGTGGCGCAGGCCGCCGAGGGGCTGGCGCTGCGCGCAGCCCTCGGCGCGGTGCCCGACATCTTCGTGCTCTCGGGCCATATGGAGGGCGCGACCGCCGCCATCGCCGAGGCGCGCCTCGTGCCGGCGCTCAACAGCATCGAGCAGATGACGCGCCATTTCGCCGCCCTGCCGGGCCACCCCTTCGCGGTGCAGATCGATACCGGCATGGCGCGCCTCGGCCTGCCGCCCGACCATTGGCGCGCGGTCGCGGGCACGATCCTGCCCGAGCGGCCGCTTCTGCTCATGAGCCACCTCGCCTGCGCCGATGAGCCCGCCCACAGCATGAACGCGCAACAGCTCTCGCTCTTTCACACCCTGACCGTGGGGACGGGGATCGCGCGCTCGCTCGCGGCGACGGGGGGCGTCCTGCTCGGCCATCCCTATCATTTCGAACTCACGCGGCCGGGCATCGGGCTTTATGGCGGCGCGCCCTTCGCGCAGGCGCGCGCGGTCGTCGCGCTCGATCTGCCGGTGATCCAGACGCGGGTGATCGCGCCCGGCACGCCCGTCGGCTATGGCGCGAGCTGGATCGCCCCGCGCGAGAGCGTGATCGCGACCGTCTCGGCGGGCTATGCCGACGGGCTGCCGCGCGCACTCGGCGGCGCCCGTGCCGAGGGGGCGGGCTTTGCCCTCTGGGCGGGCGGGCAGCGCTGCCCGGTCGTGGGGCGGGTGTCGATGGACCTCATCACGGTCGATGTCACCGACCTCGACGAAGTGCCCGAAACGCTTGCGGTCCTCGGGCCGGGCCCGGGGCAGGGGGTCGATGCGCTCGCGGCCCTTGCCGGCACCATCGGCTACGAGATCCTCACGAGCCTCGGCGCGCGCTACGCCCGGCGCCATCTGGGCGGCGGATGACCGCGACCGGGGCGCTCGCCGCGCTTGGCCGGGCGGCGATCGGCGCCCTGCGCGCGGTCGGCCGGGTCGCGCTCTTTGCCGGCCGCGTCACGGCGCGGCTCTGGATGCCGCCCTTTCACGGGTCCGAATTCGCGCGCCAGATCGTCGCCATCGGCTGGCTGAGCCTGCCTGTCGTCGCGCTGACGGCACTTTTCACCGGCGGCGCGCTCGCGCTCCAGATCTATGCGGGTGGCGCGCGCTTTTCGGCCGAGGCGGTGGTGCCCTCGATCGTGGCGATCGGGATGGTGCGCGAGCTTGGCCCGGTGCTCGGGGGGCTGATGGTCGCGGCGCGGGTCGCAAGCTCGATCGCGGCCGAGATCGGCACGATGAAGGTGACCGAGCAGATCGACGCGCTGGTGACGCTCTCGGCCGATCCGCTGCGCTATCTGGCGCTGCCGCGCGTGCTGGCGGCGACGCTGACGGTGCCCGTCCTCGTCGCGGTTGGCGATGCGATCGGGATCATGGGCGGCTGGATCGTGGGCGTCGAGCGGCTGGGATTTGACGCGCGGGGCTATCTGCGCGTCACGACCGAATTCCTTGAGGCGGGCGATGTCGTCTCGGGTCTCGTCAAGGGGGCGGTGTTCGGCTTCATCGTGGCGGTCGCGGGCACCTATGCGGGGATGCGCTCGGGCCGGGGCGCGCAAGGGGTGGGGCAGGCGACGAAGGCCGCGGTGGTCGGGGCGTCGGTGATGATCCTTGCGGCGAATTACGTCCTGACAGAGGCGTTCTTTTCGGCATGATCGCGCTCGAGGGCCTCTGCAAGTCGTTCGGCGGCGCGCCGGTCCTGCGCGGGGTCGATCTTGTGGCCGAGAGGGGCGAGAACCTCGTCGTGATCGGCGCCTCGGGCAGCGGGAAATCGGTGCTGCTCAAATGCATCCTCGGCCTCATCACGCCCGATGCGGGCATGGTGCGCTGGAAGGGTGCGGCCCTCGGCCCCGACAATCGCGCCGATTTCCTTGCCCGCTTCGGGATGCTTTTTCAGGGGGCGGCACTCTTTGACAGCATGCCGGTCTGGCGCAACGTCGCCTTCAGGCTCTTGAACGCGCGCCCCGCGTTGCCTGTGACCGAGGCGCGCGCGCGCGCGCTCGACTGCCTCGCCCGCGTGGGCCTCTCGGAGCGGGTGGCCGATCTCTATCCGGCCGAGCTTTCGGGCGGGATGCAAAAGCGCGTGGGGCTTGCGCGCGCCATCGCGGCCGGCCCCGAGGTCCTCTTCTTCGATGAGCCGACGACGGGCCTTGATCCGGTGATGGCGGGGGTGATCGACCGCCTCATCGCCGATATCGTGCGCGATCTGGGCGTCTGCGCGATCACGATCACGCATGACATGGCCTCGGTCCGGCGCATCGCCGACCGCGTCGCGCTTTTGCACGAGGGGCGGATCCGCTGGCGGGGCGATGTCGCGGCGCTTGGGTCCGACCCCGACCCGGTTCTGCGCCAGTTCGTCGCGGGCAGCCCCGAGGGGCCGATCGCGCCGACCGGCTAGGGCGGTCGGACTTGCATGGGCCCGGCCCCTGCGGGTATCCTGCGCCAAACCGTCCGGAGGCCCCATGCGCGCCCGCATCTATCGTCCCGCCCGCACCGCGACCCAGTCAGGCAGCGCCCGCAGCCACGCCTGGGTGCTCGATTTTGCCACCGCCGCGGCGCGCGGCATCGACCCGCTGATGGGCTGGACATCCTCGGGCGACACCCAGACGCAGGTGCGGCTGCGCTTCGAGACGCGCGAGGCGGCCGAGGACTACGCGCGCGCCCACGGGATCGAGGCCGATGTGATCGAGCCGCAGAGCCGGCGTCCCAACATCCGCCCGCTTGGCTATGGCGACAATTTCGCAACCGGGCGGCGCGTGGCATGGACGCACTGACGGGCGCGGTCGTCATCGCGCGCGAAAGCCCGCTCGCCCCCGATCTGGGGCATCTGATGGCGCGCCACACCGCCGACATGCACGCCGAGACCCCGCCCGAGAGCATCCACATGCTCGACGCGGGCGCGCTGGCGGCACCCGGGATCGCCTTTTACGTCATGCGCCACGCGGGCACCCCGATCGGGATGGGCGCGCTCAAGCGCCTCGGGGATGGGGCGGGCGAGGTGAAGTCGATGCATGTCCTCGCCGAATGGCGGGGCAGTGGCCTCTCGCGCCGGATGCTCGATCACCTGATGGCCGAGGCCGCGGCCGAGGGCCTCGCGCGCCTGATGCTCGAGACCGGGAGCCAGCCGGGCTTTGCCGCCGCCCGCGGGCTTTATGCGGGCGCGGGCTTTGCGGTCTGTGGCCCCTTCGCCGATTACCGCGAGGACCCCAACAGCGTCTACATGACCCGCACCCTGCCCGGCGCCGAGGGGGCTTGCGACGGGCGCGGCGCTGGCCCACAACCGATGCCATCGGCCCCGTAGCTCAGCCGGATAGAGCACTCGCCTTCTAAGCGAATGGTCGCAGGTTCGAATCCTGCCGGGGTCGCCACCGCTGCGGCAGGGTCGGCGTCGAAATGGCCGTGGCTCGTCTTGTCCCAGTGAAAGGGCCGGCGCAGCGCCTCGGCCGCGGCCCGCCAGGCGGCAAGCGTCGCCATCGGGAAATAGAGGTGCAAAAGCGGGATTGCCGTCCAGAGCCCGAAATGGCGCGTCGCCCGCACCGCCCGCAGCGCGATCGCAAGCGCAAGCCCCTCGGCCAGGATCACGAGCCCGAGCATGAGATAGAGCGCGGCCGGCGGCAGCAGGTCGCGCGCCGGATGCGGCAGCCCGAGCGCGATCAGCCAGAACGACCACAGGACCGGCGCGAGCAGGAATTGCGACTGCGCCCCGAGAAAGACGACCTGATAGCCCAGAAAGCCGCGCGGCCCGAGGCGCCGCCAGAGCCGGCGCGGGTCGCGCATGTGCACGGCCCAGGTGATGATGTGGCCCTTGATCCAGCGCGTGCGCTGGCGCACCCAGGCGCGGGGGCGGCAATTGGCCTCTTCCTCGGTCACGGTCGCGATCATCTCGGTGCGAAACCCGTGCAGCGCGAGGCGGATGCCGAGGTCGGCATCCTCGGTCACGTTGTGGGCATCCCAGGCGTCCACCGCCTCGATCGCGGCGCGGCGCAGATAGAGCGTCGTGCCCCCGAGCGGCAGCGGCACGCCCAGCCGCTCGAGCCCCGGCATCATCACCCGAAACCAGGCGGCGTATTCGATGGTGAAGCAGCGCGCGATCCAGTTGGTGCGGGGGTTGTAGTAATCGAGGACGCCCTGCACGCAGCCGAGATCCGCGGGTGCGGCCGCAAAGCGCGCCGCGACGCGCCGCAGCTGGTCGCGCGCCGGCGCATCCTCGGCATCGAGCACCCCGATGATCGTGCCCCGCGCAAAGGGCAGCGCGAAATTGAGCGCGCGCGGCTTGGTCCGCACCCGCCCGTCGGGCACCCGCAGCACCCGCATCCAGCCGGGCAGCCCCGCGCGGATCAGCGCCGCATGCGTGGCCCCGTCGCAGGCCTCGACCGCGAGGATGACATCGAGACGCGCGCGCGGATAGTCGATGCGGCCGAGCCGGCGCACGAGGCGCGCGGCGATGTCGGTCTCGCGATAGAGCGGCACGATGAGGGTGACGACCGGCAGGTCGGCATCCGCAAGCGGCGGGTCGGCCCGCACCTCATGGCGCGTCGCGGCGATGAGAGCCGAGGCGCGCAGCACCACCATGGCGCAGAGTGCCGCCGCCGCGAGCGCGATGACAAGCCCGAGCACCGCGCCCGGCGCCGCGAACGCGACCGGCGCGGCGAGCATCAGCGCCACCGCCGCACGGCGCGCCCCCTTCCTGCCGCCGAGGTCGCGGCAGCTTTCGTGCGGGGCGACGCGCGCCTCGGCCCGGGCGCGTAGCCGCCCGCCCGCCGCGCCGAGGATGAGGGCGCGCAGCTCATCGGGGGTGGCGAGGGCGAAGCGGACGGGGCCGAAGCGCGCCTCGAGCCGGGTGCGGGCGGCCTCGGCACGGGCGGGATCCTCGGCGGCGACGATGACCCCGCGCGGGGTGCGCCAGCCCGGCACGACGCCCGCCGCGATGGCCTCGGCGTGCCCGAATTGCGCGATCAGGCGGGGATCGGCCGGGGGCATGTCGGGGCCGAGCCGTGCAATCCCCGCGTGGCGGGCCCGCAGTTCGGCAAGGCGCGCCGGCGCGATGGCGTCGCGCGCGGCGAGGGCTTCGCAGAGCGCGGCATCATCCGCCGGATCGGGCAGGCGCAGCGCGCGCAGGCCCGCGGGGCTGATCGCGCCTGCCGCGACCAGCCCCGCCGCGAGGCTCTGCCCCTGCCGCGGGGGGGCGGGGGCGGGGAGCGCGGCGGCAAGCGCCCGCCGCCCCAGCAGCGCGAGGGCCGAGGCGCTTTGCGCGGCGTCATCGGCGCGCCCCCTTGGCGGGAACGGGGGCGGCAAGGGTGCGGCAGGGCGATGGGGCAGGGCAGGGGTCGGCATGGGTGCTCCGCGGGCGATCCGCGAAGTGATGAGGCATGCCGGTTAATGCGCGGTTAAGCTTGGGAAATCCTTAACCCTGCGCGCGCCGCTCGCGCATCGCGGCGGCGAAGCGGTCGAAGAGGTGGTGGCTGTCTTGCGGCCCCGGGCTCGCCTCCGGGTGGTATTGCACGGAAAAGACGGGCTTTCCCGCCACGCGGATCCCGCAGTTCGACCCGTCGAAGAGCGAGACATGCGTCTCGACCACGCCCGCGGGCAGCGTCTGGCTGTCGACCGCAAAGCCATGGTTCATGCTCGTGATCTCGACCTTGCCCGAGTCGAGGTCCTTGACCGGGTGGTTCGCGCCGTGGTGGCCGTGGTTCATCTTGACCGTGCGCGCCCCGAGCGCGAGGCCGAGCATCTGGTGCCCGAGGCAGATGCCGAAGAGCGGCAAGTCGCGCGCGAGCACGCCCCGGATCATCGGCACGGCATATTCCCCCGTCGCCGCCGGATCGCCCGGCCCGTTCGAGAGGAAGACGCCCTCGGGGTCATGGGCGAGGACATCGGCGGCGGTCGCGGTCGCGGGCAGGACCGTCACCTCGCAGCCAGCCGAGGCGAGGCAGCGCAGGATGTTGCGCTTGGCGCCGTAATCGACCGCGACGACGCGCAGCCCCGGCCCCGCGCGCCGCGCGAAGCCGCCGGGCCAGGCCCAGCGCATCTCGTCCCAGCGATAGGTCTGCGCGCAGGTCACATCTTTGGCGAGGTCGAGGCCCACGAGCCCGCGCCAGGCGCGCGCCTTGGCAACCAGCGCCGCGATGTCGAACCGGCCCGCGGGATCATGCGCAAGCGCCACATGCGGCGCGCCCTGCTGGCGGATCGCGCGCGTCAGCCGCCGGGTGTCGATGCCGCCGACGCCAATGCGCCCCATGCGCGCCATCCAGCCCGTCAGATCCCCCGCCGCGCGCCAGTTCGAGGGTTCGGTCGGATCCCATTTCACCACCATCCCGGCGGCGACGGGCTGGGCGGCCTCGTCATCCTCGGGCGTGACGCCGACGTTGCCGATATGGGGAAAGGTGAAGGTCACGACCTGCCCGGCATAGGAGGGGTCGGTCATGATCTCCTGATAGCCGGTCATCGCGGTGTTGAAGACCAGCTCGGCCACCGTTTCGCCCGTCGCGCCGAAGCCGTGGCCGTAAAAGACCGATCCGTCGGCAAGGGCAAGGCAGGCGGTCGGGCGCGGGGCGGACATGCGACTCGGGTCTCCGGGGGGTGCGTCAAAATCGCGGCACACTAGGCAGGGGGCGGCGCAGGGTCAACCCGGCGCGGCAGAGGTTGCCCGCGCGCGCCCCGGGGCCTATCATCGCGCGTTTACCCGGGTCAGGAGGGCTGCGGCATGGGATTGCGCGACAGGCTTGCCGAGGCGCTGAAGGGCGCGATGAAGGCGCGAGAGGCGGACCGCCTCTCGACCCTGCGCCTCATCAACGCCGCGATCAAGGATCGCGACATCGCCGCGCGCGGTCCGGGCGACGAGGACGGCGCCCAGCGCGCCGGCGTGCCGGACGAGGAGATCCTCTCGATCCTCGCCAAGATGATCCGCCAGCGGCAGGAGAGCGCGCGCGCCTATGAAGAGGGCGGGCGGCTGGAACTTGCGGAAAAGGAACTGGCCGAAATCCGGGTGATCGAGGATTTCCTGCCCCGCCAGATGACGGCCGACGAGGTTGAGGCCGCGATCGAGGCCGCGATCGCCGAGCTTGGCGCGGGTTCGATCCGCGACATGGGCCGCGTGATGGCGCATCTCAAGGCGCGCCACGCCGGCCAGATGGATTTCGCCGCCGCCGGGGCGCGCGTCAAGGCGCGCCTCGCCTGACGCGCCTCAGTCGCCCTCGTCGGGCATGGTGAGGGTCAGGGTTCCTGCCTCCTCGAGGGCGCGGATCGCGGTGATGACGGCCGTCATCGCCTCTTCGGCCTTGCGCTCGCGCACCTTGCCCATCGCCGCGATATCCTCGCGCATCGTCTCGGCGAGGCGCTGCGAGATGTTCGAGAGGATGAAGTCGCGCACCGCGGCCGTCTCGGGCGTGTTGCAACCCGCAAGCGCGGTGATGAGGACCGGCTGTTCGACCCCCCGCGTCACGAGGGGCACGTCGCGCGGCGCGATCCGCTCGGGGATGTGCACGAAGGTGAAGATCGCCTTGCGGACCTGCTCGGCAAAGCCCGCATCCTCGACCTCGAGCCCGTCGAGGAGCGATTCGCGCGTCGCCGCCGAGGCGTGGTTGAGGAGGGCACCCACCCGGCTTGCGCTGTCGCCGCGAAAGGCGCGTTGCGGCAGGTTCGTCAGTTGCAGCACCAGCGCCGCGCCGATCCGGCGCACCGTCTCGGGGTCGATGCTCTCGGTCAGCGAGACGGAATGGGCAACGCGCCGCGCCCGCTCACCCGGCAGGCGGGCGAGCAACTCCGCCCCCCGCCCCACGGGCAGCTTCGAGATCAGGACCGCGCAGACCTCGATGCTCTCCTCGTCGAGGATCTTCAGCAGATGGTCCGAAGGCACGCCCGCCAGACGCTCCCACGGGTCGGACCCGACCGCGCGGTCGGCCTTGCGGCGCAGCCGGTCGGCGGCCGTGGGGCTGATCTTGCCGTCGAGGAGGTCGAGCGCGCGATCGAGCTCGCCCGGAAAGGCGAGGCCCACGGATTGCAGATCCTCATGGAACTCGCGCACCACCGACATCAGCGTGGCGCGGTCCACGACCTTGAGCGCGCCGATCGTCTCGGTCAGCGCGGTCTGATGATCCTCGGGCAGGCGCGAGAGGTCGATGGCGTCGCCCTCGGCCAGCAGGAGGCGCACGATCACGGCCGCCTTTTCGCGCCGCGTAAGGGCGCGCGGCGCACGTCCTGCGCCCGTCGCAATCTGTCTCGAACCCTGCTGCACCGCGCCCCGCCCCCTTGTTCCCGCCCCGGGCAAACATCCCGGATCGCGGCACCATGGCGTGCAGGGGTTAACGCGGGCTTAGCGTCAGGCCTGCGGCTGCGGGACGCAGGCCATCGTCTTGCTGTCCCAGACCTGCCCCTCGGCGCAGGAGGTGGCGGTGGTCTGGATGCGATCATGCCCGCAGCCGGCGATGGCAAGCCCGGGCGCGAGCGCGAGGACGGCGGCGACGACGATGTGCTTCATCTGAGGTCTCCTCGGCTGTTATGCCGAAAGGATGACGCAGCCCCTGCGCGCGCGTCAAGGATTGCCTGCGTCAGGGTTGCGTCCGCGGGTGACATCTGCCGCAGGATCGGGCAGTTGCGCCGCCCTCAGGCGGGCCTGCGCCGCGTTTCCGCCCAGATGTTGACGTAGCTGCCCGCAAAGATGATGACCGCGCCGATCAGCACCGCCGCGTCGACCGATTCGCCATAAAGCGTCGCGCCGACCACCACGATCACCGGCAGACGCACGAAATCGATCGGCATCACGAAGGACGCGGCCGCAAGGCGCAGCGCACTCGTGAGGCACAGATGCGCGAGCAACCCCGCAACCCCGATCACCACGAGCCAGGGCAGCGTCGCGGCCGTCGGCCAGTTCACCGCGCCATCCCAGAGCGCGATCACGCTGCCGAACACGAGCTGCATGAGGGTGAGCCAGAAGAGGATCGACACGATCCCCTCGTGCCGCGTCAGAAGCTTCGTCGAGATGTTGGTGAGCGCGAAGAAAAGCGCGCTCCCTGCCGCCGCCAGCACGCCGAGGTTCGGCGCCGCGAAATCGGGGCGCGCGACGATGAGGATGCCCACGAAGCCGTAGAGTGCCGCCATCACCCGCAGCCGCGTGATCCGCTCACCGAGCAACAGCGGCGAGAGGATCAGCACCCACACGGGCGAGGTGAATTCGAGCGCGAAGACCTGCGCGAGGGGGATCACCGTCACCGCCCAGATCCAGAGGTTCTGCCCGGTGAAATGGATCACGTTGCGCACAAGGTGCCCGCCCAGCCGGTTGGCGCGCACATCGCCGAGCCGGCCGAAGGCCGCGGCCAGCACGACAACGATCACGAGCCCGACGAGCGAGCGCACCGCCATGATCTCGAAGGTGTCATGCGCGCCCTTGAGTTCGCGCACCGCGATCGCCATCCCGCTGAACGAGGCGATCGAGCCCGTCATCCAGAGCGCCGCCGCGAGCGGATTTTGCGCGGGGGCTGGGGCGGCGGCGGGGTGCGTCATGCCGCCTTGTCGCGCAGGCGCGAGGCGCTGTCCATAGCTGGCGCGCGCGCCTCAGCAGCGGATCTGGGCGCTGCAGTCGAGGCCCACGGGCACCGAGACGGTCTTCTGGTCGCCCGAGATGCCGGGCTTGCGATAGGTGCAGATCTTGGTGCCGGTCGCGCGGTCGACCGTCTTGCTGTAGAGCTGGCAGGCGACGGGCTTTTCCGAGGGCCGCACCGCACGCTCGCGGCACTGCCAGGTCGGCAGCGAGAAATTGCGCAGCCGCCCCGTCTGCTCCGAGGTGCCAGGCACCATCTGCCAGCGGATGCAGGGCGGCTCCTGCGCGGCGGCAGGCGCCAGCGGCAGCATCAGCAGGATGGTTGCCAGAAGTATCCGTATGCATGCGATCATGGGTGGAAAGGTAAACCACCTTGCCCGGATGGCAAAGAAAAATGCGCCGTGCTGGCGCGCGCCCCCCCTCAGCCCTCCCAGGTCACGCGGCCGTCGCAGATGGTCAGCACGGCCGCGGCCTCGGTGATCGCCTCGGGCGCGAGCGCCTCGAGATCATGCGACATCACCGCGACATCGGCCATCATCCCGGGTGCGAGGCGACCCTTGCGGCCCTCGTTGAACTCGACCCAGGCATTGCCGGCCGTGTAGCTCTCGAGCGTGTCGATGAGGCTCTGGCGCTGGTCGGTCCAGGGTTCGGGCATATCGAGGGGGGCGATGGCGGCGCGGATCGTCGGCATCACATCGACCGGGATGACCGGCCAGTCGGTCGAGAAGATGACGCGCGCCCCGCTCTGGCGGATCGCCTGCCAGGCGTAGGCGGTCGGGATCTGGTGGAGGTGGAGCATCCGGCCCGCCCCCTCGGGCGGGAAATAGCCGCCAAAGGGCGCGTGGCGCGGCTGGATCGAGGCGACGACGCCAAGGGCGGCAAAGCGCGGCAGGTCGTCGGGGTGCAGCACCTCGATATGCTCGATCCGGTGGCGCGAATCGCGCGGCCCATTCGCGCGCCGCGCCGCCTCGAACCCGTCGAGCGTGCGCCGGATCGCGAGATCGCCGATCGCATGGACCGAGATCTGCAAGCCCATCGCATCGGCCCTGATGCAGGCCTCGGCAAAGGGCGCGGCCTCCCACACCGCGTCGCCGATGTGGTCCGTCCCGGGATAGGGTTCGAGCATCAGCGCCGTGCGGCTCTCGACGACGCCATCCATGAAGATCTTGACCCGGTTGCACCAGAGCCGGTCGGTCGAGGCGATCCGGCGCATCTCGGCCACCTCGGCAAGCCGGGTAAGCGGGTCGAAGCTCTTGAGATGCAGCGGCACCTCGACCCGGCAGGCAAGCCCGTCCTCGGCGTCGATCTCGGCCAGAAGCTCCATCTGATAGAGGTTGCCATCGAAATTGTGCAGCCCCGTGATGCCGTGGCGCGCGCAATGGGCAAGCCCGCGGCGCAGCGCCGCCTTGTCGGCCGCGCGCTCGGCCGCGGTGGGGGCGGGCACGGGGTTCGCCCCCGTCGTCAGCCCCGCGCCATCCCGCCCGCCATTGGGGCTGAGCGCGAGGACGGGCGCGAAGGCCCCGAACTCGCGCAATTCCCCCGTCGCGGTGCCGTCGGGCGCCATCACGATCTCGCAGCCCGCATCCACCGTGCCGCCGTGCAGGATCCCCGCCGCCCGCAGCGCCGCCGTATTGGCCCAGAGCGTGTGGTGGTCGGGCGCCCAGAGCGCGAGGGGGCGGTCGGGCAGCACCCGGTCGAGGTCCTGGCGCGTCGTGGCGCGGCCGGGCCCCAGCACCGTGTAATCGGCCTGCACCGCGAGGATCAGCCGATCCTCGGGCCGCTCGGCCGCGCGCGCGCGCACCCGCGCGGTCAGCGTCCCCTCATCCCCGATCCCGTGGATGTTGAGGCAGTCGAGCTCGACCGAGCCGGGAAAGAGATGCACATGGCTGTCGATGAAGCCCGGCAGCACCGTGCCGCCCTGCGCGTCGAAGATGCGCGTCCCAGGCCCCGCCAGCGCGCGGATCTCGGCCGTCTCGCCGACCGCCACGATGGTGCCGCCGGCGATTGCCAGTGCCGAGGCGCGCGGCCGCGCCGGATCGAAGGTCAGCAGGCTGCCGTTGAGGATCACGAGGTCGGGGGCGCTGTGCATGCGAATTCCCTGCGGCTGGGTGATGCGCGACCCTAGCGGCACCGCCCGCCCGGCGGCAAGACCGCGCGAAGCCCCTTTACGCCCCCGCCCGCATTCAGCACTCTGCCCCCGCCATGCCGGGGGGAAAAGCCATGCGCGAGGTCACGATTGCCGTCACCCAGTTCGCCTGCGACTGGGACCTCGCCGCCAACGCCGAACGGGCCGAGGCGGCGGTGCGCGAGGCTGCGGCCCGCGGCGCCAATGTCGTGCTGGTGCAGGAGCTTTTCGCGACGCCCTATTTCTGCATCACGCAGGATGCCCGCCACTTCGCCCTCGCCGCCCCCTTCGAGGGGCACCCGCTGATCGCGCGCTTTGCCGCCCTGGCGCGCGAATTGGGCGTGGTCCTGCCGGTCTCGTTCTTCGAACGGGCGGGCGAGGCGCATTTCAACGCGGTCGCGATGGTCGATGCCGACGGGCAGATCCTCGGGCGCTATCGCAAGAGCCACATCCCCCAGGGCCCGGGCTATGAGGAGAAGTTCTATTTCAGCCCCGGCGACACCGGCTTTCGCGTCTGGGAAACCGCGCATGGCCGGATCGGCGTCGCGATCTGCTGGGATCAGTGGTTTCCCGAGGCCGCGCGCGCGATGGTCCTCGGCGGGGCAGAGATGCTCCTTTATCCGACCGCGATCGGCTCTGAACCCCACGACCCCGCCCATGACAGCCAGCCCCATTGGGAGGGCGTCATGCGCGGCCATGCGGGCGCGAACCTTGTCCCGGTCGCGGCCGCGAACCGCATCGGGGCCGAGACGCAGGACGGGGTCGATCTGCGGTTTTACGGCGGCTCGTTCATCGCGGGCCCGATGGGCGA
>JAUREX010000060.1 GCA_030834485.1 Gemmobacter sp.
CCCGACCGCGATCCCCTCGGCGCGCAGATCGGTGGCAAGGTTGCGCCCGAGGTTCGTGACCGCAGCCTTGGTCGCGCGATAGATATAGGCGCCCCCCGGCGCGCGCGCCTGCGAGCCCATCGCCGAAGAGAGGATCGCGATCCGCCCGCGCGCCGCGCGGAGCCGCGCCAGATGCGCCTGCACCGTCAGGAACACCCCCGTGACGTTGACGGCGAAGGCCGCCGCCCAATCGGCCGCGTCGAAGCCATCCGCGAGCCGGTCGGCGCGGGCGGGATAGATGGCGGCGTTGCACACCAGAAGATCGAGCGGCCGGGCGCCGAGCGCGGCACCGAGCGCGCGCTGCGCCCCGGGGTCGGCGACATCGAGCGCGACCCATTCGACGCCCGCGATCGTGGCGGGCGGCGTGCCGCCGGGGCGGTGTGTGGCGGTGACGCGCGCGCCCGCCGCGGCATACCCCCGCGCAAGGCCAAGCCCGATGCCGCGCGCGGCCCCGGTGATCAGCACCTCGGGCGGCATCAGTTGCGCCTTCGCGTCGGCACGAAGGGCAGGGGGGCGACGGGGATGCCGTCCTCGATCAGCTGGCGCGCCTCGTCGGGGTGGGCCTCGCCGTGGATCGGGCGGCCGGGGATGTCGCCCTCATGCATCCGCCGCGCCTCGGTCGCGAAGGAGAGGCCGACGTAATCCGAACTCGCCTCGATGCGGGCGCGCAATTCGGCGATGAGGGCGGCGCGCTGCGCGGGCGTGATCGCGCCTGCCTCGGGCGTAGGGGCCTCGGGCGGTGGCGCCACCGCTGCGGCAGCGTCCGCAGCACCCGCCGCACGGCCGAGCGCCGGCGCCATCAGCGCCTTGTCGATCTCGGTGCCGCCGCAGATCGGGCACGACAGATGCCCCGCGGCGCGCAGGCTCTCGAACCCCGAGGAGGAGGAGAACCAGCTGTCGAACTCATGCCCTTGCCTGCAGCGCAGGTCGTAGCGTATCATTAAGAAATTGCCCCGGTTCCGTTTCCCGACCAATACCGGATTTCCTGTTGACCTTCCAGCGCCGCGATTGCCCCGAGACATGTTCCTGAACCCGACATTCGGACGCGCGGTGCACTGGCTCTGGCCGTGGTGGCGCCTTGGCCCCGCGCAGGCCGATCCGACCCGCGCCCTTGCGTCGGTCTATGACGAGGACGATGGCGGCGCATCGCCCGCGGCCGAGGATGGGCCCGATCTTGCCGAGGCGGGCACGCCGAGCGGGGGGGATGGCGCGCTCGAGGCGTTGATGCGGGCGGCCAATCGCGGCGATGAGGGGGCCTATGCGATCCTGCTCGCGCGGCTCATCCCGGTCCTGCGCGCGATGGTGCAGCGCCACGCGCCTGGCCTCGGCCCAGAGGCGCGCGAGGATGTGGTGCAGGTGACGCTGCTCACGCTCCACCTCAAGCGGCAGAGCTGGCGCGAGGATCTGCCGCTTCTGCCCTGGATGAACGCGATCGCGCGGCACAAGGCGATCGATGCCCATCGCGCGCGGATCGCGCGCGGGGGGGCGCGGCGGCATGTGCCGATCGACGATCTCGCCGATCAGCTCGCCGATCCCGAGGCCGAAGATCCGGCGCGCCGGCACGACATCGACAAGGTGCTGGGCGCGATCGACCCGCGCGCGGCCGAGATTGTGCGTGGGGTCGGCATTCTTGGCGAAAGCGCGGCCGAGATCGGCGCGCGCCTCAACATGTCCGAGGGCGCCGTGCGGGTTGCCCTCCATCGCGCGCTGCGCGCGCTCGATGTCCAGCGCAAGAGGATGATCGAATGAGGACCGAGATTCTGATCCGCCTACTTGCGACGGATGCCCGATTGCGCATCAACCTTGGCGCGCGCTTCGGGCTTGCGCTTGTGGTCGGCGTTGGCTGCGCGGCGGGGCTGCTGCTTGCGCGCTACGGGCTGCGTCCGGGGCTCGGGCAGGTGCTGATGACGCCGACCGCGGCCAAGACGGCGGTGCCGCTGCTGACGGCCTGCGCCGCGCTCTGGGCGGTGCTGATGTCCGCGCGCCCGGCCGCGCCCCTTCTACCGGCCACGCGCGCGCTCGGCGCCGTCGTCGCGCTGATCGCGGGCGCCTTCGTCGTCCTCGGGATCGCGGGCGGGGCCGAGGGGCTGCGCCGCGGCCTCGGCAATCCGATGATGATGATGTGCATCTCGGCGGTCATGTTGATCTCGGCGCCGATCCTCGTGGCGCTCATCGGCGGGCTGCGGTCGGGGGCGAACCTTGGCCCGGCGCGCAGCGGCGCGCTTGCGGGGCTCGCGGCGGGGGCGGCGGGGGCGGCGCTCTATTCGCTCGCCTGCGATCAGGACGATCCGCTTTTCGTGGTTCCCACCTATTCGGGCGCGGTGCTGATGCTCGCGCTGGTCGGGGCGTTCGCCGGCCAGTTCACGCTCAGGCTCTGAGGGTCAGCCCCGCGCGGCGTGGTCGAGGTCGGAGGGCGCCGCCTCGGTCGCGCGCCCCGGCGCGGCCCCGCGCCCATGCGCCCAGAGCTCGGCAAAGCGCAGGATCAGCGCGCCGAGCCCCGGCTCGGCCACGCGGCGCGCTGCCTTGTGGGGCGCGAACCAGCGCCGGCGGCGCTGCGCGGCCTCGGGAAAGGCATCGGCCTCGCGCGCGACGCGAAGCGGGAAAAGTTCTACCCGAACGGGCAGTTCCGCCCCGGACTTGAGGGCCTTGCGATAGTCGTATTCGCCCATCGGATCGGTCGCGATGGCGCCCTCGACGCCCGCCTCCTCCCAGGCTTCGCGCGCGGCGGCCTCGAAGGCGCTGCGCCCGGACATCGGCCAGCCTTTTGGAACGATCCAACGGCCCGTGTCGCGGCTCGTGACCAGCAGGACCTGCAGCGCGCCCGCGTGCTCGCGCCAGCAAAGTGCCGCGAATTGCGTGCGCGCATGCGCCTCGCGCGTCGGATCGGGCCCGGGATCGGGCGGGGTGGGGTCTGCGCTGCTCATGGCCTCGGTCGGCTTGTTGTTTTTCGGACCATAGCACGTTCGGGCCCCGCGACAAAGTGCAGCTTGTCACACCCCCGCCCGGCTTGACCGGCTTTCGCGCGCCGCTACCCTTTTGCCCTCGGCGGCGGCGCAGGAGGTGCGATCATGGGCAGGCTTGGGATCGGGCGCAGGGGGATGCTCGGCGCGCTGCTCGGCGCGCTTGTCCTCGGTGGCGCGCAAGGCGCGATGGCGGCGGCGCTGCCTTCGGCCGAGGCGCTGCGCTTTGGCTCGATCGACGGCGGCACGCTCGATCTGGCCGACTGGCGCGGCCGGCCTGTCCTGATCGTCAACACCGCCTCGGGCTGCGGCTTCACCCCGCAATATGATGGGCTTCAGGCGCTGTGGGATCGCTATCGCGACCGCGGCCTCGTGGTCCTCGCGGTGCCTTCGGACGATTTCGGGCAGGAGCTTGCCGATGATGCGGCGGTGCGAGACTTCTGCGCGGTCAACTTCGACCTCGACCTGCCGATGACGACGATCACCCGCGTGCGCGGCCCCGAGGCGCACCCGCTCTATCGCTGGCTGGCCGAGGCGCATGGCTTCGCGCCGCGCTGGAACTTCGCCAAGGCGCTGATCGGCCCCGACGGGGCCTTCGTGCAATCCTGGGGATCCTTCGTCGAGCCCGAATCCGAGGCGATCACCCGGCGCATCGAGGCGCTTCTGAACTGACCGGCGCGGTCTTCATCGGCTCCGAGGTCTATCGCGGGTCCTCCTATGGCGCGCATCACCCGCTGCGGGTGCCGCGCGTCTCGACCGTGATCGACCTTGCGCGCGCGCTCGGCTGGCTCGGGGGCGGGGTCTATCGCAGTTCGCCGCGCGCCCGGCCCGAGGCGGTGACGCGCTGGCACGATCCGGCCTATGTCGCGGCGCTGCGGCAGGCCGAGGCCGAGGGTGAGGTCAGCGCCGAGACGCGCGCGCGCCATCACCTCGGCACGCCCTCGAACCCGGTGTTCGCGCAGATGTGGACGCGGCCCGCGACCTCGGCGGGGGGCGTGCTGCTCGCGGCCGATCTGGTCGCGGCGGGCGGGGTCGTGCATGTGCTGGGCGGGGGGACGCACCACGGGATGCCCGACCGGGCGGCGGGGTTTTGCTATCTCAACGATGCGGTGCTGGGCATCCTCGCGCTGCGGTCGCGGGGGCTGCGGCGGATCGCCTATGTCGATCTCGACGCCCACCACGGCGATGGGGTGGAGTTCGCCTTTGCCGCCGACCCCGAGGTGCTGCTCGTCTCGGTCCACGAAGAGCGACGCTGGCCCTTCACGGGGCGGATCGAGGATGCGGGCTGCGGCAATGCCTTCAACCTGCCGGTGCCGGCCGCGCTGAACGATACCGAGGCCGCGGCGATCCGCGAGCGGCTGATCGTGCCGCGCGTCGGCGCCTTCGCGCCCGAGGCGCTGGTGATCCAGTGCGGGGCGGATGCGCTGGCCGAGGATCCGCTGTCGCGGCTCGCGCTCTCGAACCGGGCCTATCTTGCGACGCTTGCGGCGCTCCTGCCGCTTGCGCCGCGGGTGATCGTGCTGGGCGGGGGCGGCTACAACCCGTGGTCGGTCGCGCGGCTCTGGACGGCCTTGTGGGGGATGCTCGCGGGGCAGGCGCTGCCCGAGCGTCTGCCGCCCGAGGCCGAGGCGGTGCTGCGCGCGCTTGCGCCCGAGCACGCGCCGCGCATCGGCGGGCACCGCGCGCCGGTGCCCGAGGCGTGGGTCGCGACGCTGCTTGATGCCCCGCGCGAGGGGCCGCTGCGCGCCGAGGTCTCGGACCGGCTCGACCGGCTCGCGGCGCGGCGATGAGGGTGTTTCTGGGCCTGCCCCTGCCCGGGGCACTCGAGGAGCCGCTCCTGCGGTTGCAGGCCCTCGTGCCGCCGCCGGTGCGGCTGGTCGATCCGGATGATCTGCACCTGACGCTCGTGTTCCTGGGCGAGTGCGACAACCGCGCGCTCGCGGACATCGACGCGGGCCTTTGCGCGCTGCGCCTCGATGCGCCGCTTTTGCGTCCGGTCGGCCTCGGGGTGATGGGGGCGGGGGCGGTGCATGTCGCGATGGCGCCCGAGGCGGGGCTGATCCACCTGCAGGCCAAGGTCGCGCAGGCCGTGCGGGGGGCGGGGATCGCGCTGCCGCGGGCGCGGTTTCAGCCGCATGTCACGCTCGGGCGCATCAATGCCGAGGTGGGGCCGCGCCTTGGCGCCTTCATCGCCGCCGGCCCGCCCGAGGCGCTGCCGGCCGCGCGTGCGACGGACCTCTGCCTCTGGCGGAGCCATCCGGGGCGGAGCGCGCCGAAATACGAGGAACTTGCGCGCTATCCCCTGCGCGGCTGATGCAGAAGGGGCATCAGCGCGCCCATGTCCGGCCCGTCGCCCCGCCCCGTCAGCGCCTTGCGTAGCGGCAGAAATAGCGCCTTGCCCTTGCGCCCCGTGGCGGCCTTGACGGCCTCGGTCCAGGCGCCCCAGGTCGCGCCATCCCAGGGCTGCGGCGGCAGCATCGCAAGCGCGCCCTGCACGAAATCCGCATCCTCGGGGGCGATGTCGGAAACGGCGCCGTCGCGGCAGAGCTGCCACCAGCCGCCGATGTCGGTCATGGTGCCGAGGTTCTCGCGCACCGCCTGCCAGAGGGCGGGTGCGACCGCATCGGGCACGCCCTCGGCGGCGACCCGCGCCGCGACCGCCGCATGGGGCTGGCGGCCGAGATGGGCGCGCGTCAGCGGCCAGAGGTCGTCGGCATCGAACCGCGTCGGCGCCGCCCCGAAGGTCGCGATGTCAAATCCCGCGACCAGATCGTCGATCGAGCCCGCAAGCTCGACCGGCCGCGCGGAGCCAAGCCGCGCCATCAGCGACACAAGCGCCATCGCCTCGACGCCCCGCGCGCGCAGATCGCGGATCGAGAGCGTGCCGAGCCGCTTCGAGAGCGCCTCGCCATCCGCCCCGGTCAGCAGGCTGTGATGGGCGAACGCGGGCGGCGTGCCGCCGAGCGCGCGCATGATCTGGATCTGGGTCGCGGTGTTCGTGACGTGGTCCGCGCCCCGCACGATATGCGTGACCCCCATGTCGATGTCGTCGACCGAGCTTGCGAAGGTATAGAGGACCTGCCCATCGGCGCGGATCAGCACCGGGTCGGAAATGCTTGCGGCGTCTATGGAAATCGGCCCGAGGATGCCGTCCGTCCATTCGATCCGCTGCTGATCGAGCAGAAAGCGCCAGTATTCGCCGCGCTCAGCGGCAAGGCGCGCGCGCTCATCGGGTTCAAGCTTCAGCGCGGCGCGGTCATAGACCGGCGGGCGCCCCATGTTGAGGAGCTTCTTGCGCTTGAGGTCGAGCTCGCCCGGCGTCTCGTAGCAGGGGTAAAAACGCCCCGCCGCGCGCAGGCTGTCGGCCGCTTCGGCATAGCGCCCGAGCCGGTCGGACTGGCGTTCCACCCGGTCCCAAGTGAGGCCGAGCCATTCGAGATCCTCCATGATCCCGTCGGCGTATTCCTGGCGCGAGCGTTCGCGGTCGGTATCGTCGAGCCGCAGGATGAAGGTGCCGCCGCCCTGTCGCGCGATCAGGAAGTTCATCAGCGCGCTGCGCAGATTGCCCACATGGATGTAGCCCGTGGGCGAGGGGGCGAAACGGGTGACGGGTGCGGACATTGTGGCCCTCCGGCTGATCGCGCCACCTTTCACAAGGCGGCCGGATTGTCCATATCGGGGGCAGGGGGGGACGTGATGGCGACAGAGCACGAGACGGGATCGGACCTGCCCGGATGGGTCGATCTGGTGGCCCCGGGCGAGGATGCGCTCGAGGTGATCGCGCGCGAGGCGCTGGCCGCGCTGCCGCCGCCCTGGGCGGGGCTGGCACAGGCGGTCGCGATCCGGGTCGCGGATTTCGCTACCGATGAGGTCCTCGACGATCTCGGGATCGAGAACCCCTTCGAACTCACGGGCCTTTATGACGGCGTGCCGATGACCGAGAAATCGGTTGCCGACCAGCCGCGGGGGCCCGATGCGATCTGGCTCTATCGCCGGCCGATCCTCGATGAATGGGCGACGCGCGGCACCGTCACGCTGCGCGAGATCGTGACCCATGTGCTGGTCCACGAGCTTGCCCATCACTTCGGGTGGTCGGACGACGACATCGCCGCCATCGACCCCTGGTGGGAGATGGACGAGGACTGAGGGCCGGCGCCGCCCGCGGCGCTATTTCACGCGCACGGCGAAGTGCTTGCGGACGGGCTCGATGATCTCCCATGTGCCGCGGAAATCGGCCTCGACCACGAAGGCATCGCCCGCCTGAACCGTCACCGGCTGGCCGCCGTCGGGGGTGATGACGATGCGGCCCGCGATCATGTGCACGAACTCCCACGCGCTGTAGGTCGCGTGATAGGTGCCGGGCGTCGCCTCCCAATAGCCAGAGGCGAGGGTGCCGTCCGAATTGACCTGCTGGACCCAGGTCCGCATCGTGGGGCTGCCCGAGACGACCTTCCAGCCGTCAAGCATCGTGGGGTCGCCCGCATCGGTCGGGGGCAGGGGAAGGCGGACGATCGTGGCCATGGCGCGCTCCTGATCTGACGGCGCGCGCAGGCTAGGGCAGCGCGCGCCCCTGCGCAATCGCCCACGCTTGACGCAAGGGGGCGGTCGGTGGTCTCTGGCCTGATGGAGACGCGCCCCGCCCCGCCCGACCTCGACCCTGCGTTGCGCGCGCGCCTGATGCTGCGGCGCGACGGGCCCGGGCTGCGGGCACTCGCGCTGCATGCGGGGGCGATCGCGCTGACCGGCTGGGCGATCGCGGCGGGGGTGCCGGGCTGGCCGCTCCTCCTGCCGGTGCAGGGCGTGCTGATCGTCTTTCTCTTCACGCTCGAGCATGAATGCACCCACCGCACGCCCTTCGCGCAGGGATGGCTCTGCGAGGGGGCGGGGCATGTGGCGGGGTTCCTGCTGCTCTTGCCCTTCGTGTGGTTTCGCTATTTCCACCTCGCGCATCACCGGCACACGAACCTGCCGGGGCTCGATCCTGAGCTTGATGCGCCAAAGCCCGCGACGCTCGGCGCATGGGCGTGGCATGTCTCGGGGCTGCCCTATTGGGCGGGGGGCGCCGCACTTCTCTGGCGGCTCGCGACGGGGCGCGAGCGGCCCGCCTATCTGCCCGAGGGCGCCCGTGCGCGGGCCGAGGCCGAGGCGCGCGTGATGCTTGGCCTCTATGCGCTCTCCGCGATCTCGCTTGCCGTCTCGCCCGTCCTTTTCTGGGTCTGGATCCTGCCCGTGCTGATCGGGCAGCCGGTGCTCCGGCTCTATCTGCTGGCCGAGCATGGCGATTGCCCCGAGGTCGCCGACATGTTCGAAAACACCCGTACGACCTTCACGACGCGGCTTGTCCGCGGCCTCGCCTGGAACATGCCCTATCACACCGAGCATCACGTCCTGCCGAACGTGCCTTTTCACAACCTGCCCGAGGCGCACCGCCACCTGCGCGCGCGGCTGCGCGTGACCGAGGATGGCTATGCGCGCTTTACCCGCGGCTATCTCGCGCGGCGGCTGGGCTAGGGCGGATCAGACGGCGATTTCCTTGGTCGCGGTCAGGCGCAGATCGGGGTGGTCGCGCACGATCCGGTCGATGTCCCATTGCAGCCGCGTGAGATAGACCGTGTCGCCGTCGTGGTCGGTCGCGATATGGGCGGTGTTGGCGGCCACGAACTTTTCCATCGCGGCCTTGGGCCCCGCGACCCAGCGCGCCGAGGTGAACTGCGAGGTGTCGAAGCGCACCGGCAGCCCGTATTCCTCCTCGATCCGGCTCGCGAGCACCTCGAACTGCAGCGCGCCCACGACGCCCACGATGAAGCCCGACCCGATCGCGGGGCGAAAGACCTTCGCCGCACCCTCTTCGGCAAACTGCATCAGCGCCTTTTCGAGATGCTTGGCCTTCATCGGGTCGGCCGCGCGCACGCTGCGCAAGAGCTCGGGCGCAAAGGACGGGATGCCGGTGAAATGGAGCGCCTCGCCCTCGGTCAGCCCGTCGCCGATGCGCAGCTGCCCGTGGTTGGGGATGCCGATGATGTCGCCCGCCCAGCCCTCTTCGGCCAGATCGCGCTCGGAGGCGAGGAAGAGGACGGGGTTCGTCACCGCCATCGGCTTGCCCGCCCGGACGTGGTGGAGCTTCATGCCGCGCAGGAAATGCCCCGAGGCGAGGCGCACGAAGGCCACGCGGTCGCGGTGGCGGGGGTCCATGTTGGCCTGCACCTTGAAGACGAAGCCCGTGACCGCCGTCTCGTCTGGGCTGATCTGGCGCTCGGCCGCGCGCTGGGGCTGGGGCGGGGGCCCGAAGCGGGCGATCCCCTCCATCAGGTCGCGCACGCCGAAGGAATTGATGGCCGAGCCGAACCAGATCGGCGTCAGGCTGCCCGAGAGGAAGGCCGCGCGGTCGAAGGCGGGCAGGAGGCCGCGCGCCATCTCGACCTCATCGCGCAGGCGCGCGAGCAGATCGGCCGGCACATGCCGCGCGAGCCCGGGATCCTCGAGCCCCGAGAATGCGATGCTTTCGGCGACGCGGTTGCGCTCGGCCCGGTCCATGATCTCGAGCCGGTCGTTGATGAGGTCATAGGCCCCGAGAAAGTCGCGCCCCTGGCCGATCGGCCAGCTTGCGGGGGTGACGTCGATTGCGAGGCTTTCCTGGATCTCGTCGAGGATCTCGACCGGCTCGCGGATCTCGCGATCGAGCTTGTTCACGAACGTCGTGATCGGGGTGTCCCGCAGCCGGCAGACTTCCATCAGCTTGATGGTTCGCGGCTCGACGCCCTTGGCGCCGTCGATGACCATGATCGCGGCATCGACCGCCGTCAGCGTGCGATAGGTGTCCTCGGAGAAATCCGAATGCCCGGGCGTGTCGACGAGGTTGAACCGGCAGGGGCCGTAATCGAACGACATCGCCGAGGCCGAGACCGAGATCCCGCGCTCCTGCTCCATCTTCATGAAGTCCGAGCGGGTGCGGCGCGCCTCGCCCTTGGCGCGGACCTGGCCCGCCATCTGGATGGCGCCGCCATAGAGCAGGAACTTTTCGGTCAGCGTCGTCTTGCCCGCGTCGGGGTGCGAGATGATGGCGAAGGTCCGCCGGCGGGCGACTTCGGGGGGCAGGGCGGGGACGTTGGCGGGGGTGTTCATGGCGGGCGTTCTAGTCGGACGGCGCGGCGAAGGAAAGCCGCGCCGCCCGCGCCGGTCAGCCGCCGCCGAGCCGTGCGAGCGCCGCGCGCAGCCGCGCCGCCTCGGCCTCGGCCAGCGCCAGCGCCTCGCGCGTCTCCTCGACGACCTCCTCGGGGGCGGAGGCGACGAAGCGCGGGTTCGCGAGCCGCGCCGCAAGCCCCTTCATCTCGCCCTCGAGCTTGCCGAGCCCCTTGCCCAGCCGCGCGACCTCTGCCGCGATGTCGACGACGCCCTCGAGCGGCAGCGCGAAGGCCCCGCCCTCGACCGCGACCGTCACCGACCCGCGCGGCGCTGTCCCCACGACCACCTCGCCCACCCGCGCAAGCCGGCGCACGAGGGCCACGTTGCGCCCGAGCACCGCCTGCCAGCGCGGCTCGAGTGCCGTCTGCACGAGATCGAGCGTGAGGCCCGCGGGCACGCGCATCTCGGCGCGCGCCGAGCGGATCTCCTCGATCAGCGCGATCACCCAGCGCATCTCGGCCATCGCCTCGGGGTCGACCGCCTCCTCGCCCGTCTCGGGCCAGTCGGCATGCGCCAAGAGCTTCGGTCGCGCCCCGGTGATCTGCCAGAGTTCCTCGGTCACGAAGGGCATGATCGGATGCGCGAGGATCAGGCACTGGTCGAGCACATGGGCCATCACCGCCCGCGTCTCGGCCGCCGTCGCCGGATCGTCGAGAAGGGGCTTGGCGAATTCCACATACCAGTCGCAGACGCGCCCCCAGACGAAGGCATAGAGCCCGTTGGCGGCATCGTTGAAACGGAAATCACCGAGTGCGGCATCGAAGGCCATGCGCGCGCGCGCTGTCTCGGACAGGATCCAGCGGTTCGCCGTGGCGCTGGCGGGCGGGGCGGCGTCGCGCGTCGCATGGCCCTCCCAGACGCCGTTCATCTCGGCAAAGCGGCAGGCGTTCCAGATCTTCGTCACGAAATTGCGATATCCCGCAATGCGTTGCGATGAAAGCTTGAGGTCGCGCCCCATCGCCGCCATCGACGTCAGCGTGAAGCGCACCGCATCCGCCCCGAATTCGTCGATGAGGTCGAGCGGGTCGATTCCGTTGCCCAGCGACTTCGACATCTTCTTGCCCTTCTCGTCGCGGACAAGCGCGTGGACATAGACGGTGCGGAAGGGGATGTCGTTCACGACCGCAAGCTGCATCATCATCATCCGGGCGACCCAGAAGAAGATGATGTCGAAGCCCGTGACGAGGACCGAGGTCGGGAAATAGCGCTTCAATTCCGCCGTCTCGGCGGGCCAGCCCAGCGTCCCGATCGGCCAGAGCCCCGAGGAGAACCAGGTGTCGAGCACGTCGGGGTCGCGCGTCAGCGCCTGCCCGCTCGCCATCGCGCGCGCCTCGGCCTCGGTCGGGGCGCAATACTGGTTGCTGGCGGCGTCATACCACACCGGGATCTGGTGGCCCCACCAGAGCTGGCGCGAGATGCACCAGGGCTCGATCGCTTCGAGCCAGTTGAAATAGACCTTTTCGTGCTGTTCGGGGATGATCCGGGTGCGGCCCTCGCGCACGGCACTGAGCGCGGGGCCCACGATCTTCGCGGTATCGACAAACCACTGGTCGGTCAGGAAGGGCTCGATCACGACCTTCGAGCGGTCGCCATGCGGCACCATGTGGCGGTCGGCGTCGATCCCGTCGAGCCAGCCCTCGGCCTCGGCGGTGGCGACGACCCATTCTCGCGCGGCGTAGCGGTCCGCCCCCTCGAGCGCCTCGACAACGCGCGCGACCGCCTCGGGGTCGCACCCTGCCGCGAAATCGGCGTTGTCGCGCAGCTTGAGGCGCGCGCGGGTGTCGAGGATGTTGATCGCGCGCAGTCCCTGCCGCTGGCCGACCGCCCAGTCGTTGAAATCATGCGCGGGCGTCATCTTGACGGCACCCGTGCCCTTGGTCGGGTCGGCGTAGCTGTCGGCCACGATCGGCACCCGCCGCCCCGTCAGCGGCAGCACCACATGCCCGCCGATCAGGCCGCGATAGCGCGCATCCTCGGGGTGGACGGCAACGCCCGTGTCGCCCAGCATCGTCTCGGGCCGGGTGGTCGCGACCACGAGATAGTCGCGCGTCTCGAAGGCGGTCGGGGTGCCGTCGTCGTCGAAGGCGACCGGATGCTGATAGCTTGCGCCGTCGGCCAGCGGATAGCGGAGGCGCCAGAGATGGCCGTCAAGCTCGATCTGCTCGACCTCAAGGTCCGAGATCGCGGTTTCGAAATGCGGATCCCAGTTCACCAGCCGCTTGCCGCGATAGATGAAGCCCTTGCGGTAGAGGTCGACAAAGACGCGGATGACGGCGTCGTGGAAATTGCCCTCTTCGCCCGCGGGCGCGCCGGGGGCGCCGGACATGGTGAAGGCGGTCCGCGACCAGTCACACGACGCCCCGAGCCGCTGGAGCTGGCCGATGATCGTGCCGCCCGATTGCTTCTTCCATTCCCAGACGCGCCGCGTGAAGGCCTCGCGCCCCATCTCGCGCCGGCCGGGCTCGCCTGCTTTCGCAAGCTCGCGCTCGACCACCATCTGGGTTGCGATGCCGGCGTGGTCGGTGCCGGGCTGCCAGAGCGTGTCGTGCCCCCGCATCCGGTGCCAGCGCGTCAGGATATCCTGCAGCGTGTTGTTGAACGCATGCCCCATGTGGAGCGATCCGGTCACATTCGGGGGCGGGATCATGATGCAGAAGGGCTCGGCCCCGGGTCGGGCGTTCGCGCCTGCGCGAAACGCGTCGGCCGCCTGCCAGAGTGCTGCGATGCGCGCCTCGGCCGTGGCGGCGTCATAGGTCTTTTCCATCGCCATCCGAACCCCCGGCGCTTCTGATCGGGGGCCTTCTAACCCCGCGGGGGGCCGAGGAAAAGGGCGCCCTCCGGGGGCTGCGGCGGACGGGCGAAAAAACTTCGGCGCGGGCGCATTTTCCCCCTATGCAGACAGGTGATTCTGCCCCATATGCGCGGTCCGTTTTCAGGAAAAGGGCGGCTCATACGCACCTGGCCTGGTTGGTTGTGACGCTTGCGCGCGTTCCCCAACCCGTTCGCCGGGGCAAGGCCGCGTTCTGTTGGCCGGTGGAAAGGACACGCCGATGGGACTGACGAAAACGATCTGGGCGGACCCGCCCGAATTCCTCGCCGCGATGCAGCCCGAAAACCCGGTGCTGTTCTTTGCGCCCGCCGTGCTGCAGGCGTCCGCGCGGCGCTTCATCGAGGGCTTTCCGGGCCTCGTCACCTATGCGGTGAAGTCGAACCCCGAAGAGATGGTGGTGGCCAATCTCGGGGCGGCGGGCCTGCGCGGCTATGATGTCGCTTCGCCCGCCGAGATCGAGATGGTCCGCCGGCTCCAGCCCGATGCGGCGCTCCATTACAACAACCCCGTGCGCACCCGCACCGAGATCGCCTATGCCGTGGGGCAGGGCGTCGCGAGCTATTCGGTCGACAGCGCCTCGGAGCTTGCCAAGCTGATCGCGCTCGTGCCCGCGCGCGGAACCGAGATCGCGGTGCGCTTCAAGCTGCCGGTGGCGGGGGCCGCC
>JAUREX010000061.1 GCA_030834485.1 Gemmobacter sp.
TCATCATGCAGCTGGAAGCCCAGCTCGAGGACCGGAACGTTACCTTCGACCTCACCGAGAAGGCGCGCGACTGGCTCGCGACCAAGGGCTACGACGAGGCCTACGGCGCGCGGCCGCTTGCCCGTGTCATCCAGGAGCACATCAAGAAGCCGCTGGCGGAGGAGCTTCTCTTCGGTCGCCTCATCAAGGGGGGCTTCGTGCGGGTGGCGCTGCGCGACGGCGCGATCGACCTGCAAGTGACCGAGCCGCAAAAGCCGCGCATCGCCGGCAGCAAGCCGCCGCTCCTGACCGCCGAATAGGCGCCGCCCGGGGTCTTCAGACCTCGGGCGTCCCGCCCGCAAGGATCGTGCGCATCCAGTCGGTGTCGATGTTGCCACCGCAGAGGATGACGCCGACCTCGCGCCCCGCCATCGCCGCGCGCTCGGCCATCAGCGCCGCGAGGGGCGCGGCACCTGCCCCCTCGGCGAGGTTATGGGTGTCGGTGTAGAAGATGCGGATCGCCTCGGCCACGGCATCGTCGCTGACGGCAATGATGCGATCGGCGCCGCGGGCATAGATCTCGAACGCCTCCTGCACCGGCACCCGCACCGCCATGCCGTCGGCGAAGGTGCGCGCCTGAGGCGTCTCGACCAGCCGGCCGGCCGCGACCGAAAGCTGCGCGCAGCGGGCGCCTTCGCTGACGACCCCCACGACGCGGGTCGCGAGGCCGAGCGCGTCGCGCGCCGCGATCACCCCGCAGATGCCCGAGCCGCAGCCGATCGGGACATAGACGGTGTGCAGGTCGGGCTTGGCGGTGAACATCTCCCACGCATAGGTCGCGACCCCGCGGACGAGTTCGCGGTGAAAGGGCGGCACCGCAAAGAGCCCCTCGGCCGCGCCGGCGGCCATCGCCGCCTCGCGCGCGGCGTCGAAATCGTCGCCCACCTCATGGAGTTCCACCCCGAAGGCGCGCATCGCGGCGTTCTTTTCGGTCGAATTGCCGCGGGGCGCATAGACGACGGCGCGCAAGCCCGCCGCGCGCGCCGCGCGCGCCTGCGACTGGCCGTGGTTGCCGCGCGTCGCCGTCACGATGCCCGGGCAGTCGGGGTGGGTGCGGCGCAGCCAGTCGATGAAGGTGATGCCGCCCCGCACCTTGAAGGCACCCGTGGGCCCGTGGTTCTCGTGCTTGACCCAGACCGTCGCGCCGAGCCGCCGGGCAAGCTGCGGCCAGGCATAAAGCGGGGTCGGCGCCATGTGCCGGTGCACGAGTGCGGTCGCGGCCTGCAATTCCTCGGTCGTGAACATGGGCCGTTCCCCTTCAGGGCCAGAGATCGTCGAGCCGCGGCGCCGCGCCGAGGCGGATCGCCCCGAGCGCCATCTGCCCCTCGCCGAGCACGAGCGGGATGTCGAGGCTCTCGGGATCGTCGGGGCGGGCAAAGAGGCGCAGGATGCGCTCGGTATTGCGCGCGCCCGCCTCGCCGATCCAGCCGGCCGCGCGCACCACCCCGAGCGCAAGCCGCCAGTTGCGCACCTTTAGGCGGATCTCGCCCGTCAGCGTGCCGTCGGGCGCGGCATCGACCCGCCCAGCGGCACTGAGCGCGAGATCGCCCCATTCCACCGAGGCCGCGCGCAGATCGAGCGCGACCGGCCGCGGCGGGCGGGCGCCCGCGTGCCGGTCGAGCGGGGCCTCGAGATCGACCGCAAGATCGAGGCGCAGAACCTTGAGATGATGGGGAAAAGAGCCAAGCGCACTGATCGCCTCGACAAGCCGCGGATCGGCCGCCGGCTCGGCGATCTCGAGGTTGAGGTCATAGCGCGCCGGCGCCCCCTCGACCCGCCGCGCCGCGATCAGCGCGCGCGCCGCGCGCGTCTCGCCCTCGCCCTCGACCGTCAGGGCCGGGTTCTCGAGGTCGAGCACGAAGCGATCGAAGGCCAGATCCGCCCCGGGCACGAGCACGAGGCTCGCCTGCCCCTTGTCGAAGGCCAGCACCGCGGGGGCGAAGGGCGTCGCGATCTGCTGGACGGGTGCGAAGGCCGCGATCAGGTGCCAGGGCCGATATGTCAGCGCGAAGAACTGCACGAAATCGCTCTGCCAGCCCCAGCCGTCAGGGCGCGCGATGCGCGGGGCGTCGAGCGTCAGATCGACCCGGTTCGGGAACCCCGCGACCGAAATCGCCGCCGTCTCGGCCTCGAACCCCTGCGCGCGCAGGTTCTGCAAGATCGCCGCGGCGCCGCGCTCGGCCGCCGTGGCCGCGATCCACCACCAGGCGAACCACAGACCCGCCAGCACGATGACAAGACCAGTCAGGATCCGCATGGCTTCCCCGTTGCCTCTGTCCGCATCCCCTGCTTTACAGCCGCCCGAAGCCGAGGGCCAGCATGAGAACCGACGAGGAAGCAACCGCGCCGCCGCCGCTGTGGGTGTTCGGCTATGGCTCGCTCATCTGGAACCCCGAGTTCGAGGTGGCCGAGCGGCACATCGCGCGGCTTGCGGGCTATGCGCGGCGTTTCTGCATGTGGTCGGTCCATCACCGCGGGACGCCCGAGGCGCCGGGCCTCGTGCTCGCGCTCGATGCCGAGGCGGGCGCGTCCTGCACGGGTGTCGCGCTGCGCGTGGCGCCGGGGGCCGAGTCGGAAACGCTCGCACAGCTGCGCGAGCGCGAGCTTGTGTCCTCGGCCTATGTCGAGCGGCGCCTGCCCGTCGCCTTCGCCGGCGGCGGGGGGGCCGAGGCGGTGGCCTTCGTCGTCGACCGGGCGCATGAGCAATATTGCGGCGCGCTCGCGCCCGAGACGCAGGCCGAGGTGATCGCACGCGCCACGGGCGGGCGGGGCGCGAATTGCGATTACCTGTGGTCGACGGCCGAGCATCTCGCGGCCCTCGGCATCGCTGACCCGGACCTCGAATGGCTTGCGCGGCGGGTGCGGGCGCTGCGGGGGGCCTGAGCGCCGCCGGGGCGGCACGGGGGCGGCAACGGGGGCGCCTCGGGGCGCCTTTCCCGGTTGGCACGGCGCGCGCGCGGCCCTATTGTCCGGCCAACGTCGGTATCGGGGTGATCACAGGTGGCGCAGACGTCAGACGGGAGGGCGCAGGCCCGCTTCTCGCAGCCGGTCCGTCAGATCGTGTTCATGCTCGTCGTGCTCTGCCTGACGGGGGCGGCGGCGTGGCTGCTCTATCCGGCGGTCTCGGGGGTCTTTCTCGCGAACCCCTGGCTCAATGGAATCATCGGGCTCGTGTTCGTCGCGGGGGTGATGGCGTGCTTCTGGCAGGTCATCCAGCTCGTGATCTCGGTCGGATGGATCGAGGATTTCGTCGCCCGCCGGCCGGGGCATGAATTCACGCGCGCGCCGCGGCTCCTGGGCTCGCTCGCGGCACTCCTGCGCGAGCGTCGGGCGCGGATGTCGCTGTCGGCGTCCTCGTCGCGTTCGATCCTCGATTCGGTCGCAGCCCGCATCGACGAGGCGCGCGACATCACGCGCTATATCGTCAACCTCCTGATCTTTCTGGGCCTTCTCGGCACCTTCTACGGCCTCGCGACGACGGTGCCGGCCGTGGTCGAGACGATCCGCTCGCTCGCGCCGCATGAGGGGCAGACGGGCGTCGAGGTGTTCGAGAGCCTGATGGCGGGCCTCGAGGCGCAACTCGGCGGGATGGGCACGGCGTTTTCCTCCTCGCTCCTCGGGCTTGCCGGCTCGCTCGTGGTGGGGCTGCTCGAGCTCTTCGCGGGCCACGGGCAGAACCGCTTCTACCGCGAACTCGAGGAGTGGCTCTCGGGCGTCACGCGGGTCTCGCTCGGGGCGGTCGATGGCGACGGGCAGATCGATCAGGTCGCGGTCGCGGGGATTCTCGCGCAGGTGGTCGACCGGCTCGAACTTCTTGAGGTGCGCGACCAAACCGTCGGCACCGAGGTGCTGCGCGGCCTCGACACGCTGGCCCAGGCCGTCGCCGGGCTGATCGCGCGCGATGTCGAGGACCGCCAGCGCACCGAGGCGACGATGGCACGGCTTGCGGATGGCCAGCAGGCGATCGCCGCCGCCCTGCAGGAGGGCGCGTCGGCCGGCAGCATGGAGCGCGCGCATGAGGCCGAGAACCGCATGCGCCTGCGCTCGATCGACACGCAGCTTCAGCGCATCTTCCAGGAACTCGCCGAAGGGCGCCAGCAGAGCACCGCCGATCTGCGCGCCGACATCGCCGCGCTGACGACGGCGGTGCGGCTGCTCGCGCGCAATCAGGGCTAGGCGATGGCGCTCAGTCGCCGCACGGGTCAGCGCATGGCCGGGTCGATCTGGCCCGGCTTTGTCGATGCGATGACGGCGCTGCTGCTGGTCCTGATGTTCGTGCTGTCGATCTTCATGATCGTGCAATCGGTGCTGCGCGAGGCGGTCACGCGCGCCGAGGCCGAGATCGCCGAGCAGACGGTCGAGATCGCGCGCCAGGATGACGAGATCGGCCGCAAGAACGACGAGATCGACGCGCTCGGGCGCGAGCTTGCGGGGCTCGCCGAGGCGCTCGGGCTCGAACAGGCCCGCAGCGCCGACCTCGAGGCCGACCTGCTCGCGGCCGACGCCGAACTGACCGAGCGCGCGACGCTGATCGCGACGCTGCGCGGCGATGTCGCGGCGCGCGAGGGCGCGCTTGCCGAGGCCGATGCGCGCATCACCGCCTTCGAGGCGCAGGTGGTCGCCCTTCTGGCCGAGCGCGACGCGGCGCGGGGCACGGCCGCGGCCCTCGGGGCCGAGCTTGCCGCAAGCGAGGAGGCGCGCGCCGCGCTTGCCTCGGCCGAATCGGCGCTGCGTCTGGCGCTGGCGCAGGCCCGATCCGAGATCGACGCCGCGACCGAGGCCGCGCGCCTCGATGCCGCGCGGCGCGAGGCGCTCGAGGCGCTGCTTGCCGATCTGCGGACCGAGACCGAGGCCACGCGCGCCGAGCTGACCGAGACCGAGGCCGCGCGCCTTGTCGAGGCCGCCGCCGCCGAGGCGCTGCGCGCACGGCTTCAGGATGCGGATTCCGAACTCACCGCGATGACGCTCGCGCTCGAGGCCGAGCGGCAGCGCGCCGAGGATACCCTCACGCTGCTCGCGGCCGCGGCGGCGGCGCGCGACGATCTCGAACTGCGCCTCGCTGCCGCGCTGAGCGACCTCGAGACCGAGCGCACGGGCGCTGACGCCGCGCAAACCGACCTCGAGGCGCGCCTGGCCGGGGCGCTCGAACAGGCGGCGGCGCAGACCGCCGAGGCCAACGACCTGCGCGAGCGGCTGGCGGCGGCGCTGGCCGAGCGGCTGCGCCTTGACGAGGCCGCGCAATCGGCGCGCACGACGGCCGATGTGCGCAACACGCTGCTCGCGCAGGCGCGCAGCGAGCTTGCCGCCAAGGAGGCCGAGGGGGTCGAGGCGGCGCGCCGGCTCCAGCTCCTCAACCGGCAGGTCGCAGAACTTTCGGCCCAGATCGGGGCCTTGCAGGGGCTTCTCGATGCCGCCGAGGCGCGCGACGCCGACCAGAAGGTGCAGATCCAGGCGCTCGGCAACCGGCTGAACGGCGCGCTCGCGCAGCTTGCCGCCGAGGAACGCCGCCGCGCCGACCTCGAGGCCGCCGAGCGCGCCCGGCTCGAGCGCGAGGCGGCCGAGCTTGCGGCCGAGGCGCGCAGCCTCGAGGCGCAGGCGCGCGAACTCGCGCGCTTTCGATCCGAGTTCTTCGGCCTCCTGAGCCGCGTCCTCGCCGATCGGCCGGGCGTGCAGGTGGTGGGCGACCGCTTCGTCTTTTCCTCCGAGGTGCTCTTTCAGCCCGGCTCGGCCGACCTTCTGCCCGAGGGGATGATCCAGATCGCGCGCATCGCCGACACGCTGCGCGAGGTCGCGGCCCAGATCCCGCCGCAGATCGACTGGATCCTGCGCATCGACGGGCACACCGACAACCTGCCCCTGTCGGGCGGCGGCGCGTTCGCCGACAACTGGGCGCTGAGCCAGGCGCGCGCGCTCTCGGTCGTGCGCTACATGCAACAGGATCTGGGCTTTCCGCCCGATCGGATGGCCGCGACGGGCTTTGGCGAATACCGCCCCGTCGCCGAGGGCAACACGCCCGAGGCGCGCGCGCTGAACCGGCGCATCGAACTCAAGCTTACCGAACGCTAGGGGCGCGGGCTGTCCGTCGCGGGGCGGCGCGCTAGGATCCGGCCCCTGATGCAGCCACGGAGGCCCCGATGCCCAAGATCGCCCAGAAATCCCCCTATGTCGTCGATGTCGAAGCGGGCAAGACCTATTTCTGGTGCGCCTGCGGGCTGAGCGCGCGCCAGCCCTTCTGCGACGGGTCGCACAAGACGACGGCCGACCAGCCCGTGCGCCATGCGGCCGAAACCTCGGGCCGCGTCGCCTTCTGCGGGTGCAAGCATTCGGCGCGCGCGCCGCTCTGCGACGGCTCGCACGCCCGCCTCTGAGGCAGGCGCAACGCCCGCAAATCTGACCGGGGCCAAGGACCTCTCGCCAGAGCCCCCCACCCTTGGCCGGTCCGATCAGGGTCGGCGCGGGCAAGGGCCGTTCGCGCGCCCCCTTGCCAAGGGCGCGCCGCCGCGCAACATGCGCCCATGGGCGCCGAGATCCACGACAGCGGCTATTCCTGGGCGCGCCTCGGCGCGACGCTTGCGATCGCGATCTTCGGCAATGTGGGGCTTTGGTCCTACATCCTCATCATGCCCTCGATCCAGGCCGAGTTCGGGACCGATCGGGCCGCGGCGTCGCTGCCCTATACCTTCACCATGCTTGGCTTTGCGGCCGGCAACCTGCTGATCGGGCGCGCGGTCGACCGCTTCGGGGTGACGCGCGCACTGATGGCGGCCGCAGTGGCGGTGGCGCTCGGCTTTGGCATAGCGACGCGCGCGTCGGACTTCGGGGCCTTCGCGGTGCTGCACCTCGTGATCGGGATAGGCACGGCGGCGGCGTTCGGGCCGCTCATGGCCGACATCTCGCACTGGTTCGAGCGCAGGCGCGGCATCGCGGTCGCGATCGTCGCGGCCGGAAACTATGTCTCGGGCGCGATCTGGCCCTTCTTTCTGGGCGGGATCATCGCGACCGAGGGCTGGCGCGCGGCCTATCTGACCATCGCGATCACGGTATTCTGCGCGGTGGTGCCGCTCTCGCTGCTGTTGCGCCGGCGCATCCCCGAGGCGGCGACCCTGCGCGCCGAGACGGCCGCGCGCGCGCGCACGGCGGAGCTTGGCATCTCGCCGCGCGCGCTCGGCCTCATCCTCGCGGCGGCGGGGGTCGCGACCTGCGTCGCGATGTCGATGCCGCAGGTCCACATCGTCTCGCTCTGCGCCGATCTTGGCTATGGGCCGGCCGTCGGGGCAGAGATGCTCTCGCTCATGCTGATGGCGGGGGTGGTGTCGCGGCTGGTGTCGGGCGTTGCGGCGGACCGCTTCGGGGGCGTGCCGACGCTGCTGGCGGGCTCGACGCTCCAATGCCTCGCGCTCTTTCTCTATCTGCCCTTCGACGGGCTTGCCTCGCTCTATATGGTCAGCCTCGTCTTCGGCCTCTCGCAGGGGGGGATCGTGCCCTGCTATGCGGTGATCGTGCGCGAATACATGCCTGCGCGCGAGGCGGGCGCGCGCGTCGGCTTCGTCATCATGGCGACGATCCTCGGCATGGCGCTCGGGGGGTGGATGTCGGGCTGGATCTACGACCTGACCGGATCCTATCGGATGGCCTTCATCAACGGCATCGTCTGGAACGCCTGCAACATCGCGGTGATGGCGATGCTCTTGTGGCGGCGCGGCCCGAGCGGGCGCGCAGGGCTGCGCCCGGCCTGACGCCTGCGCCATTTTGTCCCTGCGACCGGAGGCGGGGACGCGCCGCGCCCTGCTGCGCGCTAGCCTTCGAACTTGCCGCACAGGCGCGACGGGACTTCGGCGCGCGCGGGGAGGCCGCATGACAGGTCGAAGGCCACAGGATCATGCCCCGCAGGCGACGGTGGGGCCAGAGACCCGTGCCGGCGCGCAGGGGCCCGACAGCCATGCTGCGGCCATAGAGGATCTGGCGCGGCGCGTCATCTCGGTCCTTGCCCGGCGGCTGTCGGACCACGCGCATGCGCTCGACACGGTCGATCACGCGCAGATGGAGAATTTTGTGCTGCGCATGAACCGCTCGGACCCCAATACTCGCTGAGGTCAGCCGCCCGACAGGCGCGTCGGCAGTGCGAGGATCCAGCCGCGCAATCCCGCAAGGATCCAGTCCGCCGCATCCACATAGACCGACAGGATCGGCCCGAGCGAGGGCACCGCGCGCCCGAGCGCCGGCGCGCCCACATAGATGAGTGCGGCGATCGAGAGCGCAAGCAGCCCGAGCGCGCCCGTCAGCGCAAGCCCCGACGGCCCCTCGGAGGGGGCAGGTGCGGGGGTCCAGAGGGGGGCGGGCTCGGACGCGACCGGCCAGACGGGCGCCGGCGGCGCGGGTGGCACCCATGGCGGCGCTGCGTCGGGGGCGGGTGCCGTCGCGCGCGTGCCGGTCGCGGGGGTTTCAGTCGGTGCCGCCTCGCGCGCCGGTTCCGCGTCGGGGGCGGCGGCGGGCGGCGTATCGGCGGGTGCTTCGGCGGGCGCGTCGGCAGGCGCCTCAGGGGGCGGCGCGTCGGCGGCCGCGTCGGCGCCCAAAACCACCTCTTCCTCACCACGGGCTTCCTCACCACGGGCTTCCGCACCGCGGGCTTCCGCACCGCGGGCCTCGGCGCGCCGGGCGGCGATCTCGCGGGCCGCTTCCTCGCGCAAAAGCGCGAGCACCTCGGGCGGCAGGCGCGCCTCGAGCGGGGAGAGGGCGAAATCGGGCTCGGCCTCGCTGGCCGCCTCCTCGGCCTCGGCGCCCGGGAGCGCGGTTTCGGGTGCGGTCTGGGGTGCGGTCTGGGGGGCAATCTCGGGCGGGGGGGCGGAATCGGGGTCGGGCGCGGCCGCTGCCGCCCGCCGCGCATCGGGCGGGGGCAGGTGCAGCCAGACATGGCCGCAGGCCGTGCATTCGACCTCGCGCCCCTGCGCGGGCAGGGCAAGGGCCGCGACCTCGTAGCGCGCGGCGCAATTGGGACAGACGATCAGCATCGCTCGGCACCCTCCGCTCGGATGACCTCTAGCAAGACCGCCCGCCCGGGCCAAGCCTTGCCGCGCCGGGGCGCATGTGATTGAACGACCTCCGCCGGGCTTCAAGGGGGGATGGCGCGTGGCGCAACTCGTGCAGGGCGCGCGATCGGTCGTGTTCATCGTCCAGATGTATCTGGCGATGATCGTCGTCGCGCTGTCCTATGCGCCCTGGGCGGCGGTCGATCGTCGGGGCGCCTATGCGGCGATTCACGCCTATTGCCGCTGGGTGCGCCTCAGCGCGCGGATCATCGTGGGGCTCCGGAGCACGGTTCGCGGCCCCGTGCCCGAGAGCGAGGTGATCGTCGCGGCCAAGCACCAGAGCTTTTTCGACATCATCCTCATCGCCTCGGCGGTGCCGCGTCCGCGCTTCGTGATGAAGGCCGAGCTGCGCTTTGCGCCGCTCCTTGGCTGGTATGCCAAGCGGATCGGCTGCATCCCGGTCGACCGCGGCCGCCGCTCGGCCGCGATCCGGCAGATGATGGAGGGTGCCGCGCGCGGGCAGGGCGATGAAGCGCAACTCATCATCTATCCGCAGGGCACGCGCGTGCCGCCGGGCGAGGTCAGGCCCTACAAGATCGGGGCGGGGCATCTCTATGCCGAACTGGGCCAGCCCTGCGTGCCGGTCGCGACGAATGTCGGGATCTTCTGGCCCAAGCGCAGCATGATGCGCCTGCCGGGCGAGGCGGTCGTCGAGTTCCTCGAGCCGATCCCGCCCGGCCTCGGGGTGCCCGCCTTCATGGCGCGCCTCGAGGCGCAGGTCGAGACCGCCTCGGACCGCCTCGCGGCAGAGGCGCGCTGAGGCTTGCGCGGCCGCACGCGCCGGCGCAGACTGACGCCCTGTCGCCCGACACGCCGGAGACCCCCATGCCCGTGCGCAACCGCATCGCCGAACTCGCGCCCGAGATCGCCCTCTGGCGACGCGACTTCCACGCCCACCCCGAGCTTCAGTTCGAGGTCCACCGCACCGCCGCGCGCGTGGCGGAACTGCTGCAGAGCTTCGGCTGCGACGAGGTGGCGACGGGGATCGGGCGCAGCGGCGTTGTCGGCGTCATCCGCGGGCGCAGCGTGGCGTCGGGGCGCAGCGTGGGCCTGCGCGCCGACATGGACGCGCTCCCCATCACCGAGGCGACGGGGCTGGCCCATGCCTCGACAATCCCCGGCCGGATGCACGCCTGCGGCCATGACGGCCACACGGCGATGCTGCTCGGCGCCGCGAAATACCTCTGCGAGACGCGCAATTTCGACGGCACCGCGGTCGTGATCTTCCAGCCCGCCGAGGAAGGCGGCGCCGGCGGGCGCGAGATGGTGCGCGACGGGCTGATGGAGCGGTTCGGGATCGACGAGGTCTACGGCCTCCATAACGCGCCCGGCATGCCGGTCGGGCAATTCGCGATCCGCCCCGGGCCGATCATGGCCTCGGCTGATGAGTTCGAGATCACCGTGACGGGCAAGGGCGGCCATGCCGCCGAGCCGCATTTCTGCATCGACACGACGCTCGCGGCCGCGCAGATTGTCGTCTCGCTCCATTCCATGGTGGCGCGCAACGTCGATCCGCTGCACCGCGTCGTGCTGACCGTCGGGACGTTCTCGACCGACAGCGCGGCCTCGAACATCATCGCGCATCAGGCGCGGCTCTGCGGGACGGTGCGCACACTCGACCCCGTGAACCGCGACCTCGCCGAGGCGCGCGTGCGCCAGATCACCGAGCATACCGCGATGGCCTTCGGCGCGCATGCCGAGGTCAGCTATGAGCGCGGCTATCCCGTCACCGTCAACAGCCCCGAACATGCGGCCCACGCGGCCGCGGTCGCCCGCGCCGTCTCGGGGCGCTGCGACGACGACACCCCGCCCATCATGCCGGCCGAGGATTTCAGCTACATGCTCGAGGCCCGGCCGGGCGCCTACATCTTTCTCGGCAACGGCGACAGCGCATCCTGCCACCACCCGGCCTATGAATTCGACGACGGCGCGATCCCCTTCGGCGCGAGCTGGTTCGCGGGCCTTGTGGAAACGCGCCTGCCGGCGGGCTGAACGCCTCAGCCCGCGGCGGCGATGCGGTTGTGCTTGCGCGCGATGAACTGCTTGGCGGTCTCGACCGCGACGGCGGCATCGCGGCAATAGGCATCCGCGCCGATCGCGCGCCCGAACTCCTCGTTGAGGGGGGCGCCGCCGACGAGCACGATATAATCGTCGCGCATGCCCTTTTCCTTCATCGTGTCGATCACGACCTTCATGTAGGGCATCGTCGTCGTCAGCAGCGCCGACATCCCGAGGATGTCGGGCTGTTCGCGGTCGAGCGCGTCGAGGTATTTCTCGACCGCATTGTTGATCCCGAGGTCGATCACCTCGAAGCCGGCGCCTTCCATCATCATCCCGACGAGGTTCTTGCCGATGTCGTGGATGTCGCCCTTGACGGTGCCGATCACCATCTTGCCCATCCGCGGCGCGCCCGTCTCGGCCAGCAGGGGCTTCAGGATCGCCATCCCCGCCTTCATCGCATTCGCCGCAAGCAGCACCTCGGGGACAAAGAGGATCCCGTCGCGAAAGTCGTTGCCGACGATGGTCATGCCCGCGACCAGCGCCCTGGTCAGCACGTCATAGGGCGTCCAGCCGCGGTCGAGCAGGATGTGCACACCCTCCTCGATCTCTTCCTTGAGGCCGTCGTAGAGGTCGTCGTGCATCTGGAGCACGAGTTCGTCGTCCGAAAGCTCGGACAGGATGATCTCGTCGTCGTCGGCCATGGCTATCCCTGCACCTAGTGTCGCCTCTCCTTGCGGCCAAAGCCCTGCGCGCACTTGCCGCTTTGCGACAGGCGGCGCGCGCAAACCGACATGGGCGCGCGGGGGCGGCCTTGCAAATGTTCGCGCCCTGTTCCATCCTGCGGCATGGCCTTGCCCGACCCCTCGCTCCGCCTGCGCGCCCGAGGCAGCGCGACCGCGCCCGCGGGCCGGTTCGAGCGTCTGGTGGCCGAGCCCGAGGCCGACGGCTGGGAAGCGCCCGAGGCCCGGCTCTTGCGCACCGAACTGCGCGAGGAGGCGCCGCGCGCGGCACTTGCCTGGAACCGCTCGCCCGATCTGCCGTTCGACCGCAGCCTCAACCCCTATCGCGGCTGCGAGCATGGCTGCGCCTATTGCTATGCGCGCCCGACGCATGCCTGGCTCGGCCTCTCGCCCGGGCTCGATTTCGAGACGCGGCTGGTGGCGCGCCCCGGCCTCAGCGCGGCGCTGGCGCGCGAGTTCCGCGCGCGCGGCTATGCGCCCGCCCCGATCGCGATCGGCACCGCGACCGACCCCTATCAGCCCGCCGAGGCACGCGCGCGCATCATGCCCGAGGTGCTGCGCGTGCTCGGCGACTTCGGCCATCCCGCCTCGATCACGACGCGCGGCACGCTGATCGCGCGCGATCTCGATCTGGTGGCGGGGCTCTCGCGGCGGGGGCTGATGCGGGTGGGGGTCAGCATCACGACGCTCGATCCCGACCTCTCGCGCGCGATGGAGCCGCGCGCCCCCGCACCCGCCCGCCGGCTCGAGACGGTCGCGGCGCTCGCGGCGGCGGGGGTGCCGGTGCGGGTGATGGTGGCGCCCGTCATCCCTGGCCTGACCGACCCCGAGATCGAGCGCATCCTCGCCGCCGCCCGAGCCGCCGGGGCGGTGGCCGCGACCCTCATCCCGCTGCGCCTGCCCGGCGAGGTCGCGGGCCTCTTTCGCGACTGGCTCGCGCGCACCCTGCCCGAGCGGGCCGAGAAGGTGATGGCACGCGTGCGCGAGATGAACGGCGGGCGCGACCACGACCCGCGCTTTGGCAGGCGGATGCGGGGCGCGGGCGTCTGGGCCGACCTCCTGCGCCGGCGCTTCGATCTCGCGCTGGCGCGCGAGGGGCTGGTTGAGCGGCTGCCGCCCCTGCGCTGCGACCTCTTCCGCGTGCCCGAGGCACCCGGCACGCAATTGCGGCTGTTCTGAGGGGGGGCGGCGCGATGGCTGACCCGCGCGGCCCTGCCCTGCCCCTTCGTTCCTCTTGCGACGAGCGCGCCGGACGCGGCGCTTGAACCCGGGCGCCGGCGCTGGCACGAACACCCCATGCCCGACCCCCAACCCCCCGCCCCCGGCCCGACCGCGCAGCCCGACCGGATCGCCTTTGCGCTCTGCGGCGAGGCGCTGATCGCGCGCGCCTCGGGTGCGCTCCACTGGCCGGCGCAGGGGCTCTTGTGCGTCGCAGACCTGCATCTGGGCAAGGCGCAGCGCGCCGCGCTTGGCGGCGGGCCGATGCTGCCGCCCTATGAGGTGCGCGCAACGCTTGACCGCCTCGCGGCGGAACTGGCGGCGACCGGGGCGCGCCGCGTCCTCGCGCTCGGCGACAGCTTCGACGATCTGGGCGCGGCGGGGCGGCTCGCGCCCGAGGACCGGCTGCGCCTGATTGCGCTGATGGCCGGGCGCGACTGGGTCTGGATCA
>JAUREX010000062.1 GCA_030834485.1 Gemmobacter sp.
TGGGCGCAATAGCTGTTCCATTCCTGGTGCTTGAGCTTGAGGTAGGCGGCCGAGAAATCCTCGCCCATCATGGCCTTGAGCGTCCGGTCGCGGTCATAGGCGCGCAGCGCATCAAGCAGATTGAGCGGCAGCTTCGGCGCGTTCTTCACCGTGTGCCCCATCTGGTACATGTCGATGTCGTACCGCTTGCCCGGATCGGCCTCGGTGCGCACCCCGTCGAGGCCGGCCGCGATGATGATCGCCTGCAAGAGATAGGGGTTCGCCGCCCCGTCGGGCAGGCGCAGCTCGAACCGCCCGGGCCCCGGCACGCGCACCATGTGGGTGCGGTTGTTCCCGGTCCAGGTCACGCTGTTGGGCGCCCAGGTCGCGCCCGAGGTGGTGCGCGGGGCGTTGATGCGCTTGTAGCTGTTGACGGTCGGGTTGGTGATGGCCGCAAGCGCCGAGGCGTGCTTCATGATGCCGCCGAGGAAGGTGCGCCCGCGATCGGACAGGCCAAGTTCCTTCGAGGTGTCGGCGAAGGCGTTCGTTTTCCCGTCGAGCGACCAGACCGAGATATGCGCATGGCAGCCTGAGCCCGTCAGCCCCTTGAAGGGCTTGGGCATGAAGGTTGCGCGAAAGCCGTGCTTTTCGGCGACCGACTTGACCATGAACTTGAAGAAGGAATGCTTGTCGGCGGTCGCGAGGGCGTCGTCGTATTTCCAGTTCATCTCGAACTGGCCGGTCGCATCCTCGTGGTCGTTCTGATAGGGCTCCCAGCCGAGCTCGAGCATGTAGTCGCAGATCTCGGCGATCACGTCATAGCGGCGCATCAGCGCCTGCTGGTCGTAGCAGGGCTTTTCGGCGGTGTCGTAGATGTCCGAGACCCCGTCGCCTGCGGCGTTGAGGATGAAGAATTCGGGCTCGACTCCGGTCTTGACGCGCAGCCCGTCCTTTGCGGCCTCGGCCACGAGGCGTTCTAGGACGTTGCGCGGCGCCTGATCGACGAGCTTTTCCTCCATCGTCGCGCGCGCCGCGACCCAGGCCACCTCCTTCTTCCACGGGAGTTGAATGACCGACGCGGGATCAGGCACCGCCATCAGGTCGGGGTGCGCCGGCGTGAGGTCGAGCCAGGTCGCGAAACCGGCGAAACCCGCGCCCTCGACCGACATGTCCGCAATCGCCTGCGTCGGCACGAGCTTGGCCCGCTGCGCGCCGAAGAGGTCGGTGTAGGAGATCATGAAGTAACGGACGCCCTTGTCCCGGGCCCATTTGGCAAGATCGGTCGTCATCTTGGCAACTCCCTGTTTTTTCGCGTTTCTCAAAAACCGGTCCGGCCCGGGATCCATGAGGTGCCCGCGATCGGAACGCCCGCCATCGCGGCCGCCTCGATCGTGAGGGCGCACAGATCCTCGGGCTCGAGGTTGTGGAGGTGGTTCTTGCCGCAGGCGCGCGCGATTGTCTGCGCCTCGAGCGTCATGACCTTGAGGTAGTTCTTGAGCCGCCGCCCCCCGAGGATCGGGTCGAAGCGGCTGTAGAGGTCGGGATCCTGCGTCGTGATGCCGGCGGGGTCGCGCCCCTCGTGCCAGTCGTCATAGGCGTCGGCGGTGGTGCCGAGCTTTTGGTATTCCTCTTCCCATCTCGGGTCGTTGTCGCCGAGCGCGATCAGGGCGGCCGTCCCGATCGCCACCGCATCGGCCCCGAGCGCGAGCGCCTTGGCCACATCCGCCCCCGAGCGGATCCCGCCCGAGACGATGAGCTGCACCTTGCGGTGCATCCCGAGATCCTGCAGCGCCTTCACCGCCTGCGGGATGCACGCAAGTATCGGCATCCCCACATGCTCGATGAAGACATCCTGCGTCGCCGCCGTGCCCCCCTGCATCCCGTCGACGACGACGACATCGGCCCCCGCCTTTACCGCGAGCGCGGTGTCGTAATAGGGCCGCGCGCCGCCGACCTTGACATAGATCGGCTTTTCCCAATCCGTGATCTCGCGCAATTCCATGATCTTGATCTCGAGATCGTCGGGCCCCGTCCAGTCCGGGTGGCGGCAGGCCGAGCGCTGGTCGATCCCCTTGGGCAGGTTGCGCATGGTCGCGACCCGGTCCGAGATCTTCTGGCCGAGCAGCATCCCCCCGCCGCCGGGCTTGGCGCCCTGGCCGACCACGATCTCGATCGCGTCCGCCCGGCGCAGATCGTCGGGGTTCATGCCGTAGCGTGAGGGCAGATACTGATAGACGAGCGTCTTCGAATGGCCCCGCTCCTCCTCGGTCATGCCGCCGTCGCCCGTGGTGGTCGAGGTGCCGGCCATCGTCGCGCCGCGCCCGAGCGCCTCCTTGGCCGGGCCCGAGAGCGCGCCGAACGACATGCCGGCGATGGTGACCGGGATCTCGAGGTGGATGGGCTTTTTCGCGTGGCGCGTCCCGAGCCAGACGTCGGTTGCGCATTTCTCGCGGTAGCCCTCAAGCGGATAGCGGCTGATCGAGGCGCCGAGAAAGAGCAGATCGTCGAAATGGGGCAGGTGGCGCTTGGTGCCGCCGCCGCGGATGTCGTAGATGCCGGTCGCCGCGGCGCGGCGGATCTCGGCGTTCACGGCCGGGGTGAAGGTCGCGGAATATCGCGGGGGCGTGCGGGGCAGATCGGTCATGTCGGGCCCTCAGTAGGACGACGCGTTGTCGATGTTGAAGGTATAGAGCTTGCGCGCCGAACCATAGCGCCGGAACTCTTCGGGGCGGGCCTTGGCGTCCGCCTCGCCCCGGCGCAGCAGATCCTCGAGGGCGGCGTAATGTTCGTCGCGCATCTCCTTCTCGATGCAGTCGGCCCCGAGCGACTTGACGCGGCCGCGCACGAAGATGCGCGCCTCATAGAGGCTGTCGCCCAGCGCATCGCCCGCATCGCCGAGCACCACGAGGTTGCCCGATTGCGCCATGAAGGCCGACATGTGCCCGATCGAGCCATGCACCACGATGTCGATGCCCTTCATCGAGATGCCGCAGCGGCTCGAGGCGTTGCCCTTGATCACCAGAAGCCCGCCGCGCCCGGTGGCGCCGGCATACTGGCTGGCGTCGCCGTCGATGATGACGGTGCCCGACATCATGTTCTCGGCAACGCCCGGCCCCGCGCTGCCCTTGACGCGGATGGTGGCGAGCTTGTTCATCCCGGCGCAGTAGTAACCCGTTGAGCCGCGCACGGTGACGTCCACCAGCGCATCGACGCCCGCGGCGATGGCGTGCGCGCCGCGGGGGTTCACGACCTCCCACGCGGTCATGTTGGTCTGGCCCTTCAGCGCGTGCAGCGCCGCGTTCAGCGCGCGCAGCCCCTGGGCCTCGAGGTCGAAGGTCTGCATGCTCTCAGCGCTCCCAGAAATAGACGGTGGCGGGCTCGGGTTCCCAGACGCGGGCATCCTCGATCCCGGGCAGGTTCACGAGGGCGCGGTATTCCGACCCGAAGGCGACATAGGCATCCGTCTCGGCCATCACCGCGGGCTTGCAGGCGATGGGGTCGCGCACGACGCCAAAGCCGTTGCGGGTGCCGACGACGAAAGTGAAAAAGCCGTCGAGGTCGGTCAGCGTCGCCTCCATCGCCGCCCCGAGGCTCTCGCCCGAGCGCAGCTTGTGGCTGATGAAGGCGGCCGCCACCTCGGTGTCGTTCTCGGTCTCGAAGCTCATGCCCTCGCGGCGCAACTCGCGCCGGACCGCGTTGTGGTTCGAGAGCGAGCCGTTGTGCACGAGGCACTGGTCCGGCCCGGTCGAGAAGGGGTGTGCGCCCATCGTGGTCACCGCCGACTCGGTCGCCATCCGGGTGTGGCCGATCCCGTGCGTGCCCTTCATCTTCGAGACCGCAAAGCGCGCCGAGACGTCGCGGGGCAGGCCGACCTCCTTGAAGATCTCGATCGAGTCGCCGACGCTCATGATCTTGACCGCGGGGCGCAGATGCCCGAGCGCGCTGCGCGCGGCCTCGAGCTGGTCGATCGGCACCTCAAGCACGGCATGCGTGCTCTTCTCGAGCATGAGGACGGGCTGGCCGATCGCGTCGTGCAGATCGGCGTCGAGGTTGCGGAAATCGCGGCCGGGGTCGGCCGACTGCACGGTGATCTTGCCGATCCCGTCGCGGGCGCCCGAATAGATCGCGATCCCGGCCGAGTCCGGGCCGCGGTCGGTCATGGTGATGAGCATGTCCGACAGCATGGCGCCAAGCTTGGGCTCCAGGCTGGGATCCTTCAGAAACAGGCCAACGATGCCGCACATGGATTCGTCTCCTCCGAGTGGCTGCCCGGACGCTAGCACCGCGCCGCGCCGGCATCAACTACAGAGAAACTTTTTTCCCGGTCGGGAAATATCGGCGCCGCGTCCTCAGCCCTGCGGATAGGCGATGACCGACAGATAGCGCGCCGGCAGCCGCACCAGCGTCTCGGGCCCGTGCGGGGCGTCGGCGTCAAAGAGCAGGCTGTCGCCGGGCTTGAGCGGATAGATCCGATCGCCGTGGCGGTAATCCACCTCGCCCTCGAGCATGTAGAGGATCTCGAGCCCCTCGTGCTGAAAGGTCGGGAAGGTGTCGCTCTCGGTCGTGAGGGTGATGAGGTAAGGTTCGAGCACCACGCCCGAGGCGTTCGAGCCGATATGGCCGAGCAGGTTGTACTGATGCCCCGCCCGCGTCCCGCGGCGCTCGATCTCGAGATGCTCGCCCGCGCGGACGTGTTGGGCCTCGCGCCGTTCCTCATGGCCGCGAAAGAAGGCCGTCACCGGCACCGAGAACGCATGCGCGAGCACCTGCAGCGTCGTCAGCGAGGGCGAGGTGTTGCCGTTCTCGATCTTCGAGAGCATCCCGATCGAGAGGCCGGTCACCGCCGCAAGGTCCGCGACCGTCATGCCATGCTGGCGGCGCAGGTTGCGCACCTCGCGCCCGATCGCGGCCTCGAGCGTGCGCTCCGCGACCTCGCGCAGGCGGTGGGGGTCCTGATCGAAGGCGGGCTTGCCTCGGGGCAGCGCGGCTGGGGCAGGGGGCTTCATGGGGCGGTCCTGACGGCTTGGCGCATCAGGATTTTCCTAGAGGGAAAAAAAGACCGATTCAAGCGGCCCCTCAGCCAAGGGACGCGGCCGCGACCTGCAGCGCATGCACGAGGCTTGCGGCCGATGAGCGCGGCCCGAGGAGGCGCACCGCCCCCCGTCCGTGCACGATCAGATAGCAGCCCAGATGCTCGATCACAGTGCGCGTCGCATGGCCCTCGGGCACCGCGGCCAGATCGACCGCGCAGAGCCGCTCGAACAGCGGCACGAGGTCGGGCGCCGAGAGGTCGAGGCAGATCCAGGCGTCGGTCTGTTCGGTGATCGAGGCCGCATCGCCGAAGACCGGGCGCAGGCGCGCGACGATATCCTCATGCGTGGCGAAGGGCGCCTCGAGGAACCACATCCCGGGCGCGACCCAGAAGGCCGCATGGGTCGGGCCGGCGGCATGGCGCGCCGGGTCGGGCAGCGGGATGCCCGCGGCTGCGGCCGCCGCCGCCACATCCCCCTCGCGCCCCTTGCGGACCGCGAGCGAGGCGAGTGCGATGTCGATGCGCTCGGTCAGGCGCAGGGCGCCGATGGTCTCGTCCAGCGGCTCGGGCCGGCCGAGCGCGGTCAGGGCATGGAGCGGCTCAGCCACGGAGGCGTTCTCCTTCGGGATCGAGGAAATGGGGGCTCGTGATCTCAACCAGCGTCTCGGTGGCCGGGCGTGCGAGCAGGTTGACCGCGCGCAGCCGCTGCCCGATCCGCCCCTCGCCCCCGCGCAGATAGGCAAGCGCGATGTCCGAGCCCAGATGCGGCGAGAACACCTTGGAGGTGAGCCAGCCCAGATCGTTCGCGATCACCGCCGCCGCGCCCTGTTCGAGCAGGTGGCTGCCCGCGACCAGCCGGCCCGCCGGATCGACCGGCCGGACGCCCACGAGGCGATAGCCGCCCGGATCGACCATCCCCTCGCGCTGCGACAGCACGACCCCGATCGCGTCCTTCTTGCGCGACACCATCCGGCCGAGCCCCATGTTGAGCGCGCTCGACTGGCCGTTGATCTCGTTGCCCGCGACATGGCCCTTCTCGACCCGCATGACGCCAAGCGCCTCGGTGCCGTAGACGACCGCATCGAAGTCGCGCCCCTCGGCCATCAGGCGGCGGATCAGCGCATCGCCATAGCGCGCGGGCACCGCGATCTCGTAGCCCTCCTCGCCCGAGAAGGAGATGCGGAAGAGCCGCGCCCGCAGCCCGCCGATCGTGACCTCGCCCGCCGCCATGTAGGGAAACGCCGCATCCGAGATGTCCTGATCGACGATGCGCGCAAGCAGACGGCGCGCATTGGGGCCTGCGACCGAGAATTGCGCCCACGCCTCGGTCGTCGAAATGATCTGCACATCCATCTCGGGCCAGAGGACCTGGCGGCAGTATTCGAGATGGCGAAAGACCGTTACCGCATTCGCGGTCGTCGTCGTCATGACGAATTCATGTTCGCCCATGCGCGCGGTGGTGCCATCGTCGAACACCATCCCGTCCTCGCGCAGCATGAGGCCATAGCGGCACTTGCCGATGGGCAGGGTCGAGAAGGTGTTGCAATAGATGCGGTCGAGAAAGGCGCCCGCGTCGGTGCCTTGTATGTCGATCTTGCCCAGCGTCGTCACATCGCAGATCCCGACCGAGCGGCGCGTCGCCAGCACCTCGCGGTCGACGCTCTCGCGCCAGTGCGTCTCGCCGGGGCGGGGCACCCACTGGGTGCGCAGCCACATCCCGACCTCGACAAAGACCGCGCCCTGCTCGGCCGCCCAGACATGCGAGGGCGTGCGCCGCACCGGCTTGAACTCGGGCCCGCGCGAGCGCCCCGCAAGCGCGCCGAGCGCCACGGGCGTATAGGGCGGGCGATAGACGGTCGTGCCCGTCTCGGCGATGGTGCGGCCGGTCAGCTCGGCCATCACCGCAAGGCCGATGACATTGCCCGTCTTGCCCTGATCGGTCGCCATCCCGAGTGTGGTGTAGCGCTTGAGATGCTCGGCCGAGGTGAAATTCTCCTGATGCGCGAGGACGACGTCCTTGACCGTCACATCGTTCTGCTGGTCGATCCAGGCCCGGCCCCGCCCGTCGCCGACATGCCATTTCGGCACGATCGAGACGGGCGCGTCCTCGGCCTCGGGCAGCGCCTCGGCGCGCGCCCCGAGCCCGAGATCGCCCAGCACCGCCAGCGCCGCCGCCTGCCCGCCCGCAAGTGCGCCATGGGTCGAGAGCGCGCCGGCCGCAGCCCCCGCCGCCACAAGCCCCCGCGGCCCGCCCGCACCCGGCACGAAGGCGGCGATGGCCGGATCCCACACCGGGCGGCTGCCGTGGTGCGAGGTGATGTTGACATTGGGGTTCCACCCGCCCGAGACGCCGAGCGCATCGACGCGCAGCACCTCGGTCCGCCCGTTCGCGTGGCGCAGCGTCACCGCGCGCAGCCCGAGCCGTCCGGCGCTGTCGATCACCTCGGCGCCGCGCAGGTGACGGATGCCGGGCAGGGGGGGCGCATCGGGCGGGGCGTCGGGGCGCGCGTCGATCACCGCCGCGACCTCGACGCCTGCCGCCTGCAGGTCGATCGCGCTGCGCAGCCCGTCGGCGTTGTTGGTGAAGATCGCGACCCGGCTTCCTGCCGCGACCCCCCAGCGGTTGGCATATGCGCGCAGGCTGCCCGCGAGCATGATGCCGGGGCGGTCGTTGTTCTCGAACGCGATCGGCCGCTCGGTCGCGCCGGCGGCAAGGATCGCGCGGCGGGCATAGATGCGCCAGAGCGTCTGGCGCGGCCGCCCGGGCAGCGGTTCGGGCAGATGGTCCGAGACGCGCTCGAGCGCGCCGAAGATCCCGTCGTCGAAGGCGCCGAACACGGTCGTGCGCGTCATCAGCCGCACATTGGGCAGCGCCCCGAGTTCGGCCACCGCCGCCGCCGCCCAATCGGCACCCGCCATGCCGCCAACGGCGAAGGTCTCGGCATTGAGGCGCCCGCCCATGCGGAAATCCTCATCCGCAAGGATGACGCGCGCCCCCGCCCGCCCCGCCGTCAGTGCGGCCATCAGGCCCGCCGGCCCCGCCCCGATCACCAGAAGGTCGCAGTGGCGAAAGCCCTTGTCGTAGCTGTCGGGGTCCTCGGCGCCGCTGAGCGACCCGAGGCCCGCGGCGTGCCGGATCAGCGGCTCATAGACCTTTTCCCAGAACGCCGCCGGCCACATGAAGGTCTTGTAGTAGAAGCCCGCGGCGAAAAAGCTGCTCAGCCGGTCGTTGATCGCCAGCGCATCGAGGCGCAGCGACGGCCAGCGGTTCTGGCTCGCGGCCTCGAGCCCGTCGAAAAGCTCGACCACGGTCGCCCGCGTGTTGGGCTCGCGCCGGGCGCCGCCGCGCAGCTCTACCAGCGCGTTGGGCTCTTCCGAGCCCGCCGAGAGGGGGCCGCGCGGGCGGTGATACTTGAAGCTGCGCCCCATCAGGCGCACCCCGTTCGCCAGCAGCGCCGAGGCGAGCGTATCGCCCGGATGCCCGAGATAGGGCAGCCCGTCGAAGCTGAAGCGCAGCGTGCGGCTGCGGTCGATCTGGCCGCCCGCGAGGCGGTGCGTCTGGGTCATTTCGTCCGTCCCATGGCGCGGGCGACATCGCGCGCCAGCTCGGCCCCGAGGATCTCGTGGGTGAGGGTGTTGCGCGTCACGACCAGCCACGAGCGGTCGCCCTGCTCGTGATACCAGAGCTCGCGGTGGATGCCGGCGGGGTTGTCGCGCTGATAGAGCCAGTCGTGAAAGGCCTCGATCCCCGCCGTCATGCCGTCGGGGCGGTTCATCAGGCTTGCGTCGCCGAGATAGACGAACTCCTGCGCGTCGCGGGGGCCGAGGAGGGGGTGGGGGATGATCATGCGTGCGCCCTCAGTGCAGGTTCGGCTGGGCGCCCTGGCCCTTTTCGTCGATCATGAGGCCGCGCAGAAAGCGGTCGAAGCGATAGGCGCGCGCGGTCGGGTGGGGTTCGTCGCGCGCCAGCAGATGGGCAAAGCACCACCCCGAGGCCGGCGTCGCCTTGAACCCGCCATAGCACCAACCGCCGTTGAAATAGAGCCCCTCGACCGGGGTGCGGTCGATGATGGGGCTGCCGTCCATCGACATGTCCATGATCCCGCCCCAGATCCGCAAGAGGCGCGCCCGCCCGATCGCCGGCATCAGCGCCATGCCCCCCTCGGCCACATCCTCGATCACCGGCAGGTTGCCGCGCGCGGCGTAGGAGTTGTAGCCGTCGATGTCGCCGCCAAAGACGAGGCCCCCCTTGTCGGACTGGCTGACGTAGAAATGCCCCGCGCCGAAGGTCATCACCCCGTCGATGAAGGGCTTGAGCCCCTCCGAGACGAAGGCCTGCAGGGCATGGCTCTCGATCGGCAGGCGCAGCCCCGCATGGGCCATCACGCGCGAGGATGACCCCGCCACCGCCACCCCGACCTTGCGTGCACCGATGAAGCCGCGCGTCGTCTCCAGCCCGAGGATGCGGCCCCCGGCGATGCGCATCCCCGTCACCTCGCAGTTCTGGATCAGATCGACGCCGCGCGAATCCGCCCCGCGCGCATAGCCCCAGGCCACCGCATCATGGCGCACCGTGCCGCCGCGGCGCTGCATCAGTGCGCCCTTGATCGGAAAGCGCGCATTGTCGAAGTTGAGGAACGGATACATCGCCCGGACCTGCGCCTGATCGAGCAATTCGGCATCCGCACCGTTGAGGATCATCGCATTGCCGCGCCGGGTGAAGGCGTCGCGCTGGGCGTCGGTGTGGATGAGGTTGATGATCCCGCGCTGGCTGACCATGGCGTTGTAGTTGAAATCCTGCTCGAGCCCCTCCCACAGCCTGAGGCTGAATTCGTAGAAGGGTTCGTTGCCGTCGAGCAGATAGTTCGAGCGGATGATCGTCGTGTTGCGCCCGACGTTGCCGCTGCCGAGCCAGCCCTTTTCGAGCACCGCGATGCGCTTTTGCCCGAACTCCTTCGCAAGGTAGTAGGCCGTCGCGAGCCCATGCCCCCCGCCGCCGACGATGACGATGTCATAATCGGGTTGCGGCGCGGGGTCGCGCCAGACGGGCTTCCAGCCCTTGTGGCCGGTCAGGGCCTCGGCGATCACCCTCAATCCGGAATAGCGCATGCCCGATCAGCCCCCCTCGGAACGACAGCCCTGTTTATCGCGCCGGCCTGCCGCGCGGCATCCGTTTGCGCCTTTCGCCGCGCCGTTTCCGCCATCCTGCCCCGTAGCGCCGCGTTGACCCGATCGCGGCAATTCTCCATTGATTCGGGCGGCACCTGCCGGGTAACGCCCCTTGCCCGGCGATGAGCGACGGAGATGCGCCGATGACGACGAAGACCGCGACCCGGACGTGGGATTTCTGGATCGACCGGGGCGGCACCTTCACCGATGTCGTCGGGCGCGCGCCGGACGGGGCGCTGCACCCGCTCAAGCTTCTGTCCGAGAACCCCGAGGCCTATGAGGATGCCGCGATCGAGGGGATCCGGCGGCTCCTTGGCGGCCGGATCGAGCCCGCGCGGATCGGGACCGTCAAGATGGGCACGACGGTTGCGACCAATGCGCTGCTCGAACGCAAGGGGGACCGGACGCTCCTTCTGATCACGCGCGGCTTTCGCGATGCGCTCAGGATCGCCTATCAGGCCCGCCCCGACATCTTCGCCAAGGAGATCATCCTGCCCGAGCAGCTCTATGAGCGGGTGATCGAGGTCGAGGAACGGCTGCGCGCCGATGGCACGGTCGAGGTGCCGCTTGCGGCCGAGGGGGTGCGCGGCGCGCTGGTGCAGGCGCGCGCCGACGGGATCGACGCGGTCGCGATCGTGCTCATGCACGCCTGGAAGAACCCCGCGCATGAGGCGGCCCTCGGTGCGCTGGTGCGGGGGATGGGGTTTGCTCAGGTCTCGGTCAGCCACGAGGTCTCGCCGCTCGTCAAGCTCATCGGGCGCGGCGATACGACCGTGGTCGATGCCTATCTCTCGCCGATCCTGCGCCGCTATGTGGCGCGGGTGGCGGGTGCGCTGGGTGCGACGCCCGCGGGCGAGCCGGGGCCCACGCTTCAGTTCATGATGTCCTCGGGCGGCATGACGGCGGCCGAGCGGTTCCAGGGCAAGGACGCGATCCTCTCGGGGCCGGCGGGCGGTGTCGTCGGCATGGTCGAGACGGCGGCGGATGCGGGCTTTGCGCGCGTCATCGGCTTTGACATGGGCGGCACCTCGACCGATGTGGCGCATTTCGCGGGCGAATATGAGCGCGCCTTCGACACCGAGGTCGCGGGCGTGCGCATCCGCGCCCCGATGATGCGCATCCATACCGTCGCCGCGGGCGGCGGGTCGATCCTGCACGCCGATCCGGGCCGCTTTCGCGTCGGGCCCGATTCGGCCGGCGCCAACCCCGGCCCCGCCTGCTATCGCCGCGGCGGGCCGCTGACGGTGACGGACGCCAATGTGATGCTGGGGCGGCTGCGGCCCGAGTTCTTTCCGCGCGTCTTCGGCCCGGGGCAGGACGAGGCGCTCGATGCCGAGGTGGTGGCGGCGAAATTCGCCGCCATCGCCGAGGCCGAGGGCCGCACGCCCGAGGCCGTCGCCGAGGGCTTCCTGACCATCGCGGTCGAGAACATGGCGAATGCGATCAAGAAGATCAGCGTGCAGCGCGGCTATGACGTGACGAAATATGCGCTGAACGCCTTTGGCGGCGCGGCCGGGCAGCACGCCTGCCGCGTGGCCGATGCGCTGGGGATGGAGTCGGTTCTGATCCACCCGCTCTCGGGGCTGCTGTCGGCCTATGGGATCGGGCGGGCGCGGGTATCGGCGAGCCGCCAGCAGGCGCTGGTCGAGCCGCTCGGGCCCGCGACCCTCGGCGCGATCGCGGCCCTTGCCGAGGCGCTTCATGCCGCCGTCGCGGCCGAGCTCGCGGGGCAAGGGGTCGATCCGGGCGCGGCCGAGACGCTCACGCGGCTGCATCTGCGCTATGCGGGCACCGACACGGCGCTGCCCGTGCTCTGGACGGGCGATGCGGCGGCGGCGCGCGCGGCCTTCGAGGGCGCGCACAAGGCACAGTTCGGCTTCGTCTCGGCCGAAAAGCCCGTCACGGTCGAGGCGGTCGAGGTCGAGATGTCGGAGCGCCCGCATGGCCGCGAGGGGGCGCCCGCCCCCGCCACAGGGGCGCGCGCCGCGCAGGGCGATCTGCGCGTGCCGGTCCATTTCGCGGGCAGCACGCTGCTCGCGGCGGTGGTCGCGCGCGCGGCCCTCGGGCCGGGCGACCGGCTGATGGGCCCCGCCCTCATCATCGAGGCCAACCAGACCGTCGTCGTCGAGCCCGGCTGGACGGCAGAGATCAGCGCGCGCGACGATATCGTGATGCGCCGCCACGAACGCATGGCGCGCGCCGTCGCCGCCGGCACGACCGCGGCCGACCCGATCCTGCTCGAGGTCTTCAACAACCTCTTCATGAACATCGCCGAGCAGATGGGCGTGGCGCTTCAGAACACGGCGCATTCGGTCAACATCAAGGAAAGGCTCGATTTCTCTTGCGCGGTCTTCGATGCGACGGGGGCGCTTGTCGCCAATGCGCCGCATATGCCGGTGCATCTGGGCTCGATGGACCGCAGCGTCGAGACGGTGATCCGCCTCAACGCCGGGCGCATCCGGCCGGGCGATGTCTTTGCGCTCAACGCCCCCTACAACGGCGGCACCCATCTGCCCGACATCACCGTCGTCTCGCCCGTCTTCGACGAGGCGGGGGGCGCGATCCTCTTCTGGGTGGCCTCGCGCGGGCATCACGCCGATGTGGGCGGCACCGCGCCGGGGTCGATGACCCCGCTCGCGACGACGGTCGAGGAGGAGGGGGTGCTCTTCGACAACTTCCTGCTTGTCGAGCAGGGGACATTCCGCGAGGCCGCGCTGCGCCGGCTCCTTACCGATCATCGCTGGCCTGCCCGCAACCCCGACCAGAACGTTGCCGACATCACCGCCCAGATCGCCGCCAACGAACGCGGCGCGGCCGAGCTGCGCCGCATGGTCGCGGAATTCGGCCTGCCGACCGTGCAGGCCTATATGGGCCATGTGCAGGACAACGCCGCCGAAGAGGTCGCGCGTCTGATCGGCGGGCTTCCGGATTGTTCCTGCGACTATCCGACCGACACGGGCCAGATGATCCGCGTGCAGATCCGCGTCGATCGCGCCGCGCGCACCGCGACCGTCGACTTCACCGGCACGAGCCCCGCTGCCGCGAACAACTTCAACGCCCCCGAGCCGGTGACGCGCGCCGCCGTCCTCTATTGCTTTCGCGTCATGGTCGAGGCGCCGATCCCGATGAACGCGGGTTGCCTGCGCCCGATCCGCATCGTGATC
>JAUREX010000063.1 GCA_030834485.1 Gemmobacter sp.
GGAGATGGCCGGCCACGGGCTCGTGCCCTTCGATCCCGGGGTCGGTCTCCAAGTGACCCGTGAGGTGCTGGGCGGCCTGTCCGTGCTGCACGACTCCCGTAACCTCGCCCACGGCGCGCTCGGGCCCGAGCATGCGCTTTTCGTGATCGTCTCGAAGAAATGGCACGTCGCCAAGCGGCTGCGCGACGGGCTCGCGCGACTGGGCGGGTTCTGCGCGCTCGGCTTTGTCTTTTCCGAGGCCGAGGCGCATCTGCCCGATCTGGGCGGCATCGGCGCCGATCCGGCGCGGCGGGCCGATCATCCCGTCGCGCTGATGCGCCTCGTGGCCGAGGTCGCGCGCGCGCGCCGGATCGCGCTCTGCCTCGATCCCGGCCAGACCGGCGTGCTCGAGGCGCTGGTGGCGTCGGGGGCGCGGCTGCGGGTCCTGTGGCTCGATGCAAGGCTGAGTGACGCCTACCTCGCGGGGCATGCGGCCCGGCTCGGGCTGGTCGGCGCGGATGGCGGCGCGGTTGCCGCCGAGATGCTCGAGGGGCTCAGGCGCGAATGCGTGGCCGAGGGCGAGCGCCTGCGCCGGATCTGCGGCCCCGCGCTGCGGGTCTGGACCGAGGGCACGCCGCCCGCCCGGATCGCCCCGGTGCTGGCGGAGACGTTCGATCTGGTCGATACTGATGCCGAGGCGCTCGCGCGCGCGCCGCATCTGTTCGAGGACTGAGAACCATGAGCTACGATCCCCAGAACATCTTCGCCCGCATCCTGCGCGGCGAGATCCCCTGCACCAAGGTGCTTGAAACACCCCACAGCCTCGCGTTTCGCGACATCGCGCCCCAGGCGCCCGATCATGTCCTCGTGATCCCCAAGGGGCCCTATGCGACCTATGACGATTTCGCCACCGGGGCGAGCGAGGCCGAGATCGTCGATTTCACCCGCGCGATCGGGCAGGTCTGCGCCCTGCTCGGCGTCGGCCCCGGCGTGGGGGGCGGGGGCTTCAGGCTCATCTCGAACGCGGGCCGTGACGGGGTGCAGGAGGTGCCGCATCTCCATGTCCATATCCTCGCGGGCCGCAACCTCGGGCGGATGCTGAACCCGCCGCGCTGATCCGCCCCCTTTCCGGGCCGGCCCCGGCGGGCTATCGTCGGGGCGCAATCCGAGGAGCGCCATGCACACCCATCCCGCCCCCGAGACCGAGTTCGTGACCGCGTGGAAAGTCGCCTGCGACGGCGGCGAGGGCGCGCTCGGCCACCCGCGCGTCTGGCTCGTCATCCCCGAAGAAACGGGCTGGATCGACTGCCCCTATTGCGACAAGCGCTTCGTCCATCGCGACGCCGACAAGGCACCCGCGCAGGGCTGAGGCGCTCTCACGAGATCGGAATCTCGGCCCCCTCGCAGATCGGCCCGCGGCCGCGCTCGGGATCGACATGGTCGGGGATCGCGTGGCCCGACCAGCTTCGCACCCGCTCCGCCCGGTCGCTGAGGCCGTGGCCAAGCGCGGTTCCCGTCAGGCTGTCGAGATAGGTGAAGAAGACGACGACGCGCCGCCCGTCGTCGCAGATGATGTCGGCCTGCCCGAGGCCGATCAGGTTGCGGCCCGTCCATGTGCCGCCACACCGCGCCCCCGAGGACAGAACGCCCGAAACCTCGCCCTGATTCCAGCCCGTCGCCCGGCCGGAAAACCAGATCCCGCTCGGCTCAAGGCAGGCGACGACGGGCGAGCAGGAATCGCGCCGCCCCTCGCGCAGCAGGCAATCGCTGGCCGAGGCGACGGGCGCGACGGCGCAAAGGGTCGCCAAGGCCAGCGCGTTGCGATAAATGACCAGAAGGTACATGCCCGGTCAGGCTAGGGCGGCGCAGGGGGCGAGGCAATGGGTTTCGGCAAGGGCTGCCATCTGCATCTGATCGACGGCTCGGCCTTCATCTTTCGCGCCTATCACGCGCTGCCGCCCCTCACGCGCAAGTCGGACGGGCTTGCGATCGGCGCCGTGGCGGGCTTTTGCAACATGCTCGCGCGCTATGTCGACGGCAACGGCTCGGGCGGGCGCGATGCGGCGACCCATGCGGCGGTGGTGTTCGACTTTTCGGCCCATACCTTCCGCAATGATCTCTACCCCCTCTACAAGGCCCAGCGCCCCGAGCCGCCCGAGGATCTGCGCCCGCAGTTTCCGCTGACGCGCGATGCGACGCGCGCCTTCAATCTGCCCGCGCTTGAACTCGAGGGGTTCGAGGCCGACGACATCATCGCGACCCTTGCCCGGCAGGCGCGCGAGGCGGGGGGGCGCGTCACCATCCTGTCGTCCGACAAGGACCTGATGCAACTGATCGGCGGCGGGGTCGAGATGCTCGACCCCATGAAGAACCGCCGCATCGGCCCCGACGAGGTGGTCGAGAAATTCGGCGTCGGGCCCGAGCGGGTGGTCGATGTGCAGGCGCTCTCGGGCGATTCGGTCGACAACATCCCGGGCGCGCCGGGGATCGGGATCAAGACGGCCGCGCAGCTGATCGCCGAGTTCGGCGACCTCGAGAGCCTGCTTGCCCGCGCCGCCGAGATCCCCCAGCCCAAGCGCCGCGCCGCGATCATGGACAACATCGCGCAGATCCGCCTCTCGCGCCGGCTGGTGACGCTCGAGGAGAACGCCCCGCTCCCCTTTGGCCTCGATGAGCTCGAGGTCCGCCCGCCGCATACCGAGGCGCTGCTCGAGTTCCTCGCGCGGATGGAGTTCCGCACCCTCTCGCGCCGGGTGGCCGAGAGGATGGGGGTCGAGGCGCCCGCGATCCCCGAACCCGTGCTCGACCCCGCCGCGCAGGCCGCGCCCGAGGGGCAGGCGCCCGCGGCGGTGCCATTCGACCACGCCGCCTATGTCACGATCCGCGACGCCGAGACGCTGCGCGCCTGGGTGGCCGAGGCCGAGGCGCAGGGCTTCGTCGCCATCGACACCGAGACGACGAGCCTTGACGAGATGCGCGCCGAACTCGTCGGCGTCTCGCTCGCGCTCGCCCCCGGCCGGGCGGCCTATGTGCCGCTCGGGCATGTGACCGGCGGGGGGGATCTTTTCGGCGCGGCCGTGCGCGCGCCCGACCAGATCGACCGCGACGCGGCGCTCGCGATCCTCAGGCCCATGCTCGAGGATGCGGCCGTCCTCAAGATCGGCCAGAACATGAAATACGACTGGAAGATCCTCGCCCGTCAGGGGATCCGCGTCGCGCCGATCGACGACACGATGCTCATGTCCTATGCGCTGCACGCGGGGCTGCACGGGCACGGGATGGACGCGCTGTCCGAGAGCTATCTCGGCCATGTGCCCATCCCGATCAAGCCGCTTCTGGGGGCGGGCAAGGCCGCGATCACCTTCGACCGGGTGCCGATCGCGGATGCCGCCCCCTATGCGGCCGAGGATGCCGACATCACGTTGCGCCTGTGGCAGGCGTTCGCGCCGCGGCTGCACCGCGCGCAGGTGACGACGGTCTATCAGACGCTCGAACGCCCGCTAGTGCCGGTCCTCGCCGAGATGGAGATGGCAGGCGTGCTGGTCGATCGCGCCGCACTCTCGCGCATGTCGGGGGTGTTCGCGCAGCGGATGGCGGCGCTCGAGGACGAGATCCAGACGCTCGCGGGCGAGCGCTTCAACGTCGCGAGCCCCAAGCAGCTTGGCGAGATCCTCTTTGACCGCATGGGCCTGCCGGGGGGCGAGAAGGGCAAGACCGGCGCCTATGCGACGGGCGCCGACATCCTCGAGGATCTCGCGGCCGAGGGGCACGAGCTGCCCGCGCGCGTGCTCGACTGGCGCCAGCTTGCCAAGCTCAAGTCGACCTATACCGACGCGCTGCAGGCCCACATCAACCCCGAGACGGGGCGGGTGCATACCTCTTATGTCATCGCGGGCGCCAACACCGGGCGGCTCGCCTCGACCGACCCGAACCTCCAGAACATCCCCGTGCGCACCGATGAGGGCCGGCGCATCCGCGAGGCTTTCGTCGCCCCCCCGGGCCGCGTCCTCGTCAGCCTCGACTACAGCCAAATCGAACTGCGCATCCTCGCCCATGTCGCCGACATCCCTGCACTGCGCGAGGCGTTCCGCGAGGGCAAGGACATCCATGCGATGACGGCCTCCGAGATGTTCGGCGTGCCGATCGAGGGGATGGACCCGATGGTGCGCCGGCAGGCCAAGGCGATCAACTTCGGCGTCATCTACGGCATCTCGGGCTTCGGGCTTGCGCGCAACCTGCGCATCCCGCGCGATCAGGCGCAGCGCTTCATCGACACCTATTTCGAACGTTTCCCGGGCATCCGGCGCTACATGGACGATACTGTCGCGACGGCGCGCGCGCATGGCTATGTCACGACCCTGTTTGGCCGGCGCATCCACACGCCCGAGATCAACGCCAAGGGGCCGACCGCGGGCTTTGCCCGCCGCGCCGCGATCAACGCCCCGATCCAGGGCGCCGCCGCCGACATCATCCGCCGCGCCATGATCCGCGTGCCCGCGGCCATCGCCGACCTGCCGGCGCGGATGCTCCTGCAGGTCCATGACGAACTGCTGTTCGAGGTCGACGAGGGCGCGGCGGATACCCTCATCGCGCGGGTGCGCGAGGTCATGGAGGGCGCGGCGGACCCCGTCGTGCGGCTCGATGTGCCGCTCGTGGTCGATGCCGGGCGCGGGCCCAACTGGGCCGCCGCGCACTGAGTGGCGCGCGCGGCTGGTCAGTCGCGCGGCGCGCCCCCGGCAAAGCGGTTCGGCGCGCCATAGGAACAGGGCGCCTCCTGCATCTCGAGGTGCAGCCCCGTGCCGGTGAAGGGGTGCGCGCGCGCCAGCTCCTCGTCGATCTCGATGCCAAGCCCGGGCGCGTCGGGCACCACGATCTCGCCGGCCTCCCAGCGGATCGCGTTGCGGATGAGGCGCAGATGGAACGCGCCCCCCGTCTGGATCGTCTCGGCGATGAGCAGATTCGGGATCGCCGCCGCCAGATGGATGTTCGCGGCCCATTCGACCGGCCCGGCATAAAGATGCGGCGCCATCTGGGCGTTGTAGACCTCGGCCATGGCGGCGATCTTGCGCGCCTCCCAGATGCCGCCGACGCGGCCCAGCGCGGGTTGCAGGATCTTGACGCCCCCGAGACGCAAGAGCGCGCCGAACTCGGTCTTGGTCGTCAGCCGCTCGCCGGTCGCGAGCGGGATGCGCACCGCGCGCGCCACCTCGGCGAATTCGGGCAGGTTGTCGGGCGGGATCGGCTCTTCGTACCAGAGCGGGTCGAAGGGCTCGATCGCGCGGCCAAGCCGGATCGCGCCGGGGGTCGAGAACTGCCCATGCGTGCCGAAAAGGAGATCGGCCCGATCCCCCACCGCCTCGCGGATCGCGCGGCAAAACGCGACCGAGCGCGCGATGTCGCGCTGCGCGGGCTCATGCCCGCCGCGGATCGTGTAGGGGCCGGCGGGGTCGAACTTCACCGCGGTGAAGCCTTGCGCGACGCATTTCGCCGCCGCCTCGGCCTGCCAGTCGGGATTGACCCAGAACTCGCCCGCATCCTGCCCCGGCTCGGGATAGAGATAGGTGTAGGAGCGCACGCGCGGGTTCATCATGCCGCCGAGCAGCGCCCAGACCGGGCGGCCGCGCGCCTTGCCGACGATGTCCCAGCACGCCATCTCGAGGCCCGAGAACGCGCCCATCACCGTCAGGTCCGGCCGCTGCGTGAAGCCCGAGGAATAGGCGCGCCGATACATCATCTCGATGTTCTCGGCCGAGGTGCCCTCCATGTGGCGGGCGAAGACGTCGCGGATCACCGCCTCCATCGCCGCGGGCCCGACCGATGAGGCATAGCATTCGCCCCAGCCGTGGATGCCGTCGTCGGTGGTGAGCTTGACGAAGATCCAGTAGCGCCCGCCCCAGCCCGGCGCCGGCGGCGCCACCGTCAGAACCTCGAGATCGCGCAGCTTCATGCCTGCCCCCTGTCGTTTCGCCCTCTCTCGCCCGCCGCCGCCCCCGGCGCTGGCCCGCCAGCGACGATGAGTGCGCCGCACACGACCATGATCGCGGCCGACAGCACGAAGGCCGCCCCCGGCAGGTGCAGCGCCGCCCCCTCGCGGGTGAAGGCGAAGAAGATCGACGTCATCACCAGCGGCCCGAGGATCATCGACACCGCGCGCGCCGAGGCGACGACACCCTGCAGCGCGCCCTGCCGGTCAGCCGGCACCGCCCGCGACATGAGGCCCTGCAACGAGGGCACCACCACCGCCCCGAGCGCGCCCATCGGCGCAAGCCCGAGCGCGAGCGCGGGATCGGCAACGAAGGCGAGCATGACGAAGACCGTCCCGCTCATCCCGAGGCCGGCGAGGATCGTGCGACGCTCGCCCAGACGCGGCAGCACGAAGCGGATGAGCCCCCCCTGCACGACCGCGAACGCGATCCCGAAGAGCGCGAGGGACAGCCCGATCGTCCCGGGACCCCAGCCGAAGCGGGCGGTGGCGAAATAGGACCACGTCGCGGGATAGGCGACCATCGCGAATTCATAGAGGAAATAGACCGCAAGCGGCACGCCCACGCCCCGCAGCGCACCGATCCGCAAGATCGCGCCGAGCGGGTTCAGATCGGCCGGCCCGATCCGGCGGCGCCGCTCGGGCGTCACGGTTTCAGGCAGCACGAGCCAGCCGAAGACGGCGTTGGCGAAGGCGAGCACCGCCGCCGCAACGAAGGGCGCGCGCGAGCCGTATTCCGCGAGCATCCCCCCGATCAGCGGCCCGAGGATAAAGCCCACGCCGAAGGCCGCGCCGATCAGCCCGAAATTCGCGGCCTTGCGCTCGGGCGGCGAGATGTCGGCGATATAGGCCGCGGCGGTGGCATAGGTCGCGGCCGCCATCCCGCCCGCGATCCGCCCCGCAAGCAAGAGCCACACCGACCCTGCAAGCGCCATCACCACATAATCCGCCCCGAGCGCCACGAGCGAGACGAGCAGCACCGGCCGCCGCCCCCAGCGGTCCGACGCTGCCCCGAGCGCCGGGCCACAGAGGAACTGCATCACCGCAAACGAGGTCGTGAGGACCCCGCCCCAGAGTGCCGCATCGGCGATCGTGCCGCCCGAGACCTCGGAGATGAGCGTGGGCATCACCGGCAGGATGAGGCCGATCCCGATCGCATCGATCGCGAGCGTGATGACGATGAACACGAAGGGAAGGCGCGCCCGCATGGGCCCTCGCGCGTCAGGGGTGGACGCAACATCCCCCGCCGCTTGGCCGGGCGCAAGCCCGAACCGCCCTTTTCCCCGCGGCGACGGTTGGTTAGGGTCGCGGCGCGAAGGGGGATTTCAGCCGTGGCCGCAGATGACGCGCCGACGCCCATGATGGCGCAATATCTCGAGATCAAGGCGCAGCACCCCGACGCGCTGCTCTTCTACCGCATGGGCGATTTCTACGAGATGTTCTTCGAGGATGCGGTGGCGGCGTCCGGCGCGCTCGACATCGCACTGACCAAGCGCGGTTTCCATCTCGGTCAGGACATCCCGATGTGCGGCGTCCCGGTCCATGCCGCCGAGGCCTATCTGCTGACGCTGATCCGCAAGGGATTTCGCGTCGCGATCGCCGAGCAGATGGAAGACCCCGCCGAGGCGCGCCGGCGCGGCGCCAAGGCCGTGGTGCGGCGCGAGATCGTCCGTCTGGTGACGCCCGGCACGCTGACCGAGGATGCGCTGCTCGAGGCGCGCCGGCACAACTACCTCGCGGCCTTCGCCGAGGTGCGCGAGGCGGGCGCGCTCGCCTGGGTCGACATCTCGACCGGGGCGTTTCGCGTCATGGCCTGCCCGCGCGCGCGCCTCGGGGCAGAGCTTGCGCGGCTTGCGGTGCGCGAGGTCCTCCTGCCCGAGGCGCTCGCGGGCGAGCTTGCGGCCCTCGTGGCCGAGGCCGGTGCGGTCGCTACGCTGCGCGGCCGCGCGAGCTTCGACAGCGCCGCGGCCGAGGGGCGGCTCCAGCGCCTTTATGGCGTCGCGGCCCTCGATGCCTTCGGCAGCTTCGAGCGGCCCGAACTGGCCGCGATGGGGGCGGTCGTCGATTACCTCGACCTCACGCAGCGCGGGCGGCTGCCGCTCCTCATGACGCCGGTGCGCGAGGCGGCCGAGGATGCGGTGCAGATCGATGCCGCGACCCGGCGCAACCTCGAGATCCTGGGCGCGCTCTCGGGCGGGCGCGAGGGCTCGCTGATCGAGGCGGTCGACCGCACGGTGACGGCGGCGGGTGCCCGGCTGATCGAGGCGCGGCTCGCGGCGCCCGCGCGCGACCTCGGGGTGATCCGGGCGCGGCTCGCGGCGGTGCGCTGGCTGCACGAGGATGCGCCCCGCGCCGAGGCGCTGCGCCGGGCGCTGCGCGCGGTGCCCGACATCGACCGCGCGCTGTCGCGGCTCGCGCTCGACCGGGGCGGGCCGCGCGATCTGGGTGCGATCCGGGCGGGGCTCGAGGGGGCGCGCGCCGTCGCGGCCCTGCTCGATGCGCCCGAGGCGCCGCCGCTGCTGACCGAGGCGGGCGCCGGGCTGACCGGGCACGAGGCGATCAGCGCGCCGCTTGCGGCCGCCCTCCTGCCCGACCTGCCGCTTCTGGCGCGCGACGGCGGCTTTGTCGCGCCCGGCCATGACGCCGCCCTCGATGAGGCGCGCACGCTGCGCGACGAGGCGCGCGGCGTCATCGCCGCCCTTCAGGCGCAATACGCCGCCGAGACGGGGATCGCGAGCCTCAAGATCCGGCACAACAACGTGCTGGGCTATTTCATCGAGACGACCGCGACCCATGCCGAGCGGATGCTGGCCGGGCCGCTCGCGGCGCGCTTCATCCACCGCCAGACGACGGCGAACCAGCTACGCTTCACCACGACCGAGCTGGCCGAGCTCGAACTCGGGATCGTCAACGCCGCGGCGCGCGCGACCGAGCGCGAGCTCGAGATCTTCGCGCGTCTGCATGCGGGCGTCCTTGGGGCGGCAGCCGCGATCGCGGGGGTGGCGCGCGCGCTGGCCGAGGTCGATGTCGCAGCCGCCTGGGCCGAGATTGCGCGCGCCGGCGACTGGTGCGAACCCGTCCTCGACGACAGCCGCGCCTTCGAGATCGAGGCCGGCCGCCACCCGGTGGTCGAGGCCGCGCTGCGCCGGCAGGGCGCGCCCTTCGTCGCCAACGACTGCACGCTGAGCACGGGCGAGACCCCCGCGATCTGGCTCGTGACCGGCCCGAACATGGCCGGCAAGTCGACATTTCTGCGCCAGAATGCCCTCATCGCGCTGCTCGCGCATTGCGGCGCCTTTGTGCCGGCGCGGCGTGCGCGCATCGGCCTCGTGAGTGCGATCTTCAGCCGCGTCGGCGCCGCGGACGATCTGGCCCGCGGGCGGTCGACCTTCATGGTCGAGATGGTCGAGACGGCCGCGATCCTCAACCGCTCGGACGACCGCGCGCTGGTGATCCTCGACGAGATCGGCCGGGGCACCGCGACATGGGACGGCCTCTCGATCGCCTGGGCGGTGCTCGAGCATCTGCAGGGCGTCAACCGCTGCCGCGGCCTTTTCGCGACGCATTACCACGAGCTGACCGCACTTGCCGCAAAGCTCGAGGGGGTCGAGAACGCGACCGTCGCGGTGCGCGAGTGGAAGGGCGATGTCGTCTTCCTGCACGAGGTGCGGCGCGGCGCGGCGGATCGCTCCTACGGGGTGCAGGTGGCGCGGCTCGCGGGGCTGCCGGCCGCGGTGACCGAGCGCGCGCGCGTCGTGCTCGACGCGCTCGAGGCCGGCGCGCGCGAGGGGGGGGCGACGCGCCCGCAGGCGCTGATCGACGATCTGCCGCTCTTTGCCGCGACGCGCGCGCCCGCCCCGGACCCAGCCGCCCGCGACCCGCACGCGCCGATCATCGCGCGGCTGCGCGCCGCCGCCCCCGACGAGATGACCCCACGCGAGGCGCTCGACCTTCTCTATGCGCTGCGGGCCGAGATCGACGCGGGCGGCTGAAGCCCCGATCAGCCCGGCGCGCCCCAGCGGCGGTGGACCCAGAACCACTGTTCGGGATGGGCGCGCACCATCGCCTCGAGGCTGTCGTTGGCGGCCTGCATCATCGCCTCGGGCGTGGCGTGCGGAATCGGCGCCTCGATCACGAGGTCGAACCCGATCCCGTCGGGCTGGCGCACGCCATAGACGGGCACGAGCAGCAGATCATAGCGCAGCGCCATCTCGGCCGCCGAGAGCGCGGTCAGCGCATCATGGCCGAAAAAGCGCAAGGACGCGCCATGCTCCATCCGCTGGTCGTGCAGGATGCCGACGAAGCCGCCCGCGCGCAGATGCCGGACCATCTCGACAAGGCCCTGCCGTCCGCGCGGAAAGATCGGCCCCGAGATCGCGCCGATGATCCTGCGGTAATGCACATCGAAGCGGCGGTTCGACCACGGCTGATAGAGCGCCCCGACCGGCATCCCGCGCCGCCCGAGCACCGCGCGCGCGACATCGTAATTGCCGAAATGCCCCGAGAGGAGGATCGCCCCCTGACCGCGCGCCTTCGCCGCCTCGAGTGCGGCGAGGCCGGCGCCCGTGATCCGCACACCGGCTGCGCGCTCGACGAACTCCGCGCCCGAATAGACCTCGATCAGCGTGCGCCCGGCATTGGCCGGCACCGCCCGCACGAGGCGCGCAACCTCGGACGCCGGCAACTCGGGCCAGACGCGCGCGAGGTTGTCGCGGATGCGTCGATCATAGCCCGCATAGGGCGCGATGACCCGCGCCGTGATCCAGCCCACGAGTGCGACCCGTGCGCGCCACGGGATCGCACGCGCAAGCGCGATCATGGCGCGCAGGATCAGATCCACCAGATAGTCGCGCATCCCTCACCTGCCGGACGGCACGCGTCCGGTGCTAGCCGCTCGGGCGCCCGGCGGCAAGGCGCAGATCAGGCGAGCATCCCGAGCGGGGCCTCGATCAGGCCGACGAAGGCCTGAAGCCATGCCGCCCCGAGCGCGCCGTCGATCACCCGGTGATCGACCGAGAGCGTCACGGTCATCACGGTCGCGACCCCGAGCGTGCCATCCGCCTCTGCGACGGGGCGCTTGGTGCCCGCCCCGACCGCGAGGATCGCGCCATGGGGCGGGTTGATCACCGCATCGAAGCTGTCGATCCCGAACATGCCGAGGTTCGAGATCGCCATGCTCCCGCCCTGATATTCGGCGGGCGCGAGCTTGCGGTTGCGCGCCCGCGCCGCGAGGTCCTTCATCTCGGCCGAGAGCGCCGAGAGCGTCTTGAGATGGGCGTCCCGGATCACCGGGGTGAAAAGCCCGCCCTCGACCGCGACCGCGACGGCCACATCCGAGGGCTGAAGGCGCAGGATGCGGTCTCCCGCCCAGACGGCATTGGCATCGGGCACCTGCTGGAGCGCGAGGGCTGCGGCCTTGATGACGAAGTCGTTGACCGAGAGCTTGACGCCGCGGGGCCCGAGGGCGGCGTTGATCTGCTCGCGGAGCGCGAGGAGCGCATCGAGCCGCACGTCGCGGCGCAGGTAGAAATGCGGGATGGTGGCCTTGGCCTCCGAAAGCCGCGCCGCGATCGTGCGGCGCATCCCGTCGAGCGCGACCTCGGTGAAGGCGCGCCCCTCGTAGAGCCGCGCGATCTGGGCCGCATCAGCGAGGCGCGGGGCGGCGGGGGCGGGTGCCGGCGCCGGGGCTGGCGTGGCGGCCGGGGCGGGGGCCGCGGCGGCGACGGGCCGGGGGGCGGGCGCGGTTGCGGGCGCGCCTTCGACATCGGCGCGCACGATCCGCCCGCCGGGGCCGGAACCCGCGATGTCGGCAAGCGCGATCCCGCGCTCGGCCGCGAGCCGCCGCGCGAGCGGCGAGGCTGCGATGCGCGCGCCGCCCTGTGCGGCGGCGGGGGCGGGGGCGGGGGCAGGCACCGCTGCGGGGGGTGCGGCCTTCGCGGGGCCCCCGGCGGGGGCCGCCTTGGCGGCCGCCTCGGCGCGGGGCGCCTCGGGGGCGTCGCCCTCGGACGCGAGGCGCGCGATCGGGGTGTTGACCTTTACCCCTTGGGCGCCCTCGGGCACGAGGATTTCGGCGATCACGCCCTCGTCGACCGCCTCGAATTCCATCGTCGCCTTGTCGGTCTCGATCTCGGCGATGATCTGGCCCGACTTGACCGTGGCACCAGGCGCCACGAGCCATTTCGCGAGCGTGCCCTCCTCCATCGTGGGCGAGAGGGCGGGCATCAGGATCTCGGTTGCCATCGGTCGCGCCCCCCCTCAGCGGTAGCAGACGGATTTCGCCGCCGCGACGATCTCGGCCACGGTGACGAGGGCGAGTTTTTCGAGGTTCGCGGCATAGGGCATCGGCACATCCTTACCGGTGAGGTTCAGGACCGGGGCGTCGAGCCAGTCGAAGGCGTGCTGCATGATATGGGCCGAGAGGTGGTTGCCGATGGCGCCGACCGGCCAGCCTTCCTCGACGGTGATGCAGCGGTTGGTCTTGCGCACCGAGGCGAGCACGGTGTCATAGTCGATCGGGCGCAGCGTGCGCAGATCGATCACCTCGGCCGCGATCCCCTCGCGCGCGAGCGCGTCGGCCGCCTCGAGCGCATGCGCCATGCCGATCCCGAAGCTCACGATGGTGAGGTCCGAGCCCTCGCGCCAGATGCGGGCCTTGCCGAAGGGGACGGTGTGGTCGGGCAGGTCGGGGACCTCGAAGGTGCGGCCGTAGAGGATCTCGTTTTCAAGGAAGATGACCGGATTCGGGTCGCGGATCGCGGTCTTGAGCAGGCCCTTGGCGTCGGCCGCCGAATAGGGCATCGCGACCTTTAGGCCGGGGATCTGGGCATACCAGGCGGCGTAATCCTGGCTGTGCTGGGCGGCGACGCGGGCGGCCGCGCCGTTCGGGCCGCGAAAGACGATCGGGCAGCCCATCTGCCCGCCCGACATGTAGAGGGTCTTGGCGGCCGAGTTGACGATGTGGTCCATCGCCTGCATGGCGAAGTTGAAGGTCATGAACTCGACGATCGGGCGCAGGCCGCCGAAGGCCGCGCCGACCGCAAGCCCCGCAAAGCCGTGCTCGGTGATGGGCGTGTCGATGACGCGGCGGGCGCCGAATTCGTCAAGGAGCCCCTGGCTGATCTTGTAGGCGCCCTGGTATTCGCCGA
>JAUREX010000064.1 GCA_030834485.1 Gemmobacter sp.
ATCAGCGGCTGATCGCGGGGCTGGGCAACATCTATGTGTGCGAGGCGCTCCACCGCGCCGGCATCGACCCGCGCCGGCAGGCGGGCCGGATCGCGGCGCCGCGCGTGGGCGCGCTCGCCCGCGCCATCCGCGAGGTTCTGGCCGAGGCGATCGCGGCGGGCGGGTCGTCCTTGCGCGACTATCGCCAGACCGACGGGGAACTGGGCTATTTCCAGCACGCCTTCCGCGTCTATGGCCGCGAGGGCGCGCCCTGCCTGCGCGCGGGTTGCGACGGCACGATTCGGCGGATCGTGCAGGGCGGGCGGTCGAGCTTTTACTGCCCGCGCTGCCAGAGGTGACTTGATCGGCGCCCGGCACGCGCCTATCAGTCGCGCCCGATTCCTCAGGAAAGGGGACACCCCCATGGCCTATGAGACGCTCATCCTCGAGATCGAGGATCATGTCGCGCTGATCCGCCTCAACCGACCCGATGCCCTCAACGCGCTGAACCAGCGCCTTCTGTCGGAACTCGCGGCATGCATGGGCGCGCTCGACGCCAATGATTCGGTGCGCTGCATCATCCTCACGGGTTCGGAAAAGGCCTTTGCGGCCGGCGCCGACATCGGCGAGATGTCCGAAAAGAGCTTTGTCGAGGTCTTCGCCGCCGACCTCTTCACGCCCGAGACCGAGGCGATCCAGCGTGTGCGCAAGCCCGTCATCGCCGCCGTCGCGGGCTATGCGCTGGGCGGGGGGTGCGAGCTGGCGATGATGTGCGACTTCATCATCGCCGCCGACAGCGCGAAGTTCGGCCAGCCCGAGATCAACCTCGGCGTCGTGGCCGGGATCGGCGGCACGCAGCGGCTGACGCGCTTTGTCGGCAAGTCGAAGGCGATGGACATGCATCTCACGGGGCGCTTCATGGATGCGGCCGAGGCCGAACGCTCGGGCCTCGTCAGCCGCGTCGTGCCCGCGCGCGCGCTCATCGACGAGGCGAAGGCCGCGGCGCGCAAGATCGCCGAGAAATCGGCGCTGACGGCGATGGTCGTCAAGGAGGCCGTCAACCGCAGCTATGAGACGACGCTGCGCGAGGGGCTCTTGTTCGAGCGGCGGGTCTTCAACGCGCTCTTTGCCACCGAGGACCAGAAGGAGGGGATGGCCGCCTTCCTCGAAAAGCGTCAGCCCCAGTTCCGCGACCGCTGAGGATCGCCCGTTGACAGCCCCGGCCCGAGCGTCTAAACGCCCGGGCTTGACCCGATACCGACGCCGACCGAAAGCGAGAACATGGCCAACACGCCCCAGTCCAAGAAGCGCGCCCGCCAGAACGAGCGCCGCAAGATGATCAACAAGTCGCGCCGGTCGCGCATCCGCACCTTCGTGCGCAAGGTCGAAGAGGCGCTCGCCACGGGCGACGGCGCGGCGGCGACGGCGGCGCTGCGGGCGGCAGAGCCGGAACTGGCGCGCGGCGTCACCAAGGGCGTGCTGAAGAAGAACACCGTCTCGCGCAAGATTTCGCGTCTGGCGCAACGCGTGCGGGCCGTCGCGACCGCCTGACGTGCAATCGAGGCGGACGACACAGGGGCACCCGCAGGGGTGCCCTTTTTGCATTCCGGGGCAGGCCTGCCGGCAGCGTGCCAGAATCGCCGCGCGCAGGCGGATTCCCCCTGTCAACTGCGAAGATTGGTTGCGCCGCGCGCTTCCCGCTTGCTAGCGTATCGATAGCGATTCCGTCGTCCTTGGGGGGCCTTGGCGAAGCGTGTCGTGCGGTCTGACGCGGCCCCGTTCGGGTGGCACTGGACCCCATGATTTTCGGTGATGTGCGCAGCCCTGCGCCCGTCGCCGCGCCCTTGCCCTGCCCTTGTCCGATCCGGGTTGCATCTGCTGCGGCACCGCCTCGGCGAGAAGAACCGCAGGTAACCGAAGGGTCGGGGGCTCTATGTCTGACGTTGTTTGGCGGGCTGTCTGCGATGATCTGTCCTTACGCCTCGGCAAGAACAATTACCTGACCTGGATCGAACCCCTGCGCCTCGTCGCGATCGAGGGGGGCGTGGCGCGCCTCGCGGTGCCGACGACCTTCTTCGGCGACTGGGTCGCGCGGCATTTCGCCGATGCGATTCGCGCAGCCCTCGGCGCATGCGGCGCGGGGGCGGAGCGGCTCGAATTCATCGTGGCGCGGCAGGGTATGCCTGCGGGCGCGCAGCCGTCCGACCGGCCCGCCGAGGCGGGGCGCGAGACGGGGCGCGAGACGGGGCGCGATGCGGGGCGCGAGGCGGGGCGGGACGGCACGCGCGAGGCGGGCGCCGAGGCCGATCTGCCGGGCGCGCCGCTCGATGCGCGCTTCACCTTCGAGAGCTTCGTGGTCGGCAAGCCCAACGAGCTTGCCCACGCCGCCGCGCGCCGCGTCGCCGAGGGGGGCGCGGTGACGTTCAACCCGCTGTTCCTCTATGGCGGCGTGGGCTTGGGCAAGACGCACCTGATGCACGCGATCGCCCATGAGGTGGTGGCGCGCAGCCCGGAAAAGCGCGTCCTCTATCTCTCGGCCGAGCAGTTCATGTATCGCTTCATCCAGGCGCTGCGCGACAAGCAGATCATGGATTTCAAGGAGCTCTTCCGCTCGGTCGATGTCCTCATGGTCGATGACGTGCAGTTCATCGCCGGCAAGGACAGCACGCAGGAGGAATTCTTTCACACCTTCAACGCCCTCGTCGATCAGAACAAGCAGATCGTCATCTCGGCCGACCGCGCGCCCGGCGAGATCAAGGGCATACAGGAGCGGATCCGCTCGCGCCTGCAATGCGGCCTGATCGTCGATCTGCACCCGACGGACTATGAGCTGCGCCTCGGGATCCTCCAGCAGAAGGTCGAGTTCTATCGCGGCCAGTATCAGGGGCTGAAGATCGCGGGCGGCGTGCTCGAATTCCTCGCCCACCGGATCACGACGAATGTGCGCGTCCTCGAAGGGGCGCTGACGCGGCTTTTTGCCTTCGCCTCGCTTGTCGGGCGCGAGATCACGCTCGAACTCGCGCAGGATTGCCTTGCCGACATCCTGCGCGCCTCGGACCGCAAGGTGACGATCGACGAGATCCAGCGCCAGGTCGCCGAGCACTACAACATTCGCCTCGCCGATCTGATCGGGCCCAAGCGCATGCGCACGATCGCGCGGCCGCGCCAGATCGCGATGTATCTCTCCAAGCACATGACGCCGCGCAGCCTGCCCGAGATCGGCCGGCGCTTCGGCGGGCGCGACCACACCACGATCATGCATGGCGTGCGCAAGATCGAGGAGATGATGGCGACCGACAGCCAGCTTGCCGACGATCTGCAACTGCTGCGGCGCATGCTCGAGGCATGAGCGCCGAGATGAGCGCCCACAGGGGGCTTGCCGTCGCGCGCGGATGCTCTAGGGTCGTTTTCCCGCCTGCGCGGCTGCGGCGGGGTGCGCGCACGGGGGTGAGGCATGAAGATCAGCATTGAACGCAGCGTCCTCCTCAAGGCCGTGGCGCAGGCGCAATCGGTCGTCGAGCGGCGCAACACCATCCCGATCCTGAGCAATGTGCTGATCGAAGCCGATGCGAACGGCGTCATCCTGCGCGCGACCGATCTCGATATCGAGGTGCTCGACCGCGCGCCGGCGGGCGTGGACCGGCCCGGCAGCACGACCGTCAATGCGGTGACGCTCCATGACATCGTGCGCAAGCTGCCCGAGGGCGCGCTCGTCAACCTATCGGACGATCCGGCGGCGGGGCGGCTGACGGTGCAGGCGGGGCGGTCGACCTTCTCGCTCGCGACGCTCCCGCGCGAGGATTTCCCGCAGATGGCCTCGAGCGAATACGCCATCAACTTCGCCGCCCCCTCGGCAGAGTTGCGCCGGCTCTTCGACAAGGCGAAATTCGCGATCTCGACCGAAGAGACGCGCTATTACCTCAACGGCGTCTATCTGCATGTCGCGCAGGGCGAGGGCGGCGAGGTGCTGCGCTGCGTGGCGACCGACGGCCACCGGCTGGCGCGGATCGATGCGGCGCTGCCCGAGGGCGCGCGCGGCATGCCGGGCGTCATCATCCCGCGCAAGACGGTCGGTGAATTGCGCAAGCTGCTCGACGACGACACCACGATCGCGGTCTCGGTGTCCGAGACCAAGGTGCGCTTTGCGACGCCGACGATCACGCTCGTCTCGAAGGTCATCGACGGGACATTCCCCGATTACTCGCGCGTCATCCCGACCGCCAACGCGCGCCGGCTCGAGGTCGATGCGGGCGAGTTCGCGCGCGCGGTCGACCGGGTGGCGACGGTCTCGTCGGAGCGTTCGCGCGCGGTCAAGCTCTCGCTCGAGGACGACCGGCTGGTGCTGACCGTCAACGCCCCCGAGTCGGGCGCGGCCGAAGAGGAACTCGGCGTCGCCTATGCGGCCGACCCGCTCGAGATCGGCTTCAACGCCAAATACCTGCTCGAGATCGCGGGCCAGATCGACCGCGAGAACGCGGTCTTCATGCTCAACGGTCCGGGGGATCCCGCACTCATTCGCGAGGGCAGCGACATGAGCGCGGTCTATGTCGTGATGCCGATGCGGGTCTGACGGCGCCGCGCGCGCCGGCGGCACGGGGATGCGGGTTCTCGACCTGACGCTCGGGCAGTTCCGCTCGCATGCCGCGACGCGGCTGGCGCTCGACGGGCGGCCCGTCATCCTCACCGGGCCGAACGGGGCGGGCAAGACCTCGATCCTCGAGGCGGTCTCGATGCTCGCGCCCGGGCGCGGCCTGCGCGCCGCCCCGGTCGAGGAGATGGCGCGCAGCCCCGGCACGCTCTGGCGCGTCGCCGCGACCGCCGAGACGCGCGGCGAGATGCGCGAGATAGAGACGACCGCCGAGGGGGCCGCGCGGCAGGTCAGGATCGACAACAAGGCCGCCCCGCAGGCCGCACTCGGCGCGGTGCTGCGCATCCTGTGGCTGACGCCCGCGATGGACCGGCTCTGGCTCGATGCGCCCGAGGGGCGGCGGCGGTTCCTCGATCGCCTCGCACTCAGCTTTTCGCCCGACCACGCCGAGGCAGCGCTGCGCTTCGAGAAGGCGCTGCGCGAACGCAACCGCCTCTTGCGCGAAGGCGCCGCGCAGCCCGCGTGGCTTGGCGCGCTCGAGGCGCAGATGGCCGCGAGCGGGGCGGTGCTGGCCGCCAACCGCCGCGCCGCCATCGCCCGGATCGGCGCCGCGATGGAGGCGGACGGCGCCTTTCCGGCCGCCGAGGTGGCGCTTGCCTATCCCGAAGCGGTGCCCGAGGACGAGGAAGGGCTCGCGGCCCTCTGGGCGGCGGGGCGGGCGCGCGATCTGGCGGCGGGGCGCACGCTCAACGGGCCGCAGCGCGCCGACCTCGCGGTGCGCCACGCGGCGAAGGGCATCGCCGCCGCGCAGGCCTCGACCGGCGAGCAGAAGGCGCTCCTGATCGCGATCGTGCTTGCGAATGCGCGCGCGCTTGCGGCCGATACGGGCGCGGCGCCCATCCTTCTGCTCGATGAGGTTGCGGCCCATCTTGACGATGCCCGCCGCGCCGCCCTTCATGCCGCGATCGCAACCCTCGGGGCGCAGGCCTTCATGACCGGAACGGATGCCGCGCTCTTTGCCGACTGGGGCGCGGATGCGGCGCGGCTTGGAGTGGCCGAGGTCGCGGGGCGTTCGGTCGTGACCGGGGGGGATGCATGACGGTCGGGCTGACGGAACTTGCGCTCTATGCCGGGGCGCTGGTGCTTCTGTTCATCACGCCGGGGCCGGTGTGGGTGGCGCTCGGGGCGCGCGCGCTGTCGGGCGGATTTGCCGCCGCCTGGCCGCTCGCGGTCGGGGTCAGCCTGGGCGATGCGCTCTGGCCGCTTGCCGCGATCCTCGGCCTCAACTGGATCGTCGCGGTCTGGGGCGATGTGCTCGGCCTCATGCGCTGGGTCGCGGTCGCGATGTTTCTGGGCATGGGCTGGGCGCTCTGGCGCAAGGCGGGGCGGGCGCTTGCGGCCGACAGCCGGCTGACGCGGCCGGGCGCCTGGGCGGGGTTCGCGGCCGGGGTCGCGGCGATCCTCGCCAACCCCAAGGCGATCCTCTTCTACATGGGCCTTCTGCCGACCTTCTTCGATCTTTCGCGCGTCACGCCCGCCGACATCGCTGCGATCGTCGCCCTCTCGATGCTTTTGCCGATGGTCGGGAACCTCATCGTCGCACTCTCGATCGACCGGGTGCGCGCGACGCTGACCTCCGAGGCGGCGCGGCGGCGGATCGACCGGGTGGCGGGCGGCCTCATGATCGCGGCGGGGATCGTCATCGCGCTTGGCTGAGCGAAAGGGCGCCGCGGCGCGTGACATTCGCCGCGCCGGCGGCTATATCCACAAGGCAACGTCAAGGAAGCCCCCGCATGGCCGAAGCTGCCCGCAACGCCGACGACTACGGCGCCGAGTCTATCAAGGTTCTCAAGGGGTTGGAGGCTGTCCGCAAGCGCCCCGGCATGTATATCGGCGACACCGACGATGGCTCGGGCCTTCACCACATGGTCTATGAGGTCGTCGACAACGGGATCGACGAGGCGCTCGCGGGACATGCGACCGAGGTCTCGGTGCGCATCCATGCCGATGCGTCGGTCTCGGTCAGCGACAATGGGCGCGGCATCCCGACCGACATCCACGCGGGCGAGGGTGTCTCGGCGGCCGAAGTGATCATGACGCAGCTCCATGCGGGCGGCAAGTTCGACCAGAACAGCTACAAGGTCTCGGGCGGGCTGCACGGCGTGGGCGTTTCGGTCGTCAACGCGCTGTCGGAATGGCTCGAGCTGCGCATCTGGCGCGGCGGCAAGGAGCATTTCGCCCGTTTCGAGCATGGCGACACGGTCGAGCCGCTGCGCGTCGTCGGTGACGCGCAGGGCCGGCGCGGTACCGAGGTGCGCTTTCTGGCTTCCACCAGGACCTTCTCGAACCTCGACTATGTCTACAAGACGCTCGAGAACCGCCTGCGCGAGCTTGCCTTCCTCAACTCGGGCGTGCGCATCAGCCTCCATGACGACCGCCCGGCCGAACCGCTCCATACCGATCTCTACTATGATGGCGGGGTGCGCGAGTTCGTGCGCTATCTGGATCGTTCCAAGACGCCAGCGATGCCCGAGCCGATCTTCATCACCGGCGAGCGCGACGGGATCGGGATCGAGGTCGCGATGTGGTGGAACGACAGCTATCACGAGACGGTGCTGCCCTTCACCAACAACATCCCCCAGCGCGACGGCGGCACGCATCTGGCGGGCTATCGCGCGGCGCTGACGCGCACGATCAACGCCTATGCGCAGACCTCGGGCATCGCCAAGCGCGAAAAGGTCGCCTTTACTGGCGACGACGCGCGCGAGGGGCTGACCTGCGTGCTGTCGGTCAAGGTGCCCGACCCCAAGTTCTCGAGCCAGACCAAGGACAAGCTCGTAAGCTCCGAGGTGCGCCCGGCGGTCGAGAGCCTCGTTGTCGAAAAGCTCGGCGAGTGGTTCGAGGAGAACCCGGGGCCTGCGCGCGTGATCGTGGGCAAGATCATCGAGGCCGCACTCGCGCGCGAGGCGGCGCGCAAGGCGCGCGAACTCACGCGGCGCAAGACCGCGCTCGATGTCGCCTCGCTTCCCGGCAAGCTCGCCGACTGTCAGGAACGCGACCCGGCGCTGTCGGAGCTGTTCCTCGTCGAGGGCGACAGCGCGGGCGGATCGGCCAAGCAGGGGCGCTCGCGCTCGAACCAGGCGGTGCTGCCGCTCAGGGGCAAGATCCTCAATGTCGAGCGCGCGCGCTTCGACCGGATGCTCTCGAGCCAGGAGATCGGAACCCTCATCACCGCGCTCGGTACCGGGATCGGGCGCGACGAGTTCGACATCGGCAAGCTGCGCTATCACAAGATCATCATCATGACGGATGCGGATGTGGACGGCGCGCATATCCGCACGCTGCTGCTGACCTTCTTCTTCCGCCAGATGCCGCAGGTAATCGAAGGGGGGTTCCTCTACATCGCGCAGCCGCCGCTCTACAAGGTCGCGCGCGGCAAGTCCGAGGTCTACCTCAAGGATCAGGCAGCGCTCGAGGATTATCTGGTGGCGCAGGGCACTGACGGGGCGGTGCTGCGGCTCGGCACCGGCGAGGCGATCTCGGGCGCCGATCTCGCGCGCGTCGTCGACGAGGCGCGCGCGGTGCGGCGCATCCTATCGGCCTTTCCGGCGCATCAGTCGCGCGCCGTCCTCGAACAGGCGACGATCGCGGGCGCGCTTTTGCCCGGCGAGGTCGACCGCGACGCGCAGGGCGTGGCCGACCGCGTGGCGGCGCGGCTCGATCAGGTCGCGGCCGAGTATGAAAAGGGCTGGCAGGGCCGCCCGACGCAGGACCACGGCCTGCGCCTGTCGCGGATGCTGCGCGGGGTCGAAGAGGTGCGCGTGCTCGACGGGCAGCTCCTGCGCTCGGGCGAGGCGCGCCGCCTCGGCACCCACACGCGTGCGCTGCGCGAGGTCTATGCGACGCCGGCGCGGCTCGTGCGCAAGGATCGCGAGCAGACGATCCACGGCCCGAGCGAGCTTCTGGCGGCGGTGCTGGCCGAGGGCGAAAAGGGCCTGAGCCTGCAACGCTACAAGGGTCTGGGCGAGATGAACCCCGAACAGCTCTGGGAAACGACGCTCGACCCCGCGGCGCGGACGCTCCTGCAGGTTAAGGTCGACGATCTCGCCGAGGCCGACGACATCTTCACCAAGCTCATGGGCGACGTGGTCGAACCGCGGCGCGAATTCATCCAGGCCAACGCTCTCAGCGTCGAGAACCTCGATACCTGAGGGCCGGGCCGGCAAGGGGCAGGAAATGGCACTGACGATCCTCATTCTCGGCGTCGCGCTCTGGTGGGCGGGGCATCTGTGGAAGCGTGTGGCGCCGGCGCATCGCGCGCAGATGGGCCAGAAGGGGCGGAGTGTGGCGAGTGTCGTGCTCCTCGCCTCGGTCCTCCTCATGATCTGGGGCTATCGCGGCGCCGAGGCGGGCGCGCCGCTCTGGATCCTCGGGGAATGGGCGCGCCACCTCAACAACCTGCTGGTGCTGATCGCCTTCTACGTCTTCGGGATCGGGATGGCGAAAGGCGCGCTGAGCCAGCGGGTCCGCCACCCGATGCTGATGGGTTTCGCGCTCTGGGCCCTCGCGCATCTTCTGGTGCGGAGCGATGCGGCGGCGATTTTGCTCTTCGGCGGGCTCGGGGTCTGGGCGGTCGTTGCGATGATGGTGATCAACCGCGCCGAGGCGGGCTGGACCCCGCCCGTGCCCAAGGGCGGCGCGCGGCGCGATCTGGCCGCCGGGCTGATAGGGCACGAGCGCGTTGGAACTGCTCTGAGACATCACGGCGACCTGCGACTCCGACTGTTTGGTTATCTAGCCACCGATTTGCCAGTTTGCACGAGAATCTTGAAAAGAATGTTCATCAAAGTCACCGTTTATGGATCAGCGGTTGACGGGCGCCACGCCCGCCGCGATCTCGGCCGCCAGATCGGCGAGCAGCCGGCGATGCCCTTCGGGCAGGGCCGCCATCCGCCGGCCCAGCGTCGTCGCAACCAGCGGCTGCACCTCGGCAGGCCCGTGCGCCACCGCAAGGCAGCGCCAGCGCCCCTCGGACATGAGGTCGCCAAGCCCCAGCACCGCCGGCGCCGCGATCAGGCGCGGCTGGCGCGCATCGCCGCCGTCAAAGGCCAGAACGCTTCCGCGGCGGAGCAAAAAGAGATGCTCGACCGCGACCCCCGGCAGGGCCAGCACCTCGCCGTGCAGGAGCCGCACGCGCCCCCCGCCCAGCGCGACCCCGAGGTGCGAGAGATCGACATGCATCGTCAAGCTGCGCCCACTGCCTCGAGCGCGAGGATGCGCGCCAGCGTCCAGGTGATCGGGTCGCCCGCTGCGAGGGCCGCGCGCACCGCCTCGCGCGGCAGATGCGCGACCGTGCAGGGCTCGCAGGCGATCCAGGGGGCGCGCGCGGCGCTCTCGGCCAGGAACTCGGGCAGCGCGAGCACGCCGCCCGGCCCGATGCGCGCCCCGCTCGCGGGGTTGCGCACGCTGCCGGCGGCGACATAGGCCAGCCGGTCGGCGCCCGCATCGGGGCCGACGACCATCGCACCCCGCGCGAACTGCTGGCGGGGGAAGCCCGCGATGTCGATGCCGTCCAGAAAATCCGCGCGCATGTCGTCCTCCGCCACTGGAAACGACGCGGCACCCCAAAGCTTTACACTGATCAGCCGAGGATTGCGAGCCATCCCATCGCGGTCAGCATGCACGCCGCCGTCGCGACCAGCACGCTCGCGGCCGCGACACGCTGGCCGACACCGTAGATCCCCGCAAAGACATAGGTGTTGATGCCCGGCGCCATCGCCGCGACGATCACCGCCGCGCGCAGCGCCTCGGGCGCGACCCCGAGCGCGCGCCCGATCCCGAACGTCAGCGCCGGATGAAGGATGAGCGAGACCGCCGCGACAAAGCCGATCACGCGCACATCGCCTGCCGGGCTGTAGCGCGCGAGCACGCCGCCCAGCGCGAAGATCGCGACCGGCAGCGCTGCCCGCGCGATCATGTCGAGCGCCCCGGTCAGCACGCCCGGCAGCCCGACCTGCCCGAGGTTGAGCAAGAGCCCCGCGCCGATCGCGACGACGAAGACATTCCCGAACATCCCGCGCGTCACGCGCCGCAGCGCCATGGCCGGGCCGAGGCCGCGGCTGCGCACCGTCTCCATCACGCTGATCGCGATCAGATAACCCACCGGCGCATGAAGCGCGATGATCGCAAAGATCGTGGGCAGCGCCGCCGCGCCATAGGCGCGCTCGCCCACCGCGAGGCCGAGCATCACCGTGTTCGAGAACATCCCGCAAAAGCCGATCACCACGCTTTCCTCGAGCGGCCGCCCGAAGAGGTAGCGCGCCGCCGCAAGGCAGATCACGAAGACCGCCACCGCCCCTCCGTAAAAGGACGCAAGCATCCGCAGATCGAAGCTCTGCCCCAGATCGAGGGTCGACATCGCGCGAAAGAGCAGCACCGGAATCGCGATGACCTGCGCAAACCGCAAGAGCGCGTCGATGACCTCGGGCCCGAGCACGCGCAACCGCGCCGCCGCATAGCCCGCCCCGATCAGGAGAAAGACGGGCGCGATTGCCTCGAGAAGCGCGCTCATCTCAGAGGTCGTAGACGATGGTCATGCCATCATGGGCCGGGGTGACGTGCTCGGGCGTCTCGGCCGCGACGGTCGCGTGGTCGAGATCGACATGCATGTTGGTCAGCACCGCCCGCCGCGGCGCGGCGCGCCCGATCCAGTCGAGCGCGAGCGCCAGATGCGCATGCGTCGGATGCGGCGCGCGGCGCAGCGCATCGAGCACCCAGCAGTCGAGGTCGCGCAGATGGCTCCAGGCCGCCTCGGGGATGGTCGCGACATCGGGCAGATAGGCCAGATCATGGATGCGAAAGCCCAGCGCATCGGTGCTGCCGTGCCCGACCTCGAAGGGCAGGAAAGGGATGGCGCCGCCCGCCCCCGCGATCTCGAACGGCCCCCGGATCGGGTTGAGGTCGAGGATCGGCGGATAGGGCGAGCCCGCGGGCTGCACGAAGGCATAGCCGAAGCGCGCGATCAGCGCCTCCTGCGTCGGCCCATCGGCCCAGACCGGCAGCCGGCGGCGCATGTTGTAGACGATCTGGCGCAGATCATCGATGCCGTGGACATGATCGGCATGCGCATGGGTATAGACCACCGCATCGAGCGTGCCGACCCCCGCATCGAGGAGTTGCGAGCGCATGTCGGGCGTCGTGTCGATCAGGACCCGCGTCGTGCCCGCCTCCGCGCGCCGTTCGATCAGCATCGAGCAGCGGCGGCGGTGGTTCTTGGGGTTGGTCGGGTCGCACTCGCCCCAGTCGTTGCCAAGCCGCGGCACCCCGCCCGATGAGCCGCAGCCGAGGATGGTGAAGACAAGCTGCGCCATCACGCCGCCCGCCGCGCCCGCGCCGCGCGCGCGAAAAGGCGGTCGAAATTGGCCGTGGTGATGCGCGCAAGCTCTGCGGGCTCCAGCCCGAGGTCGGGCGCGACCGCGGCGAGCGTCAGCGCCGTATAGGCGGGCTCGCACCGCTGGCCGCGATGGGGGGGCGGAGCGAGATAGGGGGCGTCGGTCTCGACCAGCAGCCGATCGCGGGGCGCGGCGGTGAAGATCGCGCGCAGCGCGCCCGATTTCGGAAAGGCCGCGATCCCCGACATCGAGAGGTAGAAGCCGATCCCGAGCGCAGCCTCGGCCAGCGCCGCACCCGAGGAAAAGCAGTGCATCACGCCGCCGAACGCCCCCGCGCGATGCTCGCGCGTCAGGATCTCGGCCATCTCCTCATCCGCCGCGCGCGCGTGGATGATGAGCGGCAGCCCCGTGCGCCGCGCGGCCTCGATATGGACAAGCAGGCTCTCGATCTGGCGCGGCCGGCTCTCGGCGGTGTAGTGGTAATCAAGGCCCGTCTCGCCCACGCCCACGCATTTGGGGTGGCGCGCGATGGCGCAGAGGTCCTCGGGCGTCGCGAGGGGCTCTTCGGCGGCCGACATCGGATGCGTCCCGGCGGCGTAGAACACCCCCTCGAACCGCTCGGCGATGGCGCGCACGGCCGGTTCGTTGCGCAGCCGCGTGCAGATCGTCACCATCCGCCGCACGCCGGCGGCCTCGGCCCGCGCGATCACGCCCGGCAACTCGCCGGCCAGTTCCGGGAAATCCAGATGGCAATGGCTGTCGACGATCTCGGGCGGCGGGGTCGGCATGGGTTACCTTCTCGACAGCGCACCAGCCGCGGCATCGATGCGCAGGAGCATATCGACAAGAAGCGTCGCGGGGTCAAGGTTCACTGCCCGCGCGCTGCGCACCCGCGCCGTGAGCGTCGCGGCAAGGTCCGCCCAGCCGCGGCCCGCGGCCATGTCGGGGGCCAGCCGGCCGAGCACGCGCGCGGCGCCGATCTCGCTCGCTTCCTCCACGATCGCGCGCAGGGTGACGAGGTCGCTGCCTTCGCCCGCGGCCTGCGCGATCAGGCGGGCGAGCATGTCCTCGCGCGTCATCGCCCGGCCTCCAGGCCC
>JAUREX010000065.1 GCA_030834485.1 Gemmobacter sp.
GGCCGGTGAAGAAGCACCCGCCCGGCTGGCCGCCGCCGCACCCCGTCGCGCCCTGGATGACGACGCCATCGGCGACGATCGGTCCGCTAGAGAAGGCGAACTTCTGCGCGTGGTCGGCAACTTCCTGTTCCCAGATCAGCTGGCCCGTCTTGGTGTCGAGCGCGAGCAGATGCGCATCGCGCGTCGCGACGATCAGCTTGTTGTCATAGATCGCCTTGTTGCGCACGCCGTTGGGGTTCACGCCCTCGGGCAGCTCGTGGCGGTATTCCCAGATCAGCTCGCCCGATGCGCCGTTCAGCGCCTGGATCGTGTGGTCCGAGTTCTGGATGTAGAGCACGCCGTCATGCGCGAGAGGCGTCTCCTGTGTCCGCCCGCCGGGCGTCATTGCCCAGGCCCAGGAAAGCTGGAGGTCCTTGACGTTGTCCTTGTTGATCTGGTCGAGCGGGCTGTAGCCCCAGCCGTCATAGGTGCGCCGCCACATCAGCCAGTCGCCATCAGGCGGGTTGCGCAGCATCTCGTCCGTGACGGGCGAAACCTGATCGATCACGCTCGACTGTGCGAAGGCGTGCGGTGTCGACAGCATCGACATGGTGGCCACCGCGATGGCGAAGATTGCGGCGCGGTCCTGTCTTGAGTTCATCTGGGATCCCTCCTCCCGAAAAGATTGTATTTGCAGGCTTATTTGTTTCTTCTTTTCCCTTTCGCCCGGGGCCTGTTGCCCGAACGAACCCTGCCGGCCTGTCGACGCTACGACGCACCCCCCGTGAAATCAAGCGCGTTCGCGGCCGCACCCGTCCGGCGGCCGCCCGGCGTGCGATTTTGCGGAATGACCTGATATCAATCGCTTGGCTGCGATCTCGCGGTGCAAACGCGGCCGCAGCCGGGGGCAGGAGGCGCGGCGCAGGCGCGGCAATTTGCCGCCCGGGCCTGCCCCGGCCGCGGAACGGGCAGGCGGCGGTGGGCGCCTCACTCCTCGGCGAGAATCCGGCGATAGGCGGCGATGAACGCCTCCGAGCGCACGAGGATCGCCGCCGTCGCGCCATCCGGCGCGCTCGGGCCCGCGCCGATCTGGATCGCGACGATCTCCGCCCCGCCGCCCGGCGCGCCGGCCCGCAGGAGGGGCGAGCCCGACAGCCCCGGACCGGGCGGCGGAATGCACCCCGTGCGCGCAAGCTGCGCGGCATCGGGCAGGGCGCGCCCCTCATAGGGCAGAAGCCTGCAGGTCGCGGCCGAGACGAGCGCGACATTGCCCGCCGCATTGTCGAGCCGCCCCTGCACGTCATGGCGGCGCAGAAAGCCCGCGATCCGCCCCTCGGCGTCGCCGGCAGAGGGGATGATGACGGGGATGCGCGCCGGATCCGCCGCGACCGGGCGGTTCAGGCGTAGAAGGATCCAATCCTCGCCGACCGCGCTCGGGTCCGGAAAGCGGTCGGACTTGTGCGCGCCGGTCACGGTATAGATCGGCCCGGGCCGTGTCGGGTCGGGGCGGAACACGAGTTGATCAAGCGGGACCATCCCGCCGAAATAGCCCGGCGTCCAGGGCGCGCCCTCGGGCGTGCGGCGGTGGACGCAATGCGCCGCCGTCAGGATCCAGCGCGGATGGACGACCACCGCCGAACAGACCTCGGCATCGTTCACGATGCTCGGCTGCGCGTCGAAGACGGCGAGCCGTCCGAGATAGGGCGCGAGCCAGGCGAGCGGATCGGCGGCAAGGGGGATGAACCCCTCGACCTCCGAGGCCGACCGCGCGGCGGCGGGCCAGATCAGCGCGCAGGCCACGAGCGCGGCGCGCACCAGCCCCGCCAGACGCCCCACCGCCGCCCTAGGATCGTCGCTGCGCGCCACCCCGTCCACCCCCGCCACATGCGGCCCAAGCCTAGCGCGGGGGCGGGCGATGGCAATGCCCCGCCCGCGGGTGCTGCGCTGGCGGTCTGGCGCGCCCCGCAAAGGCTGCTATGCTCGGCTCCGCTGGGACGGATCGGCGGAGAGGGCAGGGGCGCCGGGCGCAACCATGCGGCACAAGGGCGAGCGGCTGATCATCTGGGCGCTGAGGGTAGGGGTCCTCTGCGCGATCCTCCTCATCTGGTCGATCGCGGCCGGCCAGGTCGGCCGCAACCTCATCGCGAGCCCGACCGAGACGATGCGCGCCGCGCTGCGGCTGATCGCCGAGGGCAGGCTCTTTGATGCCGCCGCCGACAGCCTGCGGGTCTTTCTGTCGGGCTTTGCGGTCGCGGCGGTGCTCGGCGTGCTGACGGGCATCGCGATGGGCAGTTTCCGCCTCGTCGGGCGCACGCTCGACATCTTCGTTTATGCCCTCGCGGCGACGCCGCGCGTCGCCTTCATCCCGCTCGTGATCGTGCTGCTGGGCCTCGGGATCGAGGCGAAGGCGTTCATCGTCTTTCTGGGCGCGATCATGCCCATCATCATCAACACCTACACGGGCGTCCTTGCCGTCGATGAGGAGTTGCTCGAGATGGCGCGCTCGGTCGGGGCGGGGCGGATGCGGGTATTTTCGCGGATTGTGCTGCCCTCGGCGCTGCCCTTCACGGTTGCGGGCCTGCGCATCGGCGCGACCATCGGGCTCATCAATACCGTGGTCGCAGAGCTCTACACGGCCGTGTCGGGCCTCGGGGGGTTGCTTGCCGTCTTCGGCAACACCTTCCGGATGGCCGAATATTTCGTGATCGTGCTGAGCCTTGCGGCGATCGGCGTGATGGTGACCGAGGCGCTGCGCCTGATCGAGGCGCGGCTCGGGCGCTGGCGCGGGCGGGCCTGAGCGGGACTCAGGCGCCCGACTGCACGGCCCCGAGGTCGCGGCCGTAGAATTCGGAATGCGGATCGTTCAGCACCAGCTCCTGCATGCGCCGCGCGAGGTGGCTGCGAAGCCCGACGAAGGCGGGTTCGGCGCGCACGTCATAGGTCCAGCGCGGACGCGGCAGCGGCACCTCGATCGTCTCGACCACGCGCCCCGGCCGCGGCCCCATCAGCACGATGCGGTCCGACAGGAACAGCGCCTCATCGACGCTGTGGGTGACGAACAGCACGACCGTGCGGCGCAGCGACCACAGCCGCATGAGCTCGATCTGCATGAGTTCGCGGGTCTGGGCATCGAGGCTGGCGAAGGGCTCGTCCATCAGGAGCAGGCGCGGCTCGCAGGCCATCGCGCGCGCAAGTGCCGCGCGCTGGCGCATCCCGCCCGAAAGCTGGCGCGGATAGGCATCGGCAAAGCGCCCCAGCCCGACGAGGTCGATGTAGTGGCGCGCCCGCTCGGCACGCTCGCGCGGCCCGATGGGCAGGCTCGCCAGCGCAAATTCCACATTGCCCGTCACCGTCTCCCACGGGATCAGGCGGAAGGACTGAAAGACGAAGCCCGTCCGCGGCCCCGGCACCGGGGGGGCGCCGAAGACCTGCGCCCGGCCGCTGTCGGGCGCAAGGAGGCCGTCGAGGATGCGCAGCACGGTTGTCTTGCCGCAGCCCGACGGCCCGAGGAGCGAGACGAACATGCCCTCGGCGATCTCGAGCGAGACATCGCGCAGCGCCTCGGTCGCGGCGCCTGCGCCGTCGGCAAATGTCTTGCAGACGCCCCGAAGGCTGATCGCGGGCGGCGCCTCAGTCGCCGCCGCCCGCCGATCCGGCGCTGTCATCGACCCGCCGGGTCGCCGGAGGCGTCGGTGCCGAGCTCTGCCAGAACCGCGTCGATCGGGCCGAAATCGACCCATTCGCCCAGCTCCACCGCCCGCAGCCCGGCAAAGTCGGGCGTCTGATAGAGCCACTCCTGCGTCGCGCTGAGTTCCTCGGCGCTCATCCCGCCATTCACGCTCCAGCTTGCGCCGAAGGTGGCCGCGAGGGCGCCGAGCGTCGCGCGGTCCGCCCCGGCCGAAAAGGGCACCATCGCGTCGGCCCAGCCGTCCGGGTTCGCCGCGAAGTCGCGGCTGATCTTGACCAGCGCGCGCAGCACCGCGCGCACCTCGTCGCCGCGCGCCGCAAGGACGCCCTCGCGCACGACGTTGACCTTGTTCACGACGGGCGCTGCCGCGAAATAGGCGTCCTGATCAACGAGGACCGACAGCGCGCTCTTGTCCGGGATCGACAGCCAGACGCCGATCGACATCGTCGTCGCATCTACCTGCCCGGCCGCCAGCGCCTGCGCCCGAACCGGCGGCTGGCCGAGGGCGAGGATCTCGAGCTTCGAGGTGTCGACACCCTGCGCGCCCAGGACCTTCATGCTCAGCGAATGATCGAGGCTGCCGACCCGGCCCACGCCAAAGCTGCGCCCCTGCAGGTCGGCAGGCGACGCGATCGAGGATTTCGACGCGATCAGGAAGGGCAGCGCCTTGTTGGGCGAGGTGACGGCGCGCAGGTCGCTGCCCCCCTGCGCCACGAGTTGCAGGAGCGCATCGACCCCGATATTGGCCATCTCGCCTTCGCCCGCCTGCAAGGCCGAGATCGCCGAGGGCGTCTGCTGGACGCGAACCAGTTCAACCTCAACGCCTTCGCGGTCGAAATAGCCAAGCTCCACCGCCAGATCCATGACCGAATTGGGCACCAGCGGCGGCTCAAGATGCGTCACGATCAGCCTGAAGGGTTCGGCCGCGGCTCCGCCGGCCGCGACGGCAAGCCAAGCGACCATGCAGGCCCGCAGGAGCCCGTTTGCGTGCATTCCCATCATGTCCCCCCTTTTGGCGCGCGTTTTCGCGCCTGTCATTGCGCGGGATGCCCGTGTTCGGGCTGCCCCTTATCGATGGTGGACTGACGACACTTCGGGATCAAGCGCCCCAATGTCGCGCCCCGATGTCGCGGGCACGAGGCGGGTTGCGCCTTGCCGGCCTGCGGCCGCTCGTGCATCGATCGCAGGCGACGCGGCAGGCCGGTAGGCCAGTAGGCCAGTAGGGGGGGCGGAACATGCGCAGGCTTCTTCTCATCATCATCGACGGGGTGCCGTGGCGCAACTGGCGCCGGCTTTTCGGCAATCTCGAGGGCTGGGTCGCCTCGGGCGAGGCGCGGCTGTGGCGGATGCGCTCGGTCCTGCCCTCGACCTCGGCCTCGTGCTATGCCTCGATCCACACGGGCGTCGCGCCGCAGGTGCATGGCGTCTGGGGCAACGAGGCGGTGCGCCGGCTCGATCTGCCCGACATCTTCTCGGCCGTGGCGGCCGCCGGCGGCAAGGGCGGGGCGGTCACCCACAGCTTCTGGTCGGAGCTCTTCAACCGCGCGCCCTTCGATCCGGTGCGCGATCTCGAATACGACGACCCCGCGGGGCCGATCCACCACGGCCGCTTCCACACCATGCAGGGCTATGGCCGCGCCAACCAGATGACGCCCGCCGATGCCGACCTTTTCGCAACCCTGACGATGCTCTGCGAGCGACACGGCATCGACTACGGCATCCTCCACAGCTGCACCCTCGACAGCATGGGGCATCGGTTCCACCACGACTGCGTCGAGATGGACGACGCCTGTCAGGCGCTTGATGCGACCCTCGCGCCCTTCGTCGCGCGCTGGCGCGCGGCGGGCTACGAGGTGATCGTGACGGCCGACCACGGGCAGGACGCGCGCGGCCATCACGGCGGGACGGGCGAGTTGCAGCAGGATGTCGCGCTCTATTACCTCGGCCCCGCCGAGACGCTCGGCTCGGATGAGGTGCTCGACCAGCGCGCGCTTGCGCCGACGATCCTCGGCCGGCTCGGCGTGCCGGTGCCCGCGACGATGACCGCGCGGCCCTTCCTCGGCGGTTGAACCGGCGCGCGAAACGCGACAGGCTGCGGGCTGCGCGATCCGATCAACCCCGCGAGACGCCCGTGACGAAGCCCCTGAAGATGCTGCTTGCGCTTGGGATCGGCGCGCTCGGGGGGACGGCATTCTATCTCGCGCATCTGCCGCTGCCGTGGATGCTGGGGTCGCTCTGCCTGGCGATGGCGGCGGCAATCGGGGGCGCGCCGGTCGCCTTTCCGGCGCGCATCCGTGCGCCGACGGTGGCAGTGATTGGGGTCATGATCGGCTCGGGCTTCACGCCCGAGGTGCTCGCGCTCGGGCGGCAGTGGATCGCCTCGCTCGGGGTGCTGGCCGCCTATGTCGCGGTCGTGGCGGTGGTGGTCGTGCCCTTCTACCGCGTGTTCGCGCGCACCGACTGGCAGACGGCCTATCTGGCCGGCCTGCCCGGCGGGATCAACGAGATGGTGGAGCTCGGCGAGGAAAAGGGTGCCGACGTCCGCGTCATCATCCTCGCCCATTCGCTGCGCATCGTCGTGACCATCGCCCTCATTGCGCTCTGGTTTCGGGTGATCGAGGGGCAGGCGGTGGGGGCGATGCCGCCCTTCGATCTCGCGCCCATCTCGCTGCAAGATGCGCTCTTGCTGATCGGCGCTGCGGTTGTCGGCATGATCCTCGGGGCGCGGCTGCGGCTGCCGGCGGCGGCGTTTCTGGGTCCCCTCATCCTCTCCGCGGCGCTGCACCTCGGGGGCGTCACCACCTCGGCGCCGCCCGCCCCCCTTGTGGTCGTCGCGCAGATCGTGCTCGGCACCGGGCTCGGCTGCCGCTTTGTGGGCGTGCGGGCGGTTGTCCTCGTGCGGGCGGCGGTGCTCGCGGTCGCCTCGACAGTGATGTCCCTCGTGATCGCGGGCTTCTTCGTGCTGGTGCTCCGGGGCCTTGTCGGTGTGCCGGCGGGGCAGGGGATGCTCGCGCTCGCGCCCGGAGGGGTGACCGAGATGGGGCTCATCTCGCTGGCGATCGGCGCCGATGTCGCCTTTGTCGCACTCCACCACATCGTGCGCATCCTGATCGTGCTGGTCCTCGCCCGGCCGCTGCTCGCGCTCATCGCCGCGCGCTTCGGGGACTGAAGGGGGGCGTCACAAAAGCTTCACTCGACGGCGCGGCAAGGTTCCATTATTCCCGAATCATGGAACCAAACGCCGCGACCCTCGCCTTCGCCACCCTCGGCCATCCCGGCCGGCTCGCCGTCTTTCGGCTGCTGATGCGCTTTGCCCCCCGCGGCGTCCGCCCGACCGAGATCGCGGCCGCGCTCGGGCTCAAGGCCAACACGCTCTCGCATCATCTGGCTGATCTGGCCGCGGCGGGGCTGATCGCCGCGCGGCGCGAGGGGCGCTCGCTCTATTACCGCGCCGAACTCGACACGGCCGAGGCCCTCATCGGCTATCTCGCGCTCGATGTGGGGCGCGCGCGGCCCGACCTGCTCGCCCCCATCCTCGCCGCCCGAAAGGATTTCGCCATGCGCGATACCGATTTCGACGTCCTCTTCATCTGCACCGGCAACTCTGCCCGCTCGATCTTCGCCGAGGCGCTCTTGCGCGATCTGGGCAAGGGCAAGTTCCAGGCCTTCTCGGCCGGGGTGCGCCCCAACACCGAGCTCAACCCCTTCGCGCTCGAGGTGCTGCGGCGCAACGGGCACGATGTCTCGGGCCTTCGATCCAAGCATCTGAGCGAATTCCAGGCGCCCGACGCCATCGTGATGGATTTCGTCTTTACCGTCTGCGACACCGCCGCGGCCGAGGAATGCCCGCCCTGGCCCGGCCAGCCCATCACCGGCCATTGGGGGATGCCCGATCCGGTCAAGGCGACGGGCACGGATGCCGAGAGGGCGCTCGTCTTCGCCCAGACCTATGCGGCGCTGCGCCGGCGCATCGCGGCCTTTGTCGAACTTCCCTTCGAGAGCCTGAGCCGGCTGTCGCTTCAGGCCCGGGTCGATGCGCTCGGCGCCGACCCCGAGGGGGTCTGACCGCATGCCCCGCATCGCGATCAACGGCCTCGGCCGCATCGGCAAGCTGGTCCTGCGCGACCTGATCGACACGGGCGCAGCGGGCGAGATCGTCCTCCTGAACGACCCCGCCGCGAACGCCGCGCAGCAGGCGCTGCTTTTGGAGTTCGACAGCGTCCACGGGCGCTGGCAGACCCCCGTCGCGGCCGCCGAGGGCGCGCTGATGATCGGCGGGCGGACGATCCCGCTTGCGCAGGAGCGCACGATCGAGGCGCTGCCCCTCGCGGCACTCGGCGTCGATATCGTGGTCGATTGCACGGGCGTCTTCAAGACCGCCGCGAAGGTCGCGCCCTATTACGCCGCCGGCGTCGCCAGGGTGATCGTCAGCGCCCCGGTCAAGGATGGCGGCGCGCTGAACCTCGTCTACGGCATCAACCACCATCTCTACGACGGCACGCAGACCCTCATCACGGCTGCGTCCTGCACGACGAACTGCCTCGCGCCGGTCGTCAAGGTGATCCACGAGGCGCTCGGCATCCGCCACGGCATGATCACGACGATCCATGACGCGACGAACACCCAGACGATCGTCGACCGCCCCGACAAGGACCTGCGCCGCGCGCGCTCGGCCCTTCTGAACCTCATCCCCACGACGACCGGGAGTGCGACCGCGATCACGCTCATCTACCCCGAACTCAAGGGGCGGCTGAACGGCCATGCGGTGCGGGTGCCGCTGCTCAACGCCTCGCTCACCGATGCGGTGTTCGAGGTCGACCGTGCGACCACCGCCGAAGAGGTCAACGCCCTCTTTGCCGCCGCTGCCGAGGGGCCGCTCGCGGGGATCCTCGGGCTCGAGATGCGCCCCCTCGTCTCGAGCGATTTCAGGGGCGACCGGCGCTCGGCGATCGTCGACGGCCTCTCGACGATGGTCGTGAACGGCACGCAGCTCAAGGTCTTTGCCTGGTATGACAACGAATGGGGCTATGCCTGCCGGCTCGCCGACATCGTGCGGATGGTCGCGGGGCAGATGTGACCGGCTCCTCGCCGCTGCGTGCCTATGGGGCGGTGACGGCCGCCTATTGGGCGTTCATGCTGACCGACGGCGCGCTGCGGATGCTCGTGCTTCTGCATTTCAACGCGCTCGGCTTTTCGCCGATCCAGCTTGCGTGGCTTTTCCTCCTTTATGAGCTTGCGGGGATCGCGACGAACCTCGCCGCCGGCTGGCTCGCGGCGCGTTTCGGGCTGGCGGCGACGCTTTACGGCGGGCTTGCGCTCCAGATCGGCGCGCTTGTCGCACTTGCGCAGCTCGATCCGGGGTGGGGGGTGGCGGCCTCGGTCGTCTTCGTCATGGCGGTGCAGGGCGTCTCGGGCGTGGCCAAGGACCTTGCCAAGATGTCGTCGAAATCGGCGGTGAAGTTGCTTGCGCCCGAGGCCGAGGGCGCGCTCTTTCGCTGGGTCGCGCGGCTGACGGGCTCGAAGAACGCGGTCAAGGGGCTCGGCTTTTTCGTTGGCGCGGCGCTCCTTGCGCTCGCGGGGTTTCAGGCGGCGGTCTGGAGCATGGCATTGGTGCTGGCCGCGATCCTCCTCGCGGTCGTGCTGTTCTTGCCCGAGGGGTTGCCGGGGCGGATGAAGGCCGAAGAGGCCTGGGGCGGCTGGCGGTCGCGCGACGGGCGGGTGAACCGGCTGTCGGCCGCGCGCCTCTTTCTGTTCGGGGCGCGGGATGTGTGGTTCGTCGTCGGCATCCCGGTCTATTTTCAGGCGGTGCTGTCGGACGGCACCGCCGAGGGCCGGCGCGAGGCGTTCTTTCTCGTGGGCGGGTTCATGGCGCTCTGGATCATCGCCTATGGTGGGGTGCAGGCGCTCGCGCCGCGCATCCTCGGCGCGAAGGGCCAGCCCCTGCCCGAGACCGTGCGCCGCGCGCGCCTCTGGTCGGCCGCACTCGTGCCGATCCCGTTCGGGTTGGCGCTGGCGGCATGGCTGGCGGGCGACCCCGCGGGCTGGCTGACGGCGACGCTGATCGCGGGGCTTTTGCTCTTCGGGGGGGTGTTTGCGGTGAATTCCGCGGTCCACTCCTACCTCATCCTCGCCTTTGGCGATGCGGGCCGGATCACGCGCGATGTGGGCTTTTACTACATGGCGAATGCGGCAGGGCGGCTTCTCGGCACGCTCCTGTCGGGGCTGAGCTATCAGGCGGGGGGGCTTGCGCTCTGCCTCGCGACGGCGGGGGCGATGGCGGCTGCGGCCTTCGTCGTGATGCGCGCCCTGCCGGCCCAGAAGGCCTGAGACGGGCCGACGGGCCCTCAAATAGCCACATTTTCGGGCGAGAAGGTGTCGTTCGCGACATCCAATGCGCGAGTCGTGCGCCCAGAAGGGCTTTTCCCTTTTGACCCTTTCCAGAGGACCGGCGCGGCCGGTTATTCGTCATGTGCGCAGCAGCAAGATCGGAAAGCCCTTTCACCCGCGGTTGGTTTGCAGGGGTGATTCATCTGGCCCAAGCCGTCCTGCTCGGGCTTGTCCTCGCGGGGGCCGCGACGGCGCAGGAGGCACCGGACGATCCGCCCGCGCTCGCGCCCGAAAGCCTGCGCCTGCAGGATGAATTGCGCGCGCTTGGCGCGGGCCTCAACGCCGGGCGGGCCGATGTCGCGCTCGAGGGGGTCGTGCGCGGACGGATGCGCGACGCAATTCTCGATGCGCTCGATCCGCTGCTGCCGGTCCCGCTCGCGGGGCGGCGCGCGGCCGAGGGCGCGCCCGCCTTCGAGGCCGCGCGCGAGATCGCGCGTCGCGCCCAGGTGCGCGGCACCAGCGAGGTGCGCGCCGCAGTCGCGCGGATGGCCGAGGGCGATCCGGCCGCGCTCGACGGGATCGGCACGCGGCTGGTCGAAGGGGCGGGGCGCGACGCGATCGACAGCGCCATCGCCGCGCTGCAGGCCCGCGACCCCTTCGGCCTCGCGCATCTCGAGATCACCTATGACCTGCGCGCCGACCGACGGCCGAGTTTCGCGGTCCTCGCGGTCAAGCCCCTGCACGAGGACGCCCGCCGGGGCGAGGTTATATTTCTGCAGGGCAGCCTCGCGCGCGGGACGGATGACACCACCCTCAACCTCGGGCTTGCCTATCGGCGGCTGCTGGGCGACGGGCTCTGGCTCGGTGGCGCCAATGCCTTTTTCGATCGCGCGCTCCGCCAGGGCCTCAACCGCGCGAGCGTCGGGCTCGATCTGCGCTCGGACCGCTTCACCCTCAGCGCGAACCGCTACATCGGTCTCGGCGGCTGGCGGCCCGGACGGCCGGGCTATGAGGTCCGCGCCCTCTCGGGCCATGATCTCGAGCTTTCGGGCAGCCTGCCGGGCATGCCGCATCTGTCGCTCTCGGGGCGGGTCTATGACTGGGACGGCGCGAAGCCGGTCAGCGGGCGCGAGATCGCGCTGATCTACGCGCCGGGGCCGCATCTGAACGCGCGGCTCGGCTATGCCGACGAGGGGGCGGGCGACACGGGCCTGCGCGCCTCATTCGCCGCGCGCTATGTCTTCGGCGTGCCGCTCGCGGCGCAGTTCGGCGCCGGCGCGCCCGAGCGCGCCAGCGTCTGGGACCGCCGCTTCGAGAAGGTCCGGCGCGAGAACACGCTGCGCACCGAAGAGCGCATCGCCCCTGCCGCCGCCGGCACGATCCTCGAGTCGACCGGCGCCAACCTGATCCTGTCTGACACCGGCACCGCCACGGCGGCTGCGGGGGCGTCGCTGCCCATGCCCGCAACGATCCGCGTCGCGGCGGGTGCGGGCGCGATCCTGCGCGTGCGCTATGGCGACGGCGCGATCATGACGCTTGGCGCCGGCAGCGAGGTCCGCAGCGCAGCGGGCGTCCTGACGCTGATCGCCGGCATGATGCAATACACCTCCGGTTCCGAGACGCGCGTCATCATGGTGCCGGGTGGGCAGATCGACCTGCTTGGCACCGACATCGACCTCGTGGTTGCGGGCGGCGACGCCCTGGTGCGCGTCCGCTCGGGCGCGGTCCGCGCCAGTTCCGGCCCGACCGCGGTCGTGATCGCCCCGCGCGAGCTTGCGCGCCTCGATGCGGCCGGCGCGACGCAGGTCCCGCCCGAAGATCCGGTCGTGATCGAGCACGGCGCCATGATCGCCGGCGCGATCGATGCCGTGGCGACCCCGATGGCGGGCGCGCGCATGTCGCCCTATCCGAGCGCACCGCCCAGCCGCCTCTCGGGCGGGCTGGTCGAGGGCGAGACGATCCGCTTCGCCGTCCCCTTCTTGGGACCCGTCGCGGTCAGCGGCACGCCGCGGCTCGCGCTCACGCTCGCCGGCAGCGAACGCTTCGCGACCTATGCCGAAGGCGCCGGCACCGAGACGCTCCTTTTCGATTATGTCATCGCCGCCGATGACGCGGGCGCATCAGAGCTCGAGCTGCGCCGCCTCGACGTCGCGTCGGGCGAGATCGGGACCGCTGACCTCCCCGCGGTCCTGACCTTCGCGCCGGTCACGGTCGACCTCGGCGGTACGCTTCGGCGCGCCGACCTCGAGCCGCCCGCCGGGCATGCCGTGGCCTTCGGTTCCGGGTTCGAGGTCGTGAACGCGGCCGAGGCGGGGGCGGTGACGGTGGTGATCTCGGGGGCCGAGACGGGGGCGGGCTATGCGCTCAGCGTCTCGAGCGCCGGGGGTGGTGCGGCGGTGACGCGCACGGGCACGATCGCCGCGGCCGAGACGGTGCTCTCGGACCTCGACCTCACGGGCCTTGGCGACGGCGCGCTGACCGCAAGCCTCGTGCTGACCGATCCGGCCGGCAACGCGGCCGGGGCGGTGACGGCGTCGGCGACGAAGGCGACGGGGACGCCCTCGGTCGTGCTGACGGCCTCCGGCGGCGCGGTGCAGGCGTCGGTGCCGGTGCTGTTCGAGGCGGTCTTCAGCGAGGCGATGACCGGCGAGCCGCTCGAGGCGGGCGATCTGACGGTGACGAACGGGACGGTGGCGTCCGTCACGACGGCCGACGGGATCGTCCATGCGATCGCGATTACGCCTACGGCCGAGGGCGCGGTGACGCTCGAGGTGCCGGCGGGTGTGGCGGCGAGCGCGAGCCTCAACCCGAATGCGGCCTCGGGCGTGGCGACGCTCGACTATGACGCGACGGCACCTGCCGGGCATGCCGTGGCCTTCGGTTCCGGGTTCGAGGTCGTGAACGCGGCCGAGGCGGGGGCGGTGACGGTGGTGATCTCGGGGGCCGAGACGGGGGCGGGCTATGCGCTCAGCGTCTCGAGCGCCGGGGGTGGCGCGGCGGTGACGCGCACGGGCACGATCGCCGCGGCCGAGACGGTGCTCTCGGACCTC
>JAUREX010000066.1 GCA_030834485.1 Gemmobacter sp.
ACCGGCCCCGGCACGCTCCATGTCCACAAGGTCTCGAAGCGGTTCGATCAGGACATCTCGGCGCTCTGCGGTGCCTTCATGATCGCGACCGAGGCCGGGCGGGTGACCCATGCGCGGGTTGCCTTCGGCGGCATGGCTGGCACGCCCAAACGCGCCCCCCTGACCGAGGCCGCGCTCATCGGCGCGCCCTGGTCCGAGGCGGGCGTCGCCCCCGCGCTCGCGGCACTTGCGCAGGATTATGCGCCCATCTCGGACATGCGCGCCTCGGCCGCCTACCGGCTCGAGGCCGCGCGCGGGATCCTCTTGCGCGCGGTCGCGGGCGATCTTGTCCCGCCGGTCCTCGGCGCGCTGCAGGGGGGCGCGGCATGAGCGTCGCGGACCCCCTTCCCCATGACAGCGCGCGGCTCCATGTCACGGGCGCGGCGCGCTATGTCGACGACATCCCGCTGCCCGCCAATGCGCTGCACCTCGCCTTCGGGCTCTCGGATGTCGCGCATGGGGTGATCGAGGCGCTCGACCTCTCGGACACGGGCTCTTTTCGCAGCCATGACGGCGCGGCCATCCCCTTCTGATCCCGCCCATTCTTGCACCTTGCGCGCGCATCGCGTAGACGACGTCCGTTTCAGACAGGCGCAGGACGGGGACAGCGGCGGCAATGCCAGTTCTGGTGATGAAATTCGGCGGCACCTCGGTTGCCGACCTCGACCGCATCGCGAATGCCGCGGCCAAGGTCCGCGCCGAGGTCGAGCGTGGGCATGAGGTCATCGTCATCGTCTCGGCGATGTCGGGCAAGACGAACGAGCTCGTGAAATGGGTCTCGGAGACCGCGACCTTTTACGACGCGCGCGAATACGACGCCGTCGTGGCCTCGGGCGAGAATGTGACCGCGGGCCTCATGGCGCTGCGCCTGCAGGAGATGGGCATCCCCGCGCGCAGCTGGCAGGGCTGGCAGGTGCCGATCCTGACCACGAGCCAGCACGGCTCGGCGCGCTTCATCGACATCCCGCGCACCAACATCGAGCAGAAATTCGCCGAAGGCATGAAGGTCGCGGTCGTCGCCGGCTTTCAGGGGCTGAGCCCCGAGAACCGCATCACGACGCTCGGCCGCGGCGGGTCGGACACGACCGCGGTCGCCTTTGCCGCCGCCTTCGACGCGGTGCGCTGCGACATCTACACCGATGTCGACGGCGTCTACACGACCGATCCGCGCATCACCAAGAAGGCCCGCAAGCTCGACCGCATCAGCTATGAGGAGATGCTCGAGCTTGCGAGCCTCGGGGCCAAGGTGCTCCAGACCCGCTCGGTCGAGCTTGCCATGCGCTACAAGGTGCGGCTGCGGGTGCTGTCGTCGTTCGAAGAGGTCACCGAGACATCCGGCACGCTTGTGTGCGCCGAGGAGGACATCATGGAATCAAAGGCCGTCGTCGGCGTCGCCCATTCGCGCGAAGAGGCCAAGATCACCCTCTTCACCATCGAGGACCGCCCCGGCATCGCCGCGGCGATCTTCGGCCCGCTGGCCGAGGCGGGGGTGAATGTCGACATGATCGTGCAGAACATCTCGGAAAAGGACTATGACGAGGCCCACCCCGGCGCCGTCACCGACATGACCTTTTCCTGCCCGGTCGATCAGGTGCCGCGCGCACGGCGCGCGATGGAAGAGGCCCGCGCCCGCGGCGCGATCAATTATGACGACCTCATCATCGACGACGATGTGGCCAAGGTCTCGGTCGTCGGGATCGGGATGCGCAGCCACACGGGCGTCGCCGCGCGGATGTTCACCACGCTCGCGCGCGAGGGGATCAACATCAAGGTGATCTCTACCTCCGAGATCAAGATTTCCGTCCTGATCGACCGGAAATACATGGAACTCGCGGTGCAGGCGCTGCATGATGCCTTCGCGCTCGAGGGTGCGGGCAGGTCCTAGGGGCCATCCCCCCGAGGGTGCGGGGCGGGCGCCGGGCCCGCAGGCAGCGGAGGCAGGCGATGCCGGAGCGCAGCGAGAGCGAGAGTCGCAAGCTTCTGCGGCGGCTGCGCGACACGCTCGCAGCCGGCGCCGAGGGGCAGGCGCGGCTTGACCGGATCGTGCGCCTCATCGCGCAGTCGATGGGCAGCGAGGTCTGCTCGATCTATCTCTTCCGCGATCCCGAGACGCTCGAGCTTTGCGCGACCGAGGGGCTGAACGCGGCCGCGGTGCACAAGACGCGGCTGAAGCTCGGCGAGGGGCTCGTGGGCCGCGTCGCGCGCTCGGCAGCACCCGTCAACACCGGCAACGCGCCCGCCGAGAAGGGCTTTCGCTACATGCCCGAGACGGGGGAGGAGATCTATTCCTCCTTCCTCGGCGTGCCGATCCGGCGCGTGGGCGAGCGGCTCGGCGTGCTTGTGGTGCAGTCGCGCGAGGCGCGCACCTTCTCCGAGGATGAGGTCTATGGCCTCGAGGTCGTGGCCATGGTGCTGGCCGAGATGACCGAGCTGGGCGCCTTTGTCGGCGCCGGCGACAGCCTGGGCGTCCTGCACAAGCGCCCCGTCACCATCCGCGGCGGCACCGGGCAGGAGGGCACGGCCGAGGGCCATGTCTGGCTGCACGAGCCGCGCGTCGTGGTGACGAACCCCGTCGCCGACGACCCCGTGCGCGAGACCGAGCGGCTGCGCGCGGCCGTCCAGCAACTCCGCGTCTCGGTCGATGACCTCCTCTCGGCGCCGACGCTCGACAAGGACCAGCGCCAGGTCCTCGAGGCCTACCGGATGTTTGCCCATTCGCGCGGCTGGGCGCGGCGGATGGAGGAGGACATCGCGCGCGGCCTCTCGGCCGAGGCGGCGGTCGAGAAGGAGCAATCGGCCGCGCGCGCCCGCTTCGAGCAGGTGCCCGACGCCTATCTGCGCGACCGGCTGCACGACATCGACGATCTTTCCTATCGCCTGCTGCGGATCCTGACCGGCCAGGGCCGCGACACGGGCGCGCAGATGCCCGCGGGCCCCGTGCTGGTTGCGCGCAACATCGGGCCGGCGGATCTGCTCGACTACGGGCGCAAGCTGCGCGGCGTCGTGCTCGAGGAGGGGTCGGTCGGTAGCCATGCCGCGATCGTGGCGCGCGCGCTCGCGATCCCGCTCGTGATCCACGCCAAGGGGACACGAACCGCGAGGCGCTGAACGGCGACCGCATCCTGGTCGACGGCGACACGGGCATTGTGCATCTGCGGCCCGAGGAATCGGTCGCCGCCGCCTTTCGCGACAAGATCGCGATGCAGACGGCCGCGCAGGCGCGCTATGCCTCGCTGCGCGATCTGCCGGCGACGGCGCGCTGCGGCACGACGGTCGCCCTCATGATGAATGCGGGGCTGATGGCGGATCTGCCCTCGCTCATCGGATCGGGCGCCGAGGGGGTGGGGCTTTTCCGCACCGAGCTTCAGTTCCTGATCCGCAACGCGGTGCCCAAGCGGGGCGAACTGGCCGCGACCTATGCCCGCGTGATCGAGGCCGCGCAGGGCCGGCCCGTCGTCTTTCGCACCCTCGACATCGGGTCGGACAAGGTGCTCCCGTTCATGAAGCCCGAGGATGAGCCGAACCCGGCGATGGGCTGGCGGGCGATCCGCGTCGGCCTCGACCGGCCCGGGGTTCTGAGGATGCAGCTTCAGGCGCTGATCCGCGCGGCGGGCGGCGGGCCGCTGACGGTGATGTTTCCCTTCATCGCCCGGGCGGCAGAGTTCGAGGCCGCGCGCGCAATGCTCTTGTCCGAGATCGACCGGACCGGCGCGCGCGGCGAGGCGGTGCCCGACCGGCTCGCGGTCGGCGCCATGCTCGAGACGCCCTCGCTCGTCTATGCGCCCGATGGCTTCTTCGAGGCGGCGGATTTCGTCTCGATCGGGGGCAACGACCTCAAGCAGTTCTTCTTCGCCGCCGACCGCGAGAATGAGCGCGTGCGCCGCCGCTACGACACGCTCGACCCGGCCTATCTGGGGCTGATCGGGCGGATCGTCGAGCGCTGCGCGGCGGCGGGCACGCCGGTGTCGTTTTGCGGCGAGGATGCGGGCCGCCCGCTCGAGGCGATCGCGCTTGCCGCACTCGGGATCGGCACCCTCTCGATGCGTCCGGCCTCGATCGGGCCGGTCAAGGCGGCGCTGCGGGCGGTCGATCTGCGCGAGGCGGGCGCCATCATCGCGGCGGGCTGCGCGGCGGGCGTCGACAGCCTGCGCCCCGCCCTGGCCGACTGGCTGCGCGCCTCTGCCCCCGACCTGCCCGGCGAAACCGCGCGCGCCCCCGCCGCGACGGATTGATCCCGCCCCGCAAACCGGCCTAGAAGGGCGCGCAATTCGCGGGGCCCGAGATGGTGCAATTCACGATCGTCACGCCCATGCGCAACGAGGCGGGCAACATCGCGGCCCTTGTCGAGGGGATCGGGGCGGCCTGCGCGCCGCTCGGGCCGTTCGAGCTTGTGATCGTCAACGACGGATCGGACGACGCGACCGAGGCGCAGGCCGTGGCACTCGGGCGCACGCGCCCCTGGCTGCGGGTGCTGAGCCATCCGCAGGCGGGCGGGCAGTCAGCCGCGATCCATTCGGGCGTTCTGGCGGCACGCGGCGCGATCGTCGCCACCCTTGACGGCGACGGGCAGAACCCGCCCGCCGAATTGCCCAAGCTCCTTGCGCCGCTGCTGGCGGCGGGGGCGGACCCGCGGCTCGGGCTGGTCGCGGGCCAGCGCGTCGGGCGGCGCGACACGCTCTCGAAGCGCCTCGCCTCGCGGCTTGCGAACGCGATCCGGGCGGCGGCGCTGGGCGATGCGACGCGCGACACGGGCTGCGGCCTCAAGGCGTTCCGGCGCGAGGCCTATCTGGCGCTGCCCTATTTCAACCACCAGCACCGCTATCTGCCCGCCCTCTTTGCCCGCGACGGCTGGCGCGTCGCCCATGTCGATGTCGCCCACGCCCCGCGCGGGGCGGGTCGGTCGAACTATACCAATTTCGGGCGCGCGCTGGTCGGGGTTCTGGACCTTGCGGGGGTTGCGTGGCTCATCAAAAGGCGCAAGAGGGTGCGCGCAGCCGAGATCGCCACCGGAGGGGCCCGCGATGATCGCGATTGAAACGATCTGGTCCTTTCTCGGCGTCGACGGCTGGCCCGAATTCTGGTGGGTGGTGGTCGGGCTTGCGGGCCAGCTGCTCTTTACCGCGCGCTTCCTCGTGCAATGGATTGCCTCGGAGCGCACGCGCCGGTCGGTCATTCCGCTGGCGTTCTGGTATTTCTCGCTCGGGGGCGGCGTCGTGCTCTTCAGCTATGCGGTGCACCGGGGCGATCCGGTCTTCATCCTCGGGCAGAGCATGGGGATCGTGATCTATTCGCGCAACCTCTGGCTCATCCATGCCGAGCGGCGCCGTGGCGCGGCCGAATAGCGCGCTCCTCGGCGCGCTCGCGCTCATCCTCGGGCTGACGGTCTGGCGGATCGCCTTTCTGCCGGTCCTCGGGATCGATCTGTTCGTGGATGAGAGCCAGTATTGGCTCTGGGGGCGCGAGCTGACCTTCGGGCATTATTCCAAGCCCCCGATGATCGGCTGGCTCATCCGCGCCTCGACCGAGATCCTCGGAACCGACAGCGCCTTCGCGATCCGCGCCTGGCTGCCGGTCGTGCATGCGCTGACCGCGGTCGGGGTCATGTGGCTCGGGGTGCGGCTCGGGGGGGCGGCGACGGGCGCCTGGGCGGGGGCGATCTTCGTGACGCTGCCGGCGGTGGGGCTGGGCTCGATCCTCGTGTCGACCGATACCCCGCTGATGTGCGCGATCGCCTTTGCGCTGGCGTTCTGGCACCGCGCGGCCAAGGGCGGCGGGCGGGGGGATGCGGCGCTGATGGGGCTGTGTCTCGGGCTCGGGCTCCTCTCGAAATACGCGCTTCTGTTTGCGCTGGCGGGGATCGGGGCGGCGATGATCGCCGATCGCGGCTGGCGGCTCGGGCGGGGGCAGATTGCGGTTGCGGCGGGGGTCGCGCTGGCGGTCTTTGCGCCGAACCTGATCTGGAACGCGCTGATGGGCTTTCCGACCTTTCAGCACACCGCCGACAACGCCGACTGGCAGGGCTTCGCGCTGAACTGGCAAGGCGCCGCGATCTTCCTCGCGGCGCAATTCGCCGTCGCGGGGCCGGTCGTCTTTGCCGCGCTGCTCGCGGGGTTCATCGGGCTTGCCGGCCGCGAACGGGGGGCAGAGCGGGCGCTGGTGATCGTGGCGCTCGCGCCGCTCGGGATCGTGACGGCGCAGGCGCTTGCCTCGCACGCCTATGCGAACTGGGCGGTCGGGGCCTATGTGCCGGGCGCGCTGGCGGCGGCGATCCTGCTCGGCCGGCAGCCAAAACTCAGGGCGGGGGCGGTTGCGCTGAACCTCGTGCTCTGCCTCGGGCTGCCGGTGGCGTTCGTCCAGGCCGAGGCGATCCGCGGCCCCGACGGGCGGCTGGTGCTGCGCCGCCACATCGGCCAGGCCGAGGTCTCGGCCGCCGCGATCGCGGTCGCGCGTGCGGCGATGGATGCACCCGTCCTCGTGGCCTCGGACCGCTGGCTGCTTGCCGATCTCTTCTATCGGACGCGCGCGCGGGGCGGCACAGGCGATGTCGCGGTCCATGCCCTGCCCGAGGGGCCGCGCGTGTCGCATCATTACGCGCTGCTTTATGCGCTGCCGCCCGAGATGATCGCCGCGGATGCGCCCGTCCTATGGTTCGGCGCGGCCGACCAGCCGGTGCCCTGCGCGACGCCGGGCCCGACGCTGGCGCGCTGGGTCGCGGCCGAGGGGGTGCACGGCGGGCGGGCGTTTCAGATCGTGGCGGTCGGGGCGGGTTGCCTCGGCGAGGCGGCGCGATAGCCGAGCGGGGCGCCGAGGATCCCCCGCGCGAGCGCCTCGGCGAGGATATAGGTCAGGATCGCGCCGATCAGCACATCCGACAGGAAGTGCCCCCCCATCGCCACCCGAAGCCCGCCGCCCACGACCGCGACCACCGCCCCGAAGCCAATGAGCACGAAGGCCGCGGGGCGCGGCAGATGGGCGGCGATCGCGACGAAGACAAGCGCGGTCGCCATCGACCCCGACCCCTCGCCCGAGACGAAAGAGCAGTTCTCGGTGCAGGCGCCGGGGATCTGGAAGGGCGGGGTATAGGGATGGGGGCCGCCGAAGGCCTCGATCCCCGTCGGCCGCACCCGGCCCCAGTTCTCCTTGAGGATGATGTTCACCATTAGCCCGGGCCCGAGCAGATAGAGCGCCGCCGCAAAGCCCCAGACGCGGCTAGGGACCGCGCGCAGCACGCGCCCCGCCTGCGCGCCCGGCCCCGCCGCGAAGGCCCGCCAGCGTTCGGCCGCGCGGGGCGGCAGATGCGGCCCGAGCGGGCCCGCCGTCCAGCCCCGCCCGGCCCAGAACGACAAGAGCGGCCAGAGCAGCGCGACGAGGAACACGAGGATCGAGAGGCGCCAGAGCGCAAAGCGCACCCCCTCGGCCCAGCCCTCGCCGATCAGGTGAAAGCCGCGCCCGGGGTCGTGAAAGAGGCCCGAGACGGCGATGTCGACCGCGGGCGAGAGCAGGAACAGGATCGTGACGGCCAGAAGGCCGTGGCAGGCCCAGGCGATGCGCCGCGCGGTCGGCATCGATCAGGGGCGGGGCGGCGGCGGGGCCGAGGGCGTCGCGACGCCGGCGCTGCGCCAGCGCTGCGCCTCGGCGCGCGCATCGAGCGACTGGGGCGCATAGACGCGGAAATAGACGTTGGTGCCGACCAGACGCTCGAGCAGGCGCGGCCCGTTCGCGGCACGAAAGGCCGCATCCTCGGCCGCAAGCGTCGCGCGGATGTCGGGCGCCGCGATCCGTCCGGCCAGCGCGCGCAGCGCCGGATCCGACCGCCCGCCGCCCGGATCGCCGCCAAGCGCGCGCACTCCCGCCCCGATCGCATCGACCCGCGCGAGGTCGCTGCCGCCCGGCGCCGGGGCACGCAGGGCCGCAAGATCGTCGGGGATCTCGAGCCCGCGCGAGGGCAGGATCGCGAATTCGTCAGGCGTCGTCGAGGCCGAGGAGAGGTTCATCAGCCGCCCGCCGTCCGAGCATCCCTGAAGCGCCAGCCCCGCCGCCAGCACCACCCCGATCCGCCCCGCCGCCACGATCATGCCCGAACCCTCCGACGGGGTTCCTTCTATCCCATGCCGCGGGCGCAGGGAAATCATTTTCCCTCCGCCTCATCCGACGGGCGCCGCGGCGGGAGCACCACGAGGCCCGCGATCCCGGCAAAGATCGCGATGTCGGCCACGTTGAAGGCATAGGGGTTGTCGAACCCGCAGCACGACATGTTGAGGAAATCCGCCACCGCGCCGTAAAGCACGCGGTCGACGACATTGCCGAGCGCACCCCCCACCAGCGCCCCGGCCGCGATCTGCCCGAAGCGCCCCGGCGGGTCGCGCCGGACCCAGACGAGGACCCAGGCCACGATCGCGAGCGCGATCAGGATGAGGGCGATCCGCGTCGCCTCACCGCCCGCAAAAAGGCCGAAATTGATGCCCGGGTTCCACGCCATCCGCAGGTTGAGATAGGGCGGCAGCACATCGATCGCGCCGCGGGTGGCGAGGTCGAGGCCGAAGACGATCCAGACCTTGGTGATCTGGTCGATCACGAAGATCAGGGCCGCGATGGCCAGAACCCGCCGCATGACACCCCCGCCGCCGCCCTGCATGCGCCCTGCCCCTCAGTGCCGGAAATGGCGCATGCCGGTCAGCACCATCGCAAGGCCCGCCGCATCGGCGGCCGCGATCACCTCGGCGTCGCGCATCGAGCCGCCCGGATGGATGATCGCGCGCGCCCCCGCCTCGGCCGCGGCCAGCACCCCGTCGGCGAAGGGAAAGAAGGCATCCGACGCCACGACCGAGCCGACCGCGGCCGATCGGCCCAGCCCCAGCCGCGCGCCGAGGTCGGCGGCCTTGGCGGCAGCGATGCGGGTGCTGTCGATCCGGCTCATCTGGCCCGCCCCGATCCCGACGGTGGCGCCGTCGCGCGCATAGACGATGGCGTTCGACTTCACATGCTTGGCGACGCGCCAGGCAAAGGCCAGATCGCGCAGCTCGGCCGCGTCCGGCGCGCGCGCGCTCACGCAGCGCAGATCGGCGGGCGCGAGGCGGCCGGCGTCGCGGTCCTGCACCAGGAACCCGCCCGCGATCGTGCGCAGGACGCGGCCGGGTGCCGCCGGATCGGGCAGCGCCCCCGTCAGCAAAAGGCGCAGCGCAGGCTTGCGCGCGAAGGCCGCGAGCGCGCCCGCATCGGCGTCGGGGCGACCACGACCTCGGTAAAGATCGGTGCGAGCGCCTCGGCGAGCTCGACCGGCAGCGGGCGGTTCACCGCGACGATGCCGCCGAAGGCCGAGGTCGGATCGCAATCGAAGGCACGGCCATAGGCCTCGGCCGAGCCGTGGCCGAGCGCCACGCCGCAGGGGTTGGCGTGCTTGACGATGACGCAGGCAGCGCCCTCGGCCGGGTCGAATTCGGCCACCGCCTCGAACGCCGCATCGGCATCGGCGAGGTTGTTAAAGCTCAGCTCCTTGCCCTGCACCTGACGCGCGGTCGCGACCCCTGCCCGCCCGCTCCCGTCGAGATAGAGTTCTGCGCGCTGGTGCGGGTTCTCGCCATAGCGCAGCCGCGCCCCGAGACGGCCGGCAAGGGCCATGCGCCGCGGCGGCTCGGCGGGGGCCGCCAGCGCCGCGAGCCAGCCCGCGATCGCACCGTCATAGGCGGCGGTGCGCCCGAAGGCGGTGGCGGCGAGGCGCGCGCGCACCTCGGGCCCGGTCGCGCCGCCGCGGGCGTCCATCTCGGCCAGAAGGCCCGCGTAATCCTCGGGTCGGTCACCACCGTGACCGCGCGGTGGTTCTTGGCGGCGGCGCGGATCATCGCGGGCCCGCCCACATCGATCATCTCGGTCGTCTCGGCGGGGCCTGCGCCCCGGGCGCGCGCGGCCTCGAACGGATAGAGGTTGACGACCAGAAGGTCGATCGGCCCGATCCCATGCGCGGCCATCGCCGCGAGGTGCTCGGCATCGTCGCGCAGCGCCAGAAGCCCGCCATGCACGCCCGGATGCAGGGTCTTGACGCGCCCGCCCATCATCTCGGGCCAGCCGGTCAGTTCGGACACGTCGCGCACCGCGACGCCGGCGGCCCGAAGTGCGGTCGCCGTGCCCCCGGTCGAGACGATCTCGACCCCGCGCGCGGCAAGCGCGCGCCCCAGATCGGCAAGCCCCGTCTTGTCCGAGACCGAGATGAGGGCGCGGCCGATGTGGACGTGGTCGGGCATGGCACCGCTCCGAAAGGTTGAGGCTACATCGCGGCGCGCGCCGCCGAGGTCAAGGGGGCGCGTCGGCCGACCGGCGCAGGCGCGCGACGAAGAAGCCGTCGATCCCGTCCCGCTCGGCCCAGTGATGGGGCCAGATGCGCAGGTGTCCCGCGGGCGTCGCGGCCTCGGCCAGCCCCGCGGGGGGCGCGATCGCCTCGGTCTCGAACGCAGGGCAAGCGCCCGCCGCGGCCCGCTTGTGCGCGGCCGCGATCTGATCCTCGCCCTCCTCGGGCAGGAGCGAGCAGGTCGCATAGACGACGACCCCCCCGGGCCGCACCAGCCCGAGCGCCCGGTCGATGAGGGCGGCCTGCAGCGCCATCAGCGCGCCGAGGTCCCCCTCGCGCCGGATCAGCGGCAGTTCGGGGTGGCGCCGGATCGTGCCCGTCGCGGTGCAGGGCGCATCGAGCAGCACCGCATCCGCCTGCGCCAGATCGGCCGTCAGCGCATCCGCCGTCACGAGGCGCGCCTGCAACCCCGTGCGCGCGAGGTTCTCGGCCACCCGCGCCATCCGCCGCGCCGAGGGATCGACCGCCACCACCCGCGCCCCGGCGGCGGCAAGCTGCATCGTCTTGCCGCCCGGCGCCGCGCAGAGGTCGAGGATATCGCGGCCCGCGACATCCCCCAGCGCCGCGACAACCGCCGCGGCCCCCGCATCCTGCACCCACCACGCGCCCTCGGCATACCCCGGCAGCGCCGAGACCTGCCCCGCCCGCCCGAGCCTCAGGCCGCCGGTTGGCAGCACCTCGGCGCCTATCGCGCGCGCCCAGGCTTGCGCCGTCGCCGGGTCGCGCAGCGTGAGGTCGAGCGGCACCTCGGCGCGCGCCAGCACCGCTTCGGTCGCACTGACGGGTGCTGCGCCAAAGCGCGCAACGAGGCGCGCGCGGATCCAGCCCGGCAGTTCGGGCGGGGGCGCGGGGCGCGCCGGCGCGGCCGCGACACGCCGCAGGACCGCGTTGACAAAGCCCGCCTTGGCCGCCCCGCCCGGCAGCGCGCGCGCCAGATCGACCGCGGCCGCCACCGCGCCATGCGCCGCCCCGGGGCTCGCCAGCACCTCGGCCGCCGCGAGGATCAGGAGCGCGCGCAAGGCCGGCTCGGGCTTGCGTGCCAGATGGGGTGCAAGTGCTGCCTCGGCCGCCGCGATCCCCCGCAGCGCCCCGAGCGCAAGCCGCTGCGCCCGCGCCCGCCCCGCGGGGTCGAGCGCGCCGAGCGCGCCGGCCGCGACCTGATCGCCGATCGAGGCGCCCTGCTCGAGCACCCCGCGCAAAAGCCCAAGCGCACCGGCCCGCACCGGATCGCGGGCGGCTTCCCGCGCCTGCACATCGCGGGGCGCGCCTGTCCGTGCGCCTCGCGCGCCGTCCTGCGGCCCGCCCCTCTGCGCCCCGCCGCGCCGCCTCTCATCGCTTGCCCCGACCATGCCCGCGCCCTATCACGACCCGCAGGCCCCCGCCAGAGAACCCGCCGCCGGGGCCCGCGCGGAGGCCAGACATGCCCGACCCCAAACCCACGCCCGACACCCTGCCGCCCGCCGCCCGCCGCGCGCTGGCCGAGGCCGAGGCGCGCCGCGCCGCCCGGGTCGGCACCCCGCCGCCGCCGGTCGAACTCGGCGGCCGCGACGGCCCCGACCCGGCCCGCTATGGCGATTGGGAAAAGAAGGGCCTCGCGATCGACTTCTGAGGGTGGCGCGCGGGATGTCGGGCGCAAGAGGCGGCGCGGGGGTGCACGCCCATCCGCCGCCAATCCCCGAGGGCGCGCCGCGGCGACGGGTCAAGGAAACAAGGCCGCGCAGAGCCGTAGGGGGCGCGGGCTGGCGCGCCTAGCCGACCCGCGGGGCCGAGAAGGCGGTGGGCTCGACCCCTTCGGCGGCGAGGACGGCGGCGATGGCGGGGCGCGCCTCGATCGCGCGGGCAAGGCGGGCGAGCGCGGGGAAATCGGCCGCCGGCACCGCAAGGTCGGGATAGGCCGGAAAGGCGGCCGCCCAGCGCATGAGCATGAGCGCAAAGAGCGAGATGGCCGAGGGTTGCGCGGCCCCCATCCACCACGGCCCGCCCTCGGCACCCGCGAGCGCCTCGAGATGGGCGAGCCCCGCGCGGACCTGCGCGGCCGCGCCCTCGGCCACCGCGCGCGCATGATCAGGGCCCGCCGCCCGCTCGGGGTGGATGAGCGTCATCACCGCCGGATGAAGCTGGTTCGCGACAAAGACGAGCCAGATCAGGAAACGCGCGCGCCCGTCCTCGCCCGCCTTCGGGCCGATGATGCCGTGGGCATCGATGAGCGCGAGCAGGATCGCGGCCGTCTCGAACACCGGCCCCTCGGACATCTCGAGCACCGGCACCTTGCCATGCGGGTTGAGCGCGAGAAACCCGGGCGTCTTCAGCCCGCCCGCCTGCGGATCATGGGCGACGAAGCGAAAGGGCACGCCCGTCTCTGCCAGCGCCATGCGGATGACCTGCGATCCCCAGTCGGGCACCCCGTGCAGCCTGTACATCGTTTCCCCCCTCAGGGTGCCGCGAAATGTTTCGAGAGTTTCAGCCCCTGCCCCTGATAGTTCGAGGCGATCCCGGCACCATAGAGCGTCTCGGGCAGCTCGGCCATGCGCTCATAGACCAGCCGGCCCACCACCTGC
>JAUREX010000067.1 GCA_030834485.1 Gemmobacter sp.
CAGCCCGCGCGCGATCCGGTCCGCGACCGTATCCTGCGCCAGATAGGGGTTCACCGTCGTCGCCCCGCAGCCGATCAGCACCGCGAAATAATGCGGATCGATGCATTCGGCCGCCCGCACATTGACCGAGCAGAAGGTCCGCAGCCCCTTGCGCGTCAGCCACGAATGCACGGCACTCGTGGCAAGGATCATCGGCATGCCGACGCGCCCCGAACCCTGCCCCGCATCCGACAGCACCAGATGCCCCGCGCCCGAGCGCACCGCATCCTCGGCCTCGGCCCGGATCCGCTCGAGCCCCTGGCGCAGCGCATCTCCCTGCCCGCCGGCGGGGAAGGTGCAATCGATATGCGCCACCTGCACGCCGAACTGGCGCACCATCTCGTCGAACTCGGCATTGGCGACGAAGGGGCTCTCGAGCACGAGGATCTCGGTCTGGCTCGAGCTTTCGTCGAGCACGTTCTTGAGATTGCCGAACCGGGTCTTGAGGCTCATCACCCGCGTCTCGCGCAGGCTGTCGATGGGCGGGTTCGTCACCTGGCTGAAGTTCTGGCGGAAGTAGTGCGACAGCGGCCGGTAGACATCCGAAAGCACCGCGGGCGGCGTGTCGTCGCCCATGCTCGCCACCATCTCCTTGCCGTCCTCGGCCATGGGCGCGAGCACCTGCTCGAGCTCCTCGACCGTGAAGCCCGCCGCCACCTGCCGGCGGCGCAGCTCGGCGCCTGCATGCAGCGCCCGCTCGGGCACGTCGCGCATCAGCGCGTTGAGATCGACGACCTTCTCGATCCACTCGCCGAAGGGCTGGGCATGGGCCAGCCGGTCCTTCATCTCGCGGTCGTGATAGAGCCGCCCCTCGGCCATGTCGACCGCGATCATCTGCCCCGGCCCGAGCGCGCCCTTCTCGACGACGCCCGCCTCCTCGACCGGCACCATCCCGGCCTCGGAGCCCGCGACCAGAAGCCCCTCGCCCGTCACCACATAGCGCATGGGCCGCAGCCCGTTGCGGTCGAGCCCCCCGCACACCCAGCGCCCGTCGGTCATCGCGAGCGCCGCCGGCCCGTCCCAGGGCTCCATCACCGCGTTGCAATAGGCATACATGTCCGCCCAGGCCTTGGGCATCTCGTCCGTCGCCTTCGACCAGGCCTCGGGCACGAGCATGGTCTTGGCCATCGGCGCCGACCGCCCCGCCCGCACCATCACCTCGAACACCGCATCGAGCGCGCCCGAATCCGACGTCCCCGCCGGGATGATCGGCTTGATGTCCTCGGCCATCTCGCCAAAGGTGTTCGACGCCATCCGGATCTCGTGGCTCCGCATCCAGTTGACGTTGCCCTTGAGCGTGTTGATCTCGCCGTTATGAGCAAGCATGCGGAAGGGCTGCGCGAGCCACCATTGCGGGAAGGTGTTGGTCGAATAGCGCTGGTGATAGATCGCAAACGCGCTCTCGAACCGCGCATCCTTGAGGTCGGGATAGAACTCGGCCACCTGCTCGGCCAGCATCATCCCCTTGTAGATGATCGACCGGCACGACAGCGAACAGAGATAAAGCCCCGTGATCTGCGCCGCCGCCGCCGCCTTCTCGATCCGCCGGCGGATGATGTAGAGCTCGCGCTCGAAGCGCTCCTCGTCGATCCCCTTCTCGTTGCGGATCAGGATCTGCTCGATCTCAGGCCGGGTGGCGTTGGCCTTCTCGCCCAGCACGCCCGTGTTCACCGGCACATGGCGCCAGCCGTAGATATAGTGGCCCATCCGCAGCACCTCGGACTCGACGATGGTGCGGCAGCGCTCCTGCGCGCCGAAATCGGTGCGCGGCAGAAATACCTGACCGACCGCGATCAGCCGCGCCCGGTCGGGCTCGTGCCCGGTGCGCCGGATCTGGTCGTAAAAGAACGGCACCGGGATCTGCACATGGATCCCCGCCCCGTCGCCGGTCTTGCCGTCGGCATCGACCGCGCCACGGTGCCAGACCGCCTTCAGCGCCTCGATGCCAAGCTCGACCACCTTGCGCGACGGCCGCCCCGCGATGTCGACGACCAGCCCCACCCCGCAAGAGGAATGCTCGTCCTCCTCGCGATAGAGCCCCTCGGCCGCGACGCGGGCGCGGCGCGCCTCCTCGGCGGCAACCCATGCGGCGTCGTATCTTGTCATGGCGCGTCCCTTCCTGTCGTTCATCTCCGAGCGCCGCGCGCTATTCCGCCGCAACCCGCGCGCCGCCGTCAAAGGCCGCGAGCATCGCATCCGCCGCCTCGCGCCCGTCGCGGATCGCCCAGACGACGAGGCTCGCGCCGCGCACGATGTCGCCCGCGGCATAGACGCCGGGAAGTGCGGTGGCATGGGTGCGGAAATCGGCCTTGATCGTGCCCCAGCGCGTCACCGGCAGCGCGGGCTCTTCCCAGAGCCCGGGCAGATCCTCGGGCTCGAAGCCGAGCGCCTTGATCACGAGGTCGGCGGGCTCCTCATAGTCGGCGCCCTCGACCACCTGCGGCGCGCCGCGCCCGGTCGCGTCCGTCGCCGCCAGCCGCATCCGCTGGACCTGCACCGCCTCGACCCGGCCGCGCCCCGAAAAGCCGCGCGGCGCCGTAAGCCAGACGAAATCGACGCCTTCCTCCTCGGCGTTCTGCACCTCGCGCTGGCTGCCGGGCATGTTGGCCCGGTCGCGCCGATAGAGGCATCGGACCGACGCCGCGCCCTGCCGCACCGCCGTGCGCACGCAATCCATCGCCGTGTCGCCGCCCCCGATCACCACCACGCGCTTGCCGCGCGCATCGAGCGTGCCGTCCTCGAAGGCAGGCACCGCATCGGCAAAGCCCTTGCGGTTCGATGCCGTCAGATAGTCGAGTGCCGCCACCACCCCGGGCAGATCGGCCCCCGGCACCTCGACATCGCGCGCCTTGTAGACGCCCGTCGCGATCAGCACCGCATCATGGCGCGCGCGCAGCTCGGCAAAGCCGATGTCGCGCCCGATCGCGCAATCCTGCACGAAGCGCACGCCGCCTTCGGCAAGCTGCGCGATGCGCTGCATGACGACGGGTTTTTCGAGCTTGAAGCCCGGGATGCCATAGGTCAGCAGCCCGCCTGCGCGGTCGTGGCGGTCATAGACCGTGACCTGCACGCCCGCCCGCCGCAGCCGCTCGGCCGCCGCGAGCCCCGCCGGGCCCGCGCCGATGATGCCCACGCTCTCGCCCCGCTCGGCCGCCGGCGCGATGGCGCCCACCCAGCCCTCGGCAAAGGCGGTGTCGGTGATGTATTTCTCGATCGCCCCGATCGTCACCGTGCCATGCCCCGACTGCTCGATGACGCAATTGCCCTCGCAGAGCCGGTCCTGCGGGCAGATGCGGCCGCAGATCTCGGGGAAGGTGTTGGTGGCCTGGCTGATCTCATAGGCCTCGCGCAGCCGCCCCTGCGCGACCATGGCGAGCCAGTCGGGGATGTTGTTGTGCAGCGGGCAATGCGTCTGGCAATAGGGTACGCCGCACTGGCTGCAGCGCCCGGCCTGCTCGGCCGCCTTGGCGGCGGCGAACTCGCGATAGATCTCGCCGAAATCATGCGCGCGGTCGTCGGCCTCGCGCTTTTCCGGCGTCTCCTTGCCCACGGTCACGAACCGCAGCAGAACGTTCTTCGCCATGCGCCCCTCCCTTGTCGGGAGGCGGTATAGACCTGCGGTCGGATGAGTAAAAGTCAGCATTATTGTCCTAAATGACGTTATTCGCATGCACTGGCACGAAAGTCTCGGCACAAGGCGCAATTATAGGTCAGCAACCATGATCTAACGCGCCGTTTTCGCTTGCGGGACCGCGCGCTAGGGTGGCGGCAACCGAATCAGGTGACGGGTCGGATCATGCCCCTCTGGCAGCTTGTGGTGCTCGCGCTCGTGCAGGGGGTGACGGAGTTCCTGCCGATTTCCTCCTCGGCGCATCTGATCGTGATCCCGCAAGTGGCCGGCGCCGCCGATCAGGGGTTGCTGATCGATGTCGCGCTGCATGTCGGCACGCTGGGCGCGGTCGTCGTCTTCTTTCGCCGCGACGTGGGCGCGGCCGCGCGCGGAACCGCGGCGGTGCTGCGCGGCCGGTTCGATGCGCCTGATGCGCGGCTGGCGCTTGCGCTGGCGGTCGCGACGCTGCCCGTCATCGCGGCGGGGCTGGCGCTGAAGCTTGCGGACCTTGCCGATGCGCTGCGCTCGGTCGCGGTGATCGGCTGGGCGACGGTCCTTTTCGCGATCGTCCTCTGGTGGGCAGACCGCCGGGGCGGCGCGGCGCGCACGCTCGGCGATTGGGGCCTGCGCGAGGCGGTGGTGCTCGGGCTCTGGCAGGCGGTCGCGCTGATCCCCGGCACCTCGCGGTCGGGGGCGTGCATGACGGGGGCGCGGCTTTTGGGCTTCGGGCGGGTCGAGGCGGCGCGGATCGCCACGCTGATGTCGATCCCGACGATCCTCGCCTCGGGCGCGCTGCTTGTGGCCGAGATCGCGGCGACGGGGGCGTGGGGCGCGCTCGGGCCGGCGGTCGTCGCCGCCATCCTTGCGTTTGTCGCGGCCCTCGGCGCGCTTGCGGTGATGATGCGCGTGCTCGACCGGATCGGCTTCGGGCCCTTCATCCTCTATCGCCTGATCATGGGCGCGGGGCTTCTGGCCTGGGCCTATCTCTGAGGGCGGGCGGGGTTGACTTGCCCGCGCCGGCTGGGCAATCAGACGGGCATTCGCAACCGGGCGCGTCGTGGGCGCCGAACCGACGAGGAGGCCGCCATGGCCCAGATCTCCCTCACATTTCCCGATGGCGCGGTGCGCGGCTATGAGGCCGGGATCACCGCGGCCGAGGTCGCGGCCGCGATCGCGCCGGGGCTTGCCAAGCGCGCGATCTCGGCCAGCCTCGATGGCGCGCATTGGGATCTGCAATGGCCGATCACCGCGGACGGGGCGATCGCGATCAACACGACCGCCGATGACGCGCCGATGCTCGAGCTGATCCGCCACGACCTCGCCCACATCATGGCGCGCGCCGTGCAGGAGATCTGGCCCGAGGTGAAGGTCACGATCGGGCCGGTCATCAAGGACGGGTGGTATTACGATTTCGACCGCGCCGAACCCTTCACGCCCGAGGATCTGGGCGCGATCGAGGCGAGGATGCGCGCGATCATCAACGCGCGCGACCCCGTGCGCACCGAGGTGTGGGAGCGTGCGCGCGCGATCGCCCATTACGAGGCGGCTGGCGAGCCCTTCAAGGTCGAGCTGATCGAGGCGATCCCGGGCGAGCAGCCGATCCGCATGTACTGGCATGGCGGCTGGCAGGATCTCTGCCGCGGCCCGCATTTCCAGAACACGGGGCAGGTGCCCGCGGACGCCTTCAAGCTCATGAACGTCGCCGGCGCCTATTGGCGGGGCGACAGCCGCAACAAGCAACTCCAGCGCATCTATGGCGTGGCGTTCCGCAACCGCGACGACCTCAAGGCGCATCTAACCATGCTCGAGGAGGCCGCAAAGCGCGATCACCGTCGGCTCGGGCGCGAGATGGACCTCTTCCATATGCAGGAGGAGGCGCCGGGGCAGGTCTTCTGGCACCCCGACGGCTGGACGGTCTACACCACGCTGAAGTCCTACATGCGCCGGCGCCAGCGGGCGGGCGGCTATGTCGAGGTCAACACCCCCCAGGTCGTCAACCGCAAGCTCTGGGAAGCCTCGGGCCATTGGGAAAAATACCAGGAGCACATGTTCATCGTCGAGGTCGAGGAGGAACATGCCCGCGAAAAGACGGTCAATGCGCTCAAGCCCATGAACTGCCCCTGCCATGTGCAGATCTACAATCAGGGCCTGCGCAGCTATCGCGAACTGCCGCTGCGCATCGCCGAATTCGGGGCCTGCAACCGCTATGAGCCCTCGGGCGCGCTGCACGGGATCATGCGCGTGCGCGGCTTCACGCAGGACGACGCGCACATCTTCTGCCGCGAAGAGCAGATCGAGAGCGAGACGCGCCGCTTCATCGATTTCCTGTCGTCGGTCTATCGCGACCTCGGGTTCGAGCAGTTCAAAATCAAGTTCTCGGACCGCCCCGCGGCACGGGCGGGGTCGGATGCGGTCTGGGACAAGGCCGAGGGCGCGCTCATGGCCGCGACGCGCGCGGCAGGGCATGATTTCGCGATGAACCCGGGCGAGGGGGCCTTCTACGGCCCAAAGCTCGAATTCGTGCTGACGGATGCAATCGGGCGCGACTGGCAATGCGGGACGCTGCAGGTCGATTTTGTGCTGCCCGAGCGGCTCGATGCTGTCTATGTCGGCGAGGACGGGATGAAGCACCGCCCCGTCATGCTCCACCGCGCGGTGCTCGGCTCTTTCGAGCGTTTTATCGGCATCCTGATCGAGAACAGCGCCGGCAAGCTGCCCCTCTGGCTCGCGCCGCGGCAGGTGGTGGTGGCCTCGATCGTCTCCGAGGCGGATGCGTTCGTCGCCGATGTCGTGGCGAAGCTGACGGCGGCGGGCGTGCGGGCCGAGGCCGATGTGCGCAACGAGAAGATCAACTACAAGGTGCGCGAACATTCGCTGGCCAAGGTGCCGGTGATCCTCGCGGTGGGCGCGCAGGAGGTTGCGGCCGGCACCGTGACGGTGCGCCGGCTGGGCGAGCCGGGGACGGCGGTGCGCGCGCTCGACGAGGTGGTGGCCGAACTCGCGCGCGGCGCGACGCCGCCCGATCTGCAGCGGACTTGATTTTTATCCGCCATGCGTCATAAAAAACTCTTGTGACGCTGGACTTCCCGGCCTTCTGCCCCTGTCGCGGTCGGCCGGTTGCGTGCGGCGGCACGGCCGGTCGGGATCGCGCGGCCGGGGGTTCAGGCGAAGGGAGTGCGGAATGCCGACGGGCACCGTGAAGTGGTTCAACGCAACCAAGGGCTATGGGTTCATCGCCCCCGATGATGGCGGCAAGGACGTTTTCGTGCATATTTCGGCGGTTGAGCGGGCGGGCCTCAAGGGTCTGAACGACAATCAGAAAATTGCCTATGAACTCCTCCAGGGTCGCGACGGGCGATCTTCTGCCGGTGATCTGCGCCTGATCTGACCGGTTCCGATCGCCCTGTGATTGCCGGGCGGGTCCGCGCGCCCGGATGCTCCTTTTTGCGCCGTTTTCGCTTTTCATCCTCGGCCGGCGCGGCTATACGCCGCCTCATCCCCCTCGGAACTGTCGTTGCGGCGCGTCGGGGGCGCGGCCCTTGCGGGCGGCACCGCGCGCGAAGGAGTAGTCCATGTCCAAGCCCCTCATGGCCAAGGCGACGGCCGTCTGGCTCATCGACAACACGACCCTGAGCTTCGCAGATCGCCGAGTTCTGCGGCCTGCATGAGCTCGAGGTGCAGGGGATCGCGGATGGCGATGTCGCGACGGGGGTCAAGGGCTTCGATCCGGTGGCCAACAACCAGCTCGACCCGATCGAGATCGACCGCGCCCAGGCGGATCCGGACTATCGCATGAAGATCAAGTACAACCCCGCCGCCGTCGGCGAGGAAGTGCGCCGCGGGCCGCGCTATACCCCCCTTTCCAAGCGGCAGGATCGCCCGGCCGCGATCTATTGGCTGGTCAAGTTCCACCCCGAGCTGACCGACGGCCAGATCGGCAAGCTCGTCGGCACGACGAAGCCCACGATCCAGTCGATCCGCGACCGCTCGCACTGGAACATCTCGAACATCACGCCGGTCGATCCGGTGGCGCTCGGCCTCTGCCGGCAGTCAGAACTCGATGCCGCGGTACAGGTCGCGGTGCGCAAGAAGGCCGCCTCGGGCGGGGTGCTGAGCGATGATGAGCGGCGCAAGCTCGTCTCGACCTCGCAATCGCTCGGCATGGCGCCCGAGCCGCGCATCCCTTCGGCCATCGCGGGCCTCGAGGGCTTCAGCCTGACGCCCAAGCCCGAAAAGCCGGCCGATTTCTCGGATGCCGAGAGCTTCTTCAACCGCCCCGACGCGAGCGACGACGAGGATGAGGACGAGGACAATCTGATCGTCCGCTGAGGGGTCTCAGACCCCGCGCCGGGCCTTGAGGGCGGCGCCGATCGTGCCTTCGTCGAGATAGTCGAGTTCCCCCCCGACGGGCACGCCCCGCGCGAGCGTGCTGACGTGCACGCCCGTATCTGCCAGCGCCTCGGCGATCACATGCGCGGTCGTCTGCCCCTCGAGCGTGGCGTTGAGCGCGAGGATCACCTCGCCCACCTCGCCCGCCCGCGCGCGCGCCACCAGATCGGGGATGCGCAGCGCCTCGGGGGTCACCTCCTCGAAGGCCGAGAGCGTGCCGCCCAGCACATGATAGCGCCCGCGGAAGGCGCCCGAACGCTCCATCGCCCAGAGGTCGGCCACCGTCTCGACCACGCAGATCTCGGCGCCGTCGCGGCGCGGATCGGCGCAGATCGGGCAGAGCTCGGCGGTCGAGACATTGCCGCAGGTCCGGCAGTCGCGCGCCGCCGCGGCGACGCGCCCCAGCGCCTCGGCGAGCGGCATCATCTGCGCGCTACGCCGCCGCAAGAGGTGGAGCACCAGCCTGCGCGCCGAGCGCGGGCCAAGCCCCGGCAGGCGCGCGAATTGCGCGATCAGCGCCTCGATGTCGGCGGGCGCCTCGGCCACGCTCAGAACGGCAGCTTGAAGCCCGGCGGCAGGCCGAGCCCCTCGGTCAGGCGCTGAAGCTCCTGCGCGCTGCGATCGGCCGCACGGGCCTGCGCATCGCGGATGGCCGCGAGGATCAGATCCTCGACGACCTCCTTCTGGGTCGGATCGAAGATCGTCGGGTCGATCTCGAGCCCGACGAGTTCGCCCTTGGCGGTGGCGGTCGCGCGCACGAGGCCCGCGCCCGATTCCCCCGTCACGGTGATGCGCTCGAGCGCCTCCTGCATCTCGGACATGCGCGTCTGCATGTCCTGCGCGGCCTTCATCATCTTGGCCATGTCGCCCAGCTGTCCGAGCCCCTTGAACATCGCTTCCCCTCAGCCTTCCTCGAACGGATCCCAGTCGTCGTCGATCATCGCCGCGTCATCCGATGCCTCATCGGGCGCGGTCTCGGCCGCGATGTCGCGCACCGCCGCGATGCGCGCGCCCGGAAAGGCCGCGAGCACCGCCTGCACCACCGGATGGTCGAGCGCCTCGGACGCCGCATCGTCGCGCGCGCGCGTCGCCGTCTCGGCGATGGTCGGCGCGCCGCCTTCCGAGACGATGCTGACGCCCCAGCGGCTGCCCGTCCACTCCTGCAGGCGGCGCGCGAGGCGGGCCGCGAGGTCAGGGGGCGCGCCCGGCGCGGGTTCAAACTCGATCCGGCCCGGTGCGTGGCGCACGAGGCGCACGCCCGTCTCGACATCGACCAGAAGCGTCATGTCGCGCCGCGCGCGGATCATGGCCACGACATCCTCGAAGCGCGCGAGCACGGGGGCGGGCGCCTCGGCGCGGGCGGGCAGGGCGGCGCCCTGGGCGCGCGGCCCCGCCGCCGTGGGCACCCCGCCCATCGCCTCGGCCGCGGTCGCCATCGCGCGCACCCCCCCCGAGGGCGCCCCGCCAGCCGGCGCCCCCGCACCCGCCGCGCCGCCGGCCGCGCCGCCGGCCCCAAGCCGGCGCAGGAGCGATTCCGGGTCGGGCAGATCGGCCACATGCGTCAGGCGGATCAGCGCCATCTCGGCCCCCGCCATCGGGTTCGGGGCAAGCGATGTCTCCTCGATCGCGCGGATCAGCATCTGCCAGGCGCGCGTCAGCGCGCGCATCGGCAGGCGGGCCGCGAAATCGAGGCCGCGCGCGCGCTCATCGGGCGAGATGGTCGGATCGTCCGCAGCCCCCGGCGTGATCTTGAGGACCGAGATCCAGTGCGTCGCCTCGGCCAGATCGCGCAGCACCGCAAAGGGGTCCGCGCCATCGGCGTATTGCGCGCCAAGCTCGGCCAGCGCGCCCGCCGCATCGCCCCGCATCACGCGCTCGAAGAGGTCGAGCACGCGCCCCCGGTCGGCAAGCCCCAGCATCGCGCGCACCGTCTCGGCCCCGACCTCGCCCGCGCCATGCACGATCGCCTGATCGAGCAGGCTGAGCGCGTCGCGCACCGACCCTTCGGCCGCGCGCGTGATCAGCGCGCAGGCGTCGGCGTCGAGCTTCACCCCCTCGGCATCCGCGATCCGGCCGAGATGCGCGATCATCGTCTCGGGCTCGATCCGGCGCAGATCGAAGCGCTGGCAGCGCGAGAGCACCGTGACCGGCACCTTGCGGATCTCGGTCGTGGCGAAGATGAACTTCACATGCGCCGGCGGCTCCTCGAGCGTCTTGAGGAGCGCGTTGAACGCGTTCGTCGAGAGCATGTGCACTTCGTCGATGATGTAGATCTTGTAGCGCGCCGAGGCCGCGCGATAGGCGACGCCGTCGATGATCTCGCGGATGTCGCCCACGCCCGTGCGGCTCGCGGCATCCATCTCGAGCACATCGACATGGCGCCCCTCGGCGATGGCGCGGCAGGGCTCGCACTGGCCGCAGGGCTCGGTCGTGGGGCCGCCGGTGCCGTCGGGCCCGGTGCAGTTCATGCCCTTGGCGATGATCCGCGCGGTCGAGGTCTTGCCGACCCCGCGCACGCCGGTCAGCATGAAGGCATGCGCGATCCGCCCCGCCGCGAAGGCGTTCCTGAGGGTGCGCACCATCGCCTCCTGACCGATCATGTCGGCGAAGGTCTGGGGCCGATAGGTGCGGGCAAGAACCCTGTAGCCTTGGGCAGAGGTCTCGGACATGCTCTTTTCGTCGGGATTCGCGTCTGGTGACGATAGGGCGGCGCGCGCCCCGCGTCCACCCGCGCGCAAGGCCGGGGCGTCAGAGGGCCGGGGGCTTCAGGTCATGTATCGGATCGACGATCTTTCGTGCCGCGCGGGGCGCATCGGCCTCGGGCCGATGCCGGGGCGGGGCGGCGACTATACGGCCGACCTCGCGGCGATCCGCGCCTGGGGGCCTGACCTCGTGATCTCGATGACGCCCGCGGCCGATCTCGCGCGCCACGGGGCGGCGGGCCTCGGGGCGGATCTGGCCGCCGCGGGCATCCGCTGGCGTCAGGTCGCGACCGAGGATTACGGCGTGCCGGGCCCCGCGGCCGCGCAGGAATGGGCCGCCTTGGCGCAGGAGGCGGCGCGGCTGCTCGACGGGGGCGGGCGGGTGCTTGCGCACTGCGTCGCGGGCTGCGGCCGCTCGGGCATGGCCCTCCTGCGGCTGATGGTCGAGGCGGGCGAGGTGCCGGGGCCCGCGCTTGCGCGGCTGCGCGCCGCGCGCCCCTGCGCGGTCGAGCGCCCGGCGCAATTCGACTGGGCGGCCGAACCCTGGACCCGTGGCGGAGGAGAGGGTGAGAGGCCGGGCGCGACCCAGGCGGACCCCGTTGCGGCTGCTTCCTTCCGGACCTGACCGGGTTGGCGGGGCGACTGCCCGCGCCGACCTCTCGACCGTCTAGATAGGCTGCCGCCCGCGCGGATGCAACATGCCCCCCGCGCCAGCCCCGCGCCGTCGGCTGGCCTGCGCATCGGCGCACAGCCCCCGCGCGCTTTTCGCCAAGCGACACCGCGCGTCGGCGCGCCTATGTCAAGCTGGTCTGTCCAACCCCGAGGAACCCCTGCATGACCCGCATCACCGTCGTTTTCTATTCGACCTACGGCACCAACCACGCCATCGCCGACGCCGCCGCCGAAGCGGCCCGCGCCGCCGGGGCCGAGGTGCGCCTCCTGCGCATCCCCGAGACCGCGCCGGCCGAGGTCGTCGCCGGCCAGGACGGCTGGAAGGCCGAGGCCGACCGCGCCGCCGCGATCCCGGTCGTGACGCCCGAGGACCTCAAATGGGCCCATGGCATCTTCCTCGCCTCGCCCACGCGCTATGGCGGCATGGCAAGCCAGACGCGCGCCTGGCTCGACACGCTGGGCGGGCTCTGGATGAAGGGCGCGCTCGCCGGCAAGGCGATCACCGTCGCCGCCACCGCCCAGAACGCCAACGGCGGTGCCGAGGGCGCGATCCTGCAGACCTATGTCTCGGCGATGCACTTCGGGATGATCCCGGTCGCCCCGGGCTACACCGACCCGGTCAAGTTCGAGGACGGCGGCTGCCCCTACGGCTACGCCGGCCGCGGCGGCAACCCCGACGAGGTCGCCCGCCGCTCGCTCGCCCACCAGGCCCGCCGCCTCGTGGCCATCGCCGCCAAACTCGGCGCCTGACCAAGAACGCGCGCCCCCGAAGGACGGGGGCGCGCCGCTCCGGTTCAGATCTTCTCGATGTAGAGGTCCGAGAAGGTCGAGCCCAGCAGCCAGTCGCGGCTCTGAACCTTCGGCACGCCGGTTTCGTCGATCACGGAAATCCTGAAGCCCGCGCGCTCGATCATGTCGAGGAAATCGCCGGCAGCCATCTGCGCGGCAAAGGAGATCGGCGCATATTCGACGATCATCTTGAGGCATTGCATCGTCGAGAGCCAAGGCAGGGCGGCCTGCAGGATGATCGGTTCGGCACCCTCTGCGTCGATCTTGAGCACGTCGATCCGATCGGAACCCGCAAGCACATCGAGCGGCGCCGCACGGACGTCGATCACGTCATGGGTTTCGTTGTAGGCGGTGAAGTCGAGCGCGTCGCGCACATAGCTCGCCGAACCCTTGTAGCGGCGCGGAACGGCGAATTGCAGCGAGCCTTCCTCGGCCATGACGGCCGCCTGCACGACCGTCGCCCGACCGTGATAACCGTTGACCGAGATCGAATTCTCCATAAGTTCGCACATCCGCGGGTTCGCGTCGATCGCAACGACGCTGCCGGTCCGCGTCACGGCCTTGCAGGCCAGAAGCGTGAAGTAGCCGCAGTTCGCGCCGACATCGACCACGCGCATGCCGGGTCGGATCACGTTCAGGAACGCCTTGGTGATCCAACTCTCCCAATGGCCATCGAAAAGGATGT
>JAUREX010000068.1 GCA_030834485.1 Gemmobacter sp.
CGGACATCGGAGGCGAGGCGAGGCGAGCGCGCGCGCGGCGTCCCGAAGCCGCGCGAGGGCGTCGAGGGCGGGCGACGGGCGCGCGCGAGGAAGGCGCGCGCGACCCGAAGCGCGAGGACGGCGCGCGGTGCGCCGAAGCGCGCGCCGGGGCGGGCGGTCGTCGCGGCGCTTTGCGCCCGCGCGGCCGAGGAGGGCGGCTGCAGGCGCGTGCTGGCCTTCATCGACCCGGGCAACACACCCTCGCTGCGGCTCTTTGCAGGGTCGGGCTTTGTCCCCGCGGGCAGCATCATGCTGCCCGGCTACGACCACCCCGACCTCATCCTCGCGCGCGATCTCCTCAGCAGTTCGGGACGTTGACCGCGAGGCCGCCGAGCGCGGTTTCCTTGTATTTGTGGCTCATGTCGGCGCCGGTCTGGCGCATCGTCTCGATGCAGGCATCGAGCGGGACAAGATGCGTCCCGTCGCCGCGCAGCGCCAGACTCGCGGCCGAAACCGCCTTGATCGCGCCAAGGCCGTTTCTTTCGATGCAGGGCACCTGCACGAGGCCGCGGATCGGGTCGCAGGTCATCCCCAGATGATGTTCGAGCGCGATCTCGGCTGCATTCTCGACCTGCATCGGCGTGCCGCCCATCACGGCCGCCAGCCCCGCCGCCGCCATCGCCGCGGCCGAGCCGACCTCGGCCTGGCAGCCGCATTCGGCGCCCGAGATCGAGGCGTTGTGCTTGACGATCCCCCCGATCGCCGCCGCCGTCAGCAGGAACTCGCCCACCCGCGCGGCCGAGGCCCCCGGCACATGGTCGAGCCAATAGCGGATCACCGCCGGCACCACGCCCGCCGCCCCGTTCGTCGGCGCCGTCACCACCTGCCCGCCCGCGGCATTCTCCTCGTTGACCGCCATCGCATAGGTCGAGATCCAGTCGTTCACCCAATGCGGCGGTGTGGCATTGAGGCCCCGCTCGGCCAGAAGCGCGGTGTGGATCGCGCCCGCCCGCCGCCGCACCCTGAGGCCGCCGGGCAGGATCCCCTCACCCTTCAGCCCGCGGTCGATACAATCCGACATCACCTGCCAGAGCCGCGCAAGCCCGCGGTCAAGCTCGGCCGGGCTGCGAAAGGCAAGCTCGTTGGCGCGCTTCATCGCGGCGATGCCAAGCCCGCTCTCGGCGGCCATGCGCAGCATCTCGGCCGCTGTCTCGAAGGGCCAGGGGCAGGCGGGGCGCGGCCGCGCGGCCTCGCCCCCCGCCAGCTCGCCCGCCGTCAGCACGAACCCGCCCCCGATCGAATAATAGGTCTCCTGGAGCACAACATCGCCCTCGGCGTCGGTCGCCGACAGGATCATCCCGTTGGCGTGGCCCGCAAGCGGCGGGCCATAGTCGAACACCAGATCGCGCGCCGGATCGAAGCCAAGCCGCCCGAGCCCCGCCACCTCGATCCGCCCCGTCGCGCGGATCTCCGCGAGCACCGCCTCGGCGCGGGCGGCGTCATAGCTCTCGGGCATGAAGCCCGCGAGGCCGAGGATCGTCGCCCGGTCGGTCGCATGGCCGACGCCCGTAAAGGCAAGGCTGCCGTGGAGCGAGGCGCGCAGCCCCTGCGCCCGGAAGTGGCTCGCGCGCAGCGCCTCGAGGAACCGCCCCGCGGCCACCATCGGCCCCATCGTGTGCGACGACGACGGGCCGATGCCGATCTTGAACACCTCGAAGACGGACAGGAACATGGCAGCCTCAGTAAGGAGAGCCCTCGGGCGGAATGCAGGGTTCGGGCGCGGCGAAGGGGGCAGCACCCAGCCCCTCGGCGCGCGCCGCGCGCACTGTCGCGGGCCTGGCATCGAGCGCGCGCGCAAGCTGCATGAGCGTCGGGAACTCCTCCCCACGCAGCCAGCCGCGCGTCTCGGCGGGATAAAGCTGCACCCAGCGCAGCGCCACGCAGGCATAGAGCGCCAGCGCCGAGGGCGGGGCAAAGAGCGCCGGCGCCGCAGCAGCCGCCCGGTCGATCAGCCCGAAATGCGCCCGCACCCGCGCGGCCATCAGGGGCGCGCGCGCCACCGCCGCCTCGGGCGGGGCATATCGGTCGGGATAGAAAAGCTCGCGCAGATCGGCATGAAGCGTGTTCGACAGAAAGAAGAGCCAGGAAAGAAACACCCCCCGCCCCGCCTCTGCCGCCCCCGGTCCGATCACCCCGTGCCGGTCCACAAGCCACAAAAGGATCGCGCCCGTCTCGAAGATCGGCCCCTCCGGCGTCTCGAGCGCGGGGATGAGCCCCGTCGGCGCCAGCGCGCGATAGGCCGGGCCGTCCTGCGCCCGCACCGCCCGGTCGACCAGCACCGCACGCCACGCCACCCCGATCTCCTCGAGCGCGAGCCGCACGATGAGCGAGGCATTGTCGGGCGCATAATGCAGCACCAGCATGCGCGTCTCCTCCCTGCCCGCCATCTGACCCCGCCGCGCCGGGCCGTCGCGGCCGAATGCGACATTCCGGCAGCGATCCGCGCACCCCTGCGCGCCCCGCCCCCTCGCGCCAGCCCCCCTGAACCCAAGGCCCCCCCTGATGCCCCCTCCTTCTCATCTTGGCCCAAATACCCTCGGGGGGAGCGCACGCCGACCCCATCGAGGGGTCGGCGTGCGCCGGGGGGCCGAGGCCCCCCGCCTGGCCCACCGCGGCGAAACGCCCTTTCCCCCTCGCATCCCCCGCGCCCTTTGCGCTATGGCTCCGCCATCACCGCCCGAGGCACGTCCATGACCCTCTCGCCCGCCGACCTTGCCAAATACGCCGCCGCCGCCGGCGCGCTCGATCTCGTCGAGCCGGGCATGAAGCTCGGCCTCGGCACCGGCTCGACCGCCGAATGGCTCGTGCGCCTCGTTGCGCGCCACCCCGCGGCGCGCGCGCTCCTCTGCGTGCCGACCTCGCGCCGCACGGCCGAGCTTGCGCGCGCGCTCGGGCTCCGGGTCGAGGATCTCGACCGCGCGGGCGCGCTCGACCTCGTGATCGACGGCACGGATGAGGTCGATCCCGCCTTCGACCTCATCAAGGGCGGGGGGGGCGCGCATCTGCACGAAAAGATCGTCGCCGCCTCGGCCGCGCGCATGGTGGTGATCGCGGACGCCTCGAAGCGCGTCGCGCAACTCGGCGCCTTCGCGCTCCCGGTCGAGGTCATCGCCTTCGGCGCCGCGGGCACGCTCGGCCGCATCGCGCGCGCGCTTGCCCCGCTCGGGCTCGGGGCGTCGGCGATCGCCCTGCGCGGCGGGGGCGCATTTCGCACGGATGAAGGCAACCTCGTGGCCGATATCGCCTGCGGCGCGATCCCCGACGCCCGCGCCCTTGCCGCTGCCCTCGCCGCCGTCCCGGGCGTGGTCGAGCACGGGCTCTTTCTGGGCATGTGCGACACGGTGGTGATCGGGGCGCCCGATGGCGCCTTCACGCGCGAGGGGCGGGACGGCGCGCGCTTCGCGGCCCGGGCCGATCCCGCGCGCGCGGCTGATCTTCTGGCGGCGGGGTAGGGGCATGTTCGACGTCGATTTCTTCGTCATCGGCGGGGGCTCGGGCGGGGTGCGCGCGGCGCGCATCGCCGCCGCCGAGGGGGGCGCGCGCGTCGCCCTTGCCGAGGCCTCGCGCGTTGGCGGCACCTGCGTCATTCGCGGCTGCGTGCCCAAAAAGCTCATGGTCTTCGCCTCGGGCTATCCCGAGGCGATCGCGGATGCGCGCGCCTATGGCTGGGAGGCGGCATCGGGCGGCTTCGACTGGGCGGCCTTCCGTGGCCGCCTCGGCGCCGAGCTCGACCGGCTCGAGGCGGCCTATCGCGCGACGCTTGCCCGCGCCGGTGTCGAGGTCCACGACCAGCGCGCGACCCTCGTCGATTCGCATACCGTATCACTTGAGGACGGGCGGCGCATCTCGGCACGCCATATCCTGATCGCGACGGGCGGGCGGCCCTTCGTGCCCGAGGTGCCGGGGGCAGAGCTTGCGATCATCTCGGATGCGGTCTTCGATCTGCCCGCGCTGCCGGGGCGGATTGTGATCGTGGGCTCGGGCTACATCGCCTGCGAATTCGCCAGTATCTTCGCGGGCCTTGGCGCCCGCGTCGCGCAGGTCTTCCGCGCGCCCCACATCCTGCGCGGCTTCGACGCCGAGGCGCGCGCCCATCTGCAGGGCGCGATGGCCGGGCAGGGGATCGCGCTGCACCCCGGCGCCGAGGTGGTGCGGATCGAGGCCGACGGGGCCGACGGGGCCGCGCGCATCGTGCATCTGACCGACGGCACGCGGCTCGAGGCCGATGTCGTCCTCTATGCGACCGGGCGGCGCCCCAATACGGCGGGCCTCGGCCTCGAGGCGCTGGGTGTGGGCATCGCGCCCTCGGGCGCGGTCGAGGTCGACGGCTACAGCCAGACGGCGGTGCCCTCGATCTTTGCGGTGGGCGATGTGACGGACCGCGTGAACCTGACCCCGGCCGCGATCCGCGAGGGGCAGGCGCTGGCCCAGACGCTCTTTCTGGCCCGCCCGACCCGCGCCGAACATCCGCTCGTGCCCTCGGCCGTCTTTACCCGGCCCGAGTTCGGCACGGTGGGCCTTTCGGAGGAGGACGCGCGCGCGCGGGGCCCGGTCGAGGTCTTTGTCGCGACCTTCCGCCCGATGCGCAGCCTCTTTGCCGGGCGCGAGGATCGCGCGCTCTTCAAGCTTGTGGTCGATGCCGCGAGCAGGCGCGTGCTGGGCTGCCATATCGTCGCACCCGAAGCGGGCGAGATGGTCCAGCTTGCCGCCGTCGCAATCGGCATGGGCGCGACCAAGGAGGATTTCGACCGCACGCTGGCGGTGCATCCGACCATGGCCGAAGAGCTCGTGACCATGAAAACACCCGCGCGGCGCGGATGATGCGCTTGATTTCCGGCGCGAAGTGACCAGTTAGAACATCAAGGTTCACAAGAAGGACAGCACGATGGCAGGCAGCGGGGGCCCCTGGGGCGGGGGCGGCTCTGGCGGAACGGGCGGCGGTTCGGGCGGTGGCTCGGGCGGCGGCCAGGGGGGTGGTCAGGGTGGCGGTTCGGGCGGCGGCGGCCGCAAGCCGGGCGGCGACGGGCCGCAGATGCCCGAGATCGACGATCTCGTCCGCAAGGGGCAGGAGCAGCTGCGCGTCCTTATGGGCGGGCGCGGCGGCCAGGGCGGCGGCGGTGGCCGCCGCGGCCCGGGTGGCGGCGCGGGGCCGATCTTCACGCGCCAGGGCCTCATCATCGCGGCGCTCGCGGCGGCGGGGCTGTGGGGCTTTGCGTCCTTCTACACGGTCAAGCCCGAGGAACGCTCGGTCGAGCTGTTCCTCGGCGAGTTTTCGGGCATCGGCGATCCGGGTCTGAACTTCGCGCCCTGGCCCTTCGTGCGCGCCGAGATCGTGCAGGTCACGGGCGAACGCAACACCGACATCGGCACCGGCCGGCTCGGTACACTCGACAGCGGCCTGATGCTCACGCGCGATCAGAACATCGTCGACATCGAGTTTCAGGTGGTCTGGAACATCTCGGACCCGGCGCGGTTCCTCTTCAACCTCGCCGAGCCGTCCGACACGATCCGCGCGGTTGCCGAATCGGCGATGCGCGACATCATCGCGCGCTCCGAGCTTTCGCCGATCCTCAACCGCGACCGCGGCGCCATTGCCGCTGACCTGCGCGCGGCCGTGCAGGAGACGCTCGACAGCTACGAGGCCGGGATCAACGTGGTGCGGATCAACTTCGACCGCGCCGACCCCCCGCGCGAGGTGATCGACAGCTTCCGCGAGGTTCAGGCCGCGCAGCAGGAACGCGACCGGCTGGAAAAGGAAGCCGACGCCTATGCCAACCGCGTCCTTGCCGGCGCGCGTGGCGAGGCGGCGCGCATCCTCGAGGAATCCGAGGCCTATCGCGCCTCGGTCATCAACGCCGCCGAGGGCGAGGCGAGCCGCTTCGTCGCGGTCTATGACGAATACGTCAAGGCGCCCGAGGTCACGCGGCGGCGGATGTATCTCGAGACGATGGAGCAGGTGCTGGGCGGGATGGACAAGATCATCCTCGACGGCGTCGGCGGCGAAGGGGCGGGGCAGGGCGTCGTGCCCTACCTGCCGCTCAATGATCTGCGCCGCTCAACCGGAGGGGGCAACTGATGAAGCGCTCGGCCATCATCCTGCCCGCGATCGTCGTGTTGATCGCGGCCATTTCATCGTCGGTCTTCATCGTGGACGAACGCGAAAAGGCGCTCGTGCTCCAGTTCGGCCAGGTAAAGACCGTAAAGGAAGTGCCGGGCCTCGGCTTCAAGGTCCCGTTGATCCAGAATGTCGTGCGCTATGACGACCGCATCCTCGGGATGCAGTCGCAACCCCTCGAGGTCACGCCCCTCGATGACCGGCGGCTCGTCGTCGACGCCTTCGCGCGCTGGCGCATCGTCGATCTGATCGAGTTTCGCGAATCGGTCGGGGTCGAGGGCGTGCGCGCCGCGCAGACCCGGCTCGAGCGGATCATGAACGCCGCCATCCGCGAGGTTCTGGGCTCGGTCCCCTCGAGCACGGTTCTCTCCGAGGATCGCGTCGCGCTGATGAACCGCATCCGTGACCTCGCGCGGCGCGAGGCGGCGGCGCTCGGGGTCGACATCATCGACATCCGCCTGACGCGCACCGATCTGCCCGACCAGAACCTCGCCGCGACCTTCGCGCGGATGCGCGCCGAGCGCGAGCGCGAGGCCGCCGACGAGATCGCGCGCGGCGGCGAGGCGGCGCAGCGCGTCCGCGCAAGCGCCGACCGGACGGTGACCGAACTGACCTCCGAGGCGCGCAAGCAGGCCGAGATCATCCGCGGCGAGGCCGACGCCGAGCGCAACCGCATCTATGCCGACGCCTTCGGGCGGGATCCCGAATTCTTCGCCTTTACCCGCTCGCTCATCGCCTATGAGCGGTCGCTCAAGGGCGAGAATTCCTCGATCGTGATGCAGCCCGACAGCGCCTTCTTCGACTATCTGCGCTCGGACAGCCGTCAGGAATGACCGGGTTTCTCGGCGCGCTCCTCCTCGGTCAGGGGCTTTGCCTCGTGATCGAGGGGGCGGCGATCATGGCGCTGCCGCGCCGACTCGAGGATCTGCTCGAGTTCCTCGCCCGCACCCCGGTCGAGACGCGCCGGCGCATCGGTCTGGGGATGGTGGCGGCGGGCGTCGCGATCGTGTGGCTGGTCCGGCGCGCGCCGGCCTTCACATTGGATTGAGGGGGCGCATGCGGGCTTTGCTTTCGCCTGCGGGCGTGTCCATCTGAACGGCAGGAAGCGGCGCGCCCGGCGGGGCGTGCCCGAAGTTGACGGGAGATCGACGATGCAGAATCTGCTGCCCCCCCTTGCCGCCTCGCGGCGCCCCCCGGTCGCGGCGATGCGCGCGGCGCTCGCCTTCGTGCTGGCCCTTGCCTTCGCGCTCCTCCAGGCGGGGCTCGCCCAGGCGCGCGGCGTGCCCGAGAGCTTCGCCGACCTCGCCGAGCAGGTGAGCGGGTCGGTCGTCAACATCACCACCTCGACCCTCGTCGCCGCCCCGACCGAGGGCGGGCCGGTCGTGCCGCCGGGCTCGCCCTTCGAGGATTTCTTCCGCGACTTTCTCGACCGCAACGGCCCGGGCGGCCCCGGCGGGCCGAGCCAGCGGCGCGGCTCGGCGCTTGGCTCGGGGTTCGTGATCTCGGCCGACGGCTACATCGTGACGAACAACCACGTCATCGAGGGTGCCGACGGGATCGAGGTCGAGTTCTTCTCGGGCGAGCGGCTCGATGCCACCCTCGTGGGCACCGACCCCAAGACCGACATCGCGCTCCTCAAGGTCGATGCCGACGGGCCGCTGCCCTTCGTGTCCTTCGGCGACAGCGACGCGATGCGGGTCGGCGACTGGGTGATGGCGATGGGCAACCCCCTCGGGCAGGGCTTCTCGGTCTCGGCCGGGATCGTCTCGGCGCGCGGCCGCACCCTGTCGGGGAGCTATGACGACTATCTGCAGACCGATGCCGCGATCAACCGCGGCAATTCGGGCGGCCCGCTCTTCAACATGGACGGCGAGGTGGTGGGCGTGAACACCGCGATCCTGTCGCCCAACGGCGGCTCGATCGGGATCGGCTTCGCGATGGCCTCGAATGTCGTGACCAAGGTCGTGACGCAGCTGCGCGACTTCGGCGAGACGCGGCGCGGCTGGCTTGGCGTGCGCATCCAGGACGTGACCCCCGATGTCGCCGAGGCGATGGGCCTGACGGGCACCGCCGGCGCCCTCGTGACCGATGTGCCCCCGGGCCCCGCGCTCGAGGCCGACATGCGCGCGGGCGATGTGGTGATCGAATTCGACGGCGCCCCGGTCGCCAACACCCGCGATCTCGTGCGCCGCGTGGGCGATGCCGAGGTCGGCAAGGAGGTGCCCGTCGTCGTGATGCGCGAGGGCGTGCGCACGACGCTGAGCGTGACGCTCGGCCGGCGCGAGACGGCCGAGGCGGGCGAGGCCGGCGCACCTGAGGCGCCCGCCGCCGCCCCCCCGGCCGAGCGCGACCTCCTCGGCATGACGCTGCGCCGCCCGACCGATGAGGATCGCGCGACGCTTGCGCTCGGCGATGATGCGACGGGCCTCGTGATCGTCGCGGTGGACGAAACGTCGGAGGCCTTCGCCAAGGGCCTGCGCGCGGGTGATCTCTTGGCCGAGGCCGGCCAGCAGGTGCTGCGCGCCCCCGACGACCTCGGCGCCCGCATCGACGAAGCGCGCGCCGCGGGCCGCAAGTCGATCCTGCTCCTGATCCGGCGCGCGGGCGATCCACGCTTCGTGGCGCTCGGGATCGACTGAGGCAGGCCCCCCGGTCGGGGCTGGAAAACCCCGGCCGGAGGGCTTATGCGTCTGGCGCGATCATCACGAAGGGGCTGAGGAATGGCGCGGATCACCTATGTCGAATTCGGCGGCAACATGTGGTCGATGTCGCGGACGGGCTGACCGTGATGGAAGGCGCGCGCGACAACGCGATCCCCGGCATCGAGGCCGATTGCGGCGGGGCCTGCGCGTGCTCGACCTGCCATGTCTATGTCGCGCCCGAATGGGTCGACCGCCTGCCCCCGAAAGAGGCGATGGAGGCCGACATGCTCGACTTCGCCTATCAGCCCGATCCGGTGCGCTCGCGCCTGACCTGCCAACTCAAGGTCTCCGCCGCGCTCGACGGGCTCGTGGTCCAGATGCCCGAACGCCAGATCTGAGGGCCTCAGTCGATCACCTCATCGGGACCGACGCCCCAGAGCGCCGTCTTGCGCATGTAGCCGCGCCCGCCGTCGGTCGAGATGCGGCACCACTCGCGCGTGCAGGACTGGATGCGCCCGATCACCCCTGCCTCGACCCGCGCGCGCAGGTCGGACGCATCCTCGGGCCCGTCGCGCAGATCGGCCATCGGCACGATCACCACGACGCTGCGCGTCCCCGAGAGCAGCGCGTAATGCACCCAGCCGCCCATGCCGTCACGGTCTTCGACGCGGCGCCAATGGCCATGTTCTGCGGTGATGCGCAGCGGCATGCCGGGCCGCGTGAACACCCAGTCGATCCGATGCGCGAGGCTCGGGCCGCGGCGCGCATTGCCCTCGGAGGTCTTGAGCGAGACGAAGCGCGGCAGCGGCAGGTTGGTGACCGCGCCGCGCGTCTGCGCGGGCGGCGCGCTCGGGGGTGGTGCGGGGGCGGGGGCGGGCTCGGCCGGGACCTGCGGTGCGGGCTCGGGCAGCGGATCGGCGGGCGCCGGCTCCGCGGCGGGCACAGGCCTCGGTGGCGGGATCAGCACGCCCGCAGCCCCGGCCGCCCCGGCCGCGGCCAGTGCCACCAGCACCGCCAGCGTCGCGATCCGACCGCCCCGCCGCCGCTCTGCCCCTCTGCCGCCCTTCACCCCGATCTCCTGCCCGGCTCAACTGTCGCGGATGCGTCGGGGTGCTTGTGCCGCGCGCCATCCTGCTCCAACCTGCCAGAAGTTGCGCGGCAGGGGAAGTGCGGGGGGAGGCGATGGCGGTGCGCAGGCTGAGTGTGGTGGTGACGCGGCGTCTGCCCGAAGCGGTCGAGACGCGCATGAAGGAGCTCTTCGACGTGCACCTGCGCGACCCGGACACGCCGATGGAGCGTGCCGAGCTCGTGCAGGCGATGCAGTCGGCCGATGTGCTGGTGCCCTGCGTGGGCGATCAGATCGACGCGGGCCTGATCGGGCAGGCGGGCGCGCGGCTCAAGCTCATCGCCAATTACGGCGCAGGCGTCGACCACATCGACATCGCGACCGCCCGCCAGCGCGGCATCCTCGTGTCGAACACGCCCGGCGTATTGAGCGAGGATACCGCCGACATGACGATGGCGTTGATCCTGGCTGTGCCGCGCCGCTTGGTCGAAGGCGAACGCCTGATGCGCACGGGCGAGTGGCCGGGTTGGTCGCCCAGCTTCATGCTAGGCCGCCGCATCTGGGGCAAGCGTCTCGGCATCGTTGGGATGGGCCGGATCGGCACCGCGCTGGCGCGCCGCGCCCGCGGCTTCGGCCTGTCGATCCACTATCACAACCGCCACCGCGTCGCGCCCGAGGTCGAGGCCGAGCACGAGGCGACATGGTGGGAGAGCCTCGATCAGATGATCGCGCGGATGGACGTGATCTCGGTCAACTGCCCGCACACGCCTTCGACCTTTCATCTGCTGAATGCGCGCCGGCTCAAGCTGCTCAAGCCCTCGGCGGTCATCATCAACACCTCGCGCGGCGAGGTCATCGACGAGAACGCGCTGACGCGCGGCCTGCGCGCGGGCGAGATCGCGGGCGCGGGGCTCGATGTCTATGAACGCGGGACCGAGGCCAATCCGCGCCTCCTCGCGCTGCCCAATGTCGTCCTCTTGCCGCATATGGGGTCGGCAACGCTTGAGGGGCGCATCGAGATGGGCGAGAAGGTCATCCTCAACATCAAGACCTTCGCCGACGGCCACCGCCCGCCCGACCAGGTGCTGCCGGGGATGCTCTGAGGTGGCCGCGGTGATCGAGGGTTTCGCGCGCCGGCGCATCGATTGCGGCGCCGTCACGCTCTCGGTGCAGGAGGCGGGGCAGGGCGCGCCGCTCGTGCTCCTGCATGGCTTTCCGCAGAACGGCATGTGCTGGGGATCGGTCGCGCCCGCCTTCGCGCGGCATTTCCGCGTGATCGTGCCCGATCTGCGCGGCTATGGCGAATCGGACGCCCCACCCGACGATGCCGGCCACCGCGCCTATGCCAAGCGGACGATGGCGCGCGACATGGTGGGGCTTCTCGACGCGCTCGGGATCGGGCGGGCGATGGTGCTCGGCCACGACCGGGGCGCGCGCGTCGCCTATCGCCTCGCGCTCGACCATCCGGGGCGGGTGGCGCGGCTCGGGATCATCGAGGTTGCGCCGACGGCGGAATACTGGCGCGCCTGGGGGCCCGAGATGGCGCTGGCGGCGTGGCACTGGACATTCCTTGCCCAGCCCGCGCCGCTGCCCGAGCGGATGATCGGCGCGGACCCTGCGGCCTATGTCGACTGGACGCTCGCGGCCTGGTCGGGGACGCGCGACCTTGCGCCCTTTGCCCCCGCGGCGCTCGCGGGCTATCGCGCGCAGATGGCCGATCCGGCGCGGCTGCATGCGATGTGCGCCGATTATCGCGCCGGCGCGACCACCGACCGCGCCGATGATGAGGCCGATCTGGCCGCGGGCCGCCGGATCGCGGCGCCGCTGCATTTCCTCTGGGGCCGGCACGGCTTTCCGGCGCGCACGGGCGACCCCGCGGGCATCTGGCGGCGCTGGGCGCAGGAGGTCAGCGACACCCCCGTCGAGGCCGGCCATTTCGTGATGGAAGAGGCGCCGCAGGCGGTGCTTGCGGCCTTTTTGCCCCATTTCGGCGCCTGAGGGGGTTCAGCGCAGGCCGAAAAACCCTTGCAGGTCAGACAGATGTGCGTCGATCATCGCGTCGAACCGCGCATCGGGCTGTCGCGCGGCCAGCGTCGCCGCCAGCGGGTCGGGCGCGGCGATGGCCGACCCCGCCATCTCGGCCAGAACCGCATGGCCGCAAAAGGGGACATAGGCCTCGGAATAGCCCCCCTCGTGGAGCATCGCGACGCGGCCGCCGCAGAGGTGATCGGCCAGTTCGAGCGTGCGGCGCGCAAGCTGCGCAAAGGTCTCGGCGGTTGCCAGCATCCGCCCGAGCGGATCGACCGCGGCCGCATCATAGCCGCAGGCGACCACGATCGCATCGGGGCGAAAGCGCATCAGCGCAGGCGTCACCAGCCGGTCGAACGCCGCGAGATAGCCCCGATGCCCCGTCCCCGGCGGCAGCGGGATGTTGAGGTTCGCGCCCAGCCCCGCCCCCTCGCCCCGGTCGGCGGCAAAGCCCGTGTCGGTCGGATAGTTGCGGTCCTGATGCAGGCTGATCGTCAGCACATCCGGGTCGGCGGCATAGATCGCCTCGGTCCCGTTGCCGTGGTGGACGTCCCAGTCGATGACCGCGACGCGCAGCCCCGGCGCCTGCGCGCGCGCAGCCTCGATCGCGATCGCGCCATTCGCGAGCAGGCAGAACCCGTTCGGCCGGTCGGGCAGGCAGTGATGCCCGGGCGGGCGGGTGAGCGCATAGGCGTTGCGCGCCTGACCCGACAGCACGCGGCCGAGTGCCGCGATCGCAAGCCCCGCCGACAGCGCCGCGATTTCGTAGCCGCCCCGCCCGAAGGGCGCGCGCGGCCCGAGTTCGCCGCCCTCGGCGTCGGAGAGCGCGCGAAACAGCGCGAGGTAGTCGGCCGGATGGACGCGCCGCAGATCCTCGGTCGTCGCGGGCGCGGCGCCAAGGGCATCGAGTTCGCGCAGAAGGCCCGTCACCTCGATGAGGTTGCGCAGCCGGCGCTTGGTCTCGGGGCTTTCGGGCAGC
>JAUREX010000069.1 GCA_030834485.1 Gemmobacter sp.
ATCAGTCCGCGCGCGGTGCCGGCGCGCCCCCGACGGGCGGCGGCAGCAGATCGTTCAGCGCCGGCGCCGCGGGCGTGGCGCCGCCCTCGACCCCGCCCTCGACCCCGATCGTGTCGATGACCGACGAGGTCGCGGCCTCGCGCGCGGCAAGGATCGTGAGCGTGATCGAGGTCGCGATGAAGGCGATCGCGAAGGCCCAGGTGAGCTTGCCGAGCGCGGTCGCGGCCTGACGGCCCGTCATCACCCCGCCGCCGCCCCCGCCCATGCCGAGCCCGCCCCCTTCGGAGCGTTGCAGGAGCACGACGACCACGAGGCCGAGCGCCAGGATGAGGTGGACGGTCAGAATGACGTTTTCCATGGTCCCGCGCTCTCCGGTCCGGTCGGGGTCGATTTAGGCGCTCGGGCGGGCGGCCGCAAGGGCCTCGGCCGCCGCACGCACCGCACCGGCCAGCCGGTCGATCTCGGCCGGGCCGAGGGCGTCGGTCGCGATCACCCGCTCGGGCGGGCGGCCGCGGGCCCGGGCGCGCGCATAGCCCGGATCGTAATGCTCGACCATCAGCGCCTCGGCGAGCGCCGCATACCGCCCTTCCGAGGCCATCGCGCCCCAAGCGGCGATCCGCTCGGCCGGGTGCATCGGGCGCAGCCGTTCGAGCGTCGCGCCAAGGCGCGCAGGGTCTGCCACGATGTCGTCATAGGCATCGACCAGCCAGCGCGCGCGCGCCGCAATCGGGGCCGCGATCTCGATCCGCGGCGCCTCGACCATCGCGCGCCAGAGCCGCCCGGGCAGGCGCAGCGCCCCGATGCGCGCCGATTCCGCCTCGAGGATCAGCGGCCGCGCCGGGTCGAGGGCTGCGAGCGCGCGCGCAAGCCGCCCCTCGAACAGCCGCTGGCTTGGCTGGCCGCCCGCGTGCTCGCCAAAGACCGACCCGCGATGGCGCGCCAGCCCCTCGAGGTCGATCACTTGCGCGCCGCCCTCGGCAAGGCGCGCGAGCACCGCGGTCTTGGCCGTCCCCGTGTTGCCGTCGAGGACGACGACCGGGGGCGCGACCGGCGCCTCGAGCGTCTCGGTCACGAGGCGGCGCCAGCTCTTGTAGCCGCCCTCGAGCACCCCGACCCGCCAGCCGATCTGCGACAGGATCGTGCCGAACGACCCCGACCGCTGCCCGCCGCGCCAGCAATAGACGAGCGGCCGCCAGCCGCCGTCGAAGGCCGCAAGGCGCTCCTCGATGTGGCGCGCGGCGTTGCGCGCGACCAGCGCCGCGCCGATCTTGCGCGCGAGGAACGGGCTTTGCTGCTTGTAGATCGTGCCGACGCGGGCGCGCTCGGCATCGTCGAGCACCGGCAGGTTGATCGCGCCCGGCAGATGGTCGTCGGCGTATTCGGCCGGCGAGCGCACGTCGATCACCCAGTCGTGCCCATGCGCGCCGGGTTCGGCATCCGCGATCCGGTCGAGGCGGACGGGCGTCATGCGCCACCCCCCCACAGCGCATGGCGCGCGATGTCGTGGAACCGCCCGTCCGGTCCCTCGGCGCAATGCCAGATCGCCCCGATCGCGAAGGGCCGCCCGACAAAGGGCGCGACGCGCGGCCCGAGGTCGGCCTCGGCCGCCGCTGCCGCAGCCGGATCGAGCGCGCCCGTGAGCGTGATGTGAAAGCGGAACGCCTCCATCACATGCGGATAGCCCCAGCGGTCGAGGTTCGCGCGCTCGGCCGCGCCCAGACGCCCGGGCTGGCGGCGGGCGCGCTCGGCCTCGGTCAGGGGGGCGCGAAAGCGGTCGAGATCGGCCACGACCCGCGCCGCCAGCGCCTCGAGCGCCTGCGCCGGCCCCGCCGGCACCAGCGCGAGGAACCCGCCCAGCCGCGCGAGGCGCAGCCCTTCGGGCAGCACGACCGGCGCGGCTTCGGCCGCGAGTGCCGCCGCCGCCGCCCCAAGCGCCGCCCCCGAGGTGCCCGCCGCAAGGCGGAAGGGTGCCTTGAGCGTGCCGTGCAGCCCGTATTTGCGCGGCGTCGCCGTCCAGCCGTCGCGCGCGGCGGGCGCGTCCGGGGGCGGCGGCGGGGTGGCCCCGTCGCGCGGCTCCCAACCGAGCCAGGCCGCGCCGAAATCGGCTAGCGGCCCGGGATCGGGGCGCCAGTAGATCGCGTGGCGCGTCCATTCGGGCGCGTCGGGGTCGGCCATCCTGCGCCTCCGGCTCTGGCGGTCGGTCGGGAATCGTGTGACCTATAGCCCCCAGAACCGCGAGAGGCGAGAGGTGCCATGCCCGCGACCGCGCACCCCGAGACGATCCTGACCCGCGCCCGGCTCTGCCTGCCCGAGGGGATGACGGCGGGCACGATCGTGCTGCGCGCAGGGCTCATCGCCGAGATCGACCTTGGCGAGAGCCGGGCGGCGGGGGCGGTCGATTGCGGGCGCGACATCATCGCGCCCGGGTTGATCGAGCTGCACACCGACAATCTCGAACGCCACCTCCACCCCCGCCCGTCGGTCGACTGGCCGCAGGCGGCCGCGATCCTCGCCCATGACGCCGAGCTTGCGGGGGCGGGCATCACCACAGTCTTCGACGCGCTCCGGATCGGGGCGGCACCCTCGGCGGGGGGCGCGCTCGCGCGGTCGGGGGCGCGCGCGCTCTGGTCCGGGATCGCGGCGCTGCGCGAGGCGGGGCATCTGCGGATCGACCATGCGCTCCACCTGCGCGCCGAGCTCTGCTCCGAGACGCTGGCAGAAGAGATCGACGCCTTCGGGCCGGACGACGATGTGCGCCTCATCAGCCTGATGGACCACACCCCGCTGCAGCGCCAGTTTCGCGACCTGCGCCAGCTGCGCGCCTTCGCCCGCGAGGGCGAGGGGATGGACGAGGCCGCCTTCGACGCGCGCGTCGCGCTCCTGCGCGAGCTTGGCGCGCGCAAGGTGCCGGGCCACGAGGCCGCGGCGGTGGCAGCCGCGCGGCGCATGGGCGCGGCGCTCGCAAGCCACGACGATACGACACCCGAGGATGTCGCCCGCTCGGCCGCCCATGGCGTGCGGCTGGCCGAATTTCCGACGACGCGCGCGGCCGCCGAGGCCTGCCGGGCGCATGGGATCGCGGTGATGATGGGCGCGCCGAACCTGATCCGGGGCGGCTCGCATTCGGGCAATGTCGCGGCAGAGGAACTCGCGCGCGCCGGCCTCATCGACATGCTGTCGTCGGATTATGTGCCGGCCGGGCTCCTCAACGGGGCGTTCGTGCTGGGCGCGATGCTGGGCGATCCGGCTAAGGGCCTCGCGGCCGCGAGTGCCGCACCGGCCGATGCGGCGGGCCTTCGCGACCGGGGGCGGCTCATCCCCGGGCTGCGGGCCGATGTCATCCGCATCGCCGACGACGGGCCGCTGCCGCGGCTGCGCGGGGTGTGGTCGGCGGGCGTGCGCGTCGGCTGAAAGGCGCGGGGGGGTGTGGCAGGGCAGCCGCACCGGGGCCGTAAATTCGCCCGAAAGCAGCATTTTATTTGACCGGTCGGATGAAAATCCGTGTCGTGCACGCAGCGGTTGCATTTGACGCGACAACGGGGGGCGGATCGGAGTGAGCCTGTCGTTTGCCTTTCACGCCGGAGCGGGCCGGGCCGATTTCCTTGGCCTGCGCGAGCGCGCGCGGGGCGCGGTCGAGATCGTCTATGACGATGGCGTGGCCAAGCGGCTGGTCTGGAAGGTGCAGGGCAAGGGCCCCGACCCTTCGATCCTGCGCGACGCCCTCTCGAGCGCGGTGCGCGAGGCGCGCGTCGTCCCGGCGCTTTATGCCGAGCTGAGGCGCCGCGCGATCGACATCGAACTGATCGCGGGCTGAACGCCTCTTTTCCGTGCGCGCACCGCCCCGATCCGCCCCGTGGATGCGATCGGCGCTTTCAAAACGCGCGCGGCTGTGCAACCTCTCGTCGCGACTCGAACCGGGCCTTGGTCCGGTGTCGGCGAAGGGGGTGCGGATGGTCGGCTGCGACAAAGGCGGCATGGTCTGATGGCGGGGGATGCGGGGCGGCTTCGTGCTGCGCTGCGGGGGTGGGCGCTCGTCAGCCCGACCGCCATCTATGCCGTCGCCCTGCTCGCGATCCCGCTCGGCACCGTCCTTGTCGTCTCGTTCCTGACCGATGGCCGCACCCCGGGCGGGCTGCGCACCGTCCTGCCCGTCGCGACGATCGCGAACTACATCGAGGTCTGGACGAACGACATCTATCGCTTTTTGATGCTGCGCTCGCTCGCGGTGTCGATGTCGGTGACGCTGGTGACCGTCGTGCTCGCCTATCCGGTCGCCTATTACGTGAGCTTCCATGTCGCGCCGAACAAGAAGGCGCTGTGGCTCTTTCTCATCACCATTCCGTTCTGGACCTCCTACATCATCCGGGTCTTTCTGTGGAAGGTGATCCTCGGGTTCAACGGCGTCGTGAACTCGGGGCTGCTCAGTCTCGGGATCATCGACGCGCCGCTGCAGGCCATCAACTATTCCGTGCAGGCGATGGTGATGACGCTCGCGCATGCCTATGCGCCGTTCGCGATCCTGCCGATCTTCGTCGCGCTCGAGAAGATCGACCGCTCGCTGCTCGAGGCCGGGCAGGATCTGGGCGAGTCGCGCTTGATGACGTTCCTGCGCGTCACGCTGCCGCTCTCGATGCCGGGCGTGATCGCGGCGGTATTGATCGTCTTCATCCCGACGGTCGGCGATTACGTCACCCCCGACCTGATCGGCGGCGGCAAGCTTCCGATGATCGCGAATGCGATCGAGGTGCAGATGCTCAAGCTCAACAGCAAGGCGCTGGGCTCGGCGCTCGCGGTCAGCGCGATGCTGATCGTCGCCTCGGTGACGGTCGTGTTCCTGCTTTTGAACCGGCGCTTCCTCGGGGGTGGGCGATGAAGGCGCCGGGGCTTTACGGCTACACGCTGGCCTATCTGCTGTTTCTCTATGCGCCGATCGCACTCCTGCCGATCTTCGCCTTCAACGACAGCGTCGTGATCGCCTTTCCGCTCAGCGGCTTCACCACCTCGTGGTTCAGCGCGATGTGGGAGGACAGCTCGATGTGGCAGGCGCTGCGCAACTCGATGATCGTCTCGGGCTCGACCGCGATCCTTGCGACGGTGCTCGGGCTTTTCGCCGCGCGCGCCTCGACCCGGCACGCCTTTCCGGGCAAGGCGGGGATCATGGGCCTCATCATGCTGCCGCTGGTGCTGCCCGAGATGATCGTGGCGATGTCGCTTCTGGTCGCGCTTCTGGCGGCGGGGCTCGATCTGTCGCTCTGGACGGTGATCCTCGGGCATGTGCTGATCTGCACGCCCTTTGCGGTCGCGATCCTGACCTCGGCGTTCCAGTCGCTCGACCGCTCGCTCGAGGAGGCGGCACTTGACCTTGGCGAGACGCCGGTCTCGACCTTTCGCCTCGTCATCCTGCCGCTGGTGGCGCCGGGGATCGTGGCGTCGCTCCTGATCTGCTTCACCGTCTCGCTCGACGAGTTCATCGTCGCCTATTTCCTGGCCGGGACCGAGCCGCTCCTGTCGGTCTACATCTACGGCCAGTTCCGCTTTCCCTCGAACGTGCCCGCGGTGATGGCGCTCGGCACGGTCCTTGTCGCGGTCTCGGTCCTGCTTCTGGCCGCGGCGGAATATTTCAGACGCCGGGGCATCGCGCGCACCGGCGGCAGCGCCGGCGGAGGCTTCGTGTGACCGACACCCCGATGATCGACCTCAGCGACGTGCAGAAATACTATGGCGATTACCACGCCCTGCGCGGCATCACCGCGACGATCCGGCCGGGTGAGTTCTTCTCGCTCCTCGGGCCCTCGGGCTGCGGCAAGACCACGCTTCTGCGCACCATCGCGGGGTTCGAGGAGATCTCGTCGGGGATGATCCGCATCGACGGGCGCGACATGGCGGGGGTGCCGGCGAACCGGCGGCCCACGAACATGGTCTTTCAGTCCTACGCCATCTTTCCGCATCTGAGCGTGGCCGAGAACGTGGGCTTCGGCCTGCGCCGGCTCGGGCTCGATGCGGCCGAGAAAACGCGCCGGATCGGCACCGCGCTCGAGATGGTGGGGCTCGCGGGCTATGGGGCACGGGCGGCACATGCGCTGTCGGGCGGGCAGCGCCAGCGCGTGGCGCTTGCGCGCGCGCTCATCCTCAAGCCCAAGGTTCTCTTGCTCGATGAGCCGCTCTCGGCGCTCGACAAGAAGATGCGCGAACAGATGCAGGTTGAGCTCATCAAGCTCCAGCGGCAGGTCGGCATCACCTTCATCCTCGTGACCCACGACCAGGAAGAGGCGCTGGTGATGTCGGACCGCATCGCGGTCATGTTCGAGGGCGAGATCGCCCAACTCGCCGACCCCGAGACGCTCTATCGCCGCCCGACCTCGCGCCGGGTGGCCGAGTTCATCGGGGTGATGAACTTCCTGCCCGCGACCATCGTCTCGGAAGGCTCGGGGCGCGCGGCGCTCGAGGTGCAGGGCCTCGGACGGTGCGAGGTCGACGCCCCCCCGGGTGGCGTGGCCTCGGACGGCGGCACGACCGTCGGGATGCGGCCCGAGACGCTGACGATCCTCTATGACGGGCAGGCGCCGACCGACCGCAGCGCCGACGGCACGGTCGATGAGGTCGTCTATTACGGCGACATGACCTATTATGACGTCCGCCTCGACGGCACCGACCGGCCGGTGCGGATCTCGATGCGCAACGTCTTCGGGCGCCCCGTCCTCAACATAAAGGCGCGGGTGCGGGTGGGCTGGTCGCCCGGCGCGCTCGTCCTCTTTCGCTAGGGCCGGGCGCACACCATCAGCCGCTCGAGCCCGTGGAAGTGGTAGATGTTGGCATAGCGCGGCGTCTCGGCCAGCCGCAGCCCTGGCAGCCGCGCCCACAGGATCGGGAGCGCCACCTGCAATTCGAGCCGCGCAAGCGGCGCGCCGATGCAGAAATGCAGGCCCGCCCCGAAAGAGACATGCCCGGGCCCAACCCGGTCGGGGTCGAAGCGGCGGGGCGCGTCGAACGCGCGCGGGTCGCGGTTGGCCGCGCCAAGCAGGCACGCGACCCGGCTGCCCGCGGGCAGCACATGCCCCATCACCTCGACATCCTCATAGACAAAGCGGGTAAAGAGATGGAGCGGCGCATCGAAGCGCAGCACCTCCTCGACCGTGCGCTCGATGCGCTCAGGGCCCAGGGCGGCGGGGTCGATCCGGGCCTCGAGCATCGCCTTGATGCCGTTGCCCATCGTGTGCACCGTCGCCTCGTGGCCGGCGTTCAGCAGAAGGATGCAGGTCGCGATCATCTCGTCGGATGAGAGCCGCGCGCCGTCCTCTTCGGCAGCGATGAGGTGGGTCAGCAGATCGTCGGCCGGCCGGCTGCGGCGCGCCTCTACATGCTCGCGCAGAAAGGCCGCGAACTCGGCCGCGGCAAGTGCAGCGCGTTCCTCGTCGGCGCGGCTCCGCCCGGCCTGATACATCCCCACCATCGCATGCGACCAGCCCAGCAGCGCATCCGCCATCGTCTCGGGCACGCCCAGAAGCCGCGCGATGACGATGACGGGCAGGCGGCTCGCGAACCCCGGCAGCAGGTCGAACGCGCCCCCCTCGGGCAGCGCATCGATCAGCCCATGCGCAAGGGCCGCGATCTCGGGCCCGAGCGCCGCGATGCGCCGCTGCGTGAACGCCCGCAGCACGAGGCCGCGCAGCCGCGTGTGGCGCGGCGGCTCGAGCTCGAGCATCGAATGGGCCTCGATCGCGTAGAAGGGCGCGAGGTGGTCCGGCACGGGCGGCGGGGCGGGGTCGGCGCGGCCCATCCGGCGGTCGCGCAGGATCGCGTTTACCGCCGCATGCGACACGGCCGCGGGCATCGCGTAATCCGCCCAGTGAAAGATCGGCCCCGCCGCGCGCGCGCGGTCGTAGAAGGGATAGGGATCCTGCACGAAGGCCGGATCGGTCGGGGATTGCGCCAGCGTCTGCATGATCGCCACGATGCGCGCGCGCCGGCCCGACCGCAAGGGGCGCGCTTGACCGGCTGCGCGCGGCGCGGTATTTATTGAACGTCCGTTCAATAAACCGGGGTCCGCGATGTTCACCGCCTCGATGCGCTTCGATCTCGGCGAGGATGTCGCCGCCCTGCGCGAAAGCGTGCAGCGCTGGGCGCAGGAGCGGCTGAAGCCGATGGCCGCCGCGATCGACCGCGACAACCTCTTTCCCGCCGCCCTCTGGCCCGAGATGGGCGCGCTCGGCCTTCTCGGCATCACGATCGAGCCCGAATATGGCGGCGCCGGCATGGGCTATCTCGCGCATGCGGTCGCGATCGAGGAGATCGCGCGCGCATCGGCTTCGGTCGCGCTCTCCTACGGTGCGCATTCGAACCTCTGCGCCAACCAGATCCGGCTGAACGGGACCGCCGCGCAAAAGGCGCGATACCTCCCCGGCCTCGTCGCCGGCACGAAGGTCGGCGCGCTGGCGATGTCGGAGGCGGGCGCGGGGTCCGATGTCGTCGGCATGAAGCTTAGGGCCGAGCGGCGGGGCGAGGGCTATGTCCTCAACGGCACGAAATACTGGATCACCAACGGCCCCGATGCCGATGTACTGGTGGTCTATGCCAAGACCGACCCTGAAGCGGGCTCGAAGGGCATCACCGCCTTCCTGATCGAGCGCGGGATGGCGGGGTTCTCGACCTCGCCGCATTTCGACAAGCTCGGGATGCGGGGCTCGAACACGGGCGAGCTGATCTTCGAGAATTGCGCCGTCCCGGCCGCGAACGTGCTTGGCGCCGAGGGGGCGGGGGTGCGGGTGCTGATGTCCGGGCTCGACTATGAGCGGGTCGTGCTTTCGGGCATCGGCACCGGCATCATGGCGGCCTGCCTCGATGAGGTGATGCCCTATCTGCGCGAACGCCGCCAGTTCGGCCGCCCGATCGGCGATTTCCAGCTGATGCAGGGCAAGATAGCCGACATGTACACCGCGACAAACACCGCGCGCGCCTATCTCTACGAGGTCGCGCGCGCCTGCGACCGGGGCGAGGTGACGCGCCAGGATGCAGCCGCCTGCGTGCTCTATTGCTCGGAACAGGCGATGGTGCAGGCCCATCAGGCGGTGCAGGCGCTGGGCGGCGCGGGGTTTCTGGCCGATGCGACGGTCGCGCGGCTCTTCCGCGACGCCAAGCTCATGGAGATCGGCGCCGGCACATCCGAGATCCGGCGCATGCTGATCGGGCGCGAGCTGATGGCCGCGGGGGGCTGAGGTGCTCGCACCCGCCACCGATCACGCGGCCCTCTGCGCGGCGTTCCGCTGGCAGATCCCGCCGCGGCTCAACATGGCGCGGCAGGTCTGCGACGCCTGGGCCGAGGCCGAGCCCGACCGCCTCGCGATCCTCGATCTGTCGGATGGCGGACGGGCCGAGATCGGCTATGGCCGGCTGCGCGCCATGGCCGACGGCCTCGCGCGCCACCTCGCGGGGCTTGGCGTCGCGCGCGGCGACAGGGTGGGCGTGCTGCGCGGGCAGGGTGCGTGGACAGCCGCGGCCCATATCGCGATCTGGAAGCTCGGCGCGATCTCGATCCCGCTCTTTCGGCTCTTCGGCACCGATGCGCTGCGGATGCGGCTCGAGGATGCGGGCGCGCGCCACGTCATCGCCGACCCAGCCGGCCACCCCGGCCTGCCCGCGTGGGAAGAGGCGGGCGGGCGGTGCATCGTCCCCGAGGCGCTCGCACTCGACCCCGCGCCGCTCGCGGCCGCCGATACCGGGTCCGAGGATCCGGCGGTGCTGATCTACACCTCGGGCACCACCGGCGCGCCCAAGGGGGCGCTGCACGCGCATCGGGTGCTGACGGGGCATCTGCCCGGGGTCGAGATCAGCCACGACTTTCTCGGGAGCGACCCGCAGGACCGCCTCTGGACGCCCGCCGACTGGGCCTGGATCGGCGGGCTTTTCGACGTGCTGATGCCGGGCCTCGCACTGGGCGTGCCGGTCGTCGCCGCACGCGCCGAACGCTTCAGCGCCGAGTTCGCCGCCGGGATCGTCGCGCGCGGGGCGGTGCGCAACGTCTTCTTCCCGCCAACCGCGCTCAGGATGCTCAAGGCCGCCGATGTCGCGATCCCCGGCCTGCGCTCGGTCGCCTCGGGGGGCGAGCCGCTCGGGGCCGAGATGCTCGACTGGGGGCGGCGCGCCTTCGGGCTGACCATCAACGAATTCTACGGCCAGACCGAATGCAACATGGTCGCCTCCTCCTGCGCGGCGATGTTCGCGCCCCGCCCGGGCTGCATGGGCCGCGCCGTGCCGGGGTTCGAGCTTGCCGTCCTCGACCCCGAGGGCCACCCGACCGCGGCCGAGGGCGAGATCGCGGTGCGCCGGGGCGCGGCCGCGATGATGCTCGGCTACTGGAACCGCCCGGCCGAGACGGCCGCGAAATTCACGGGCGACTGGATGCTGACGGGCGACCGCGGCATTCGCGAGGGCGATTATCTGCGCTTCGTCGGGCGGGCCGATGACGTCATCACCTCGGCCGGCTACCGCATCGGCCCGGGCGAGATCGAAGATTGCCTGCTCACCCACCCCGCGGTCGCGACCGCGGGCGTCGTCGGCAAGCCCGACCGGCTCCGCACCGAGATCGTCAAGGCCTATGTCGTGCTGCGCCCCGGCATGGCGCCGTCCGAGGCGCTCGCGGCCGCGCTGCAGGACCATGTCCGCGCCCGCGTCGCCGCCCATGCCTACCCGCGCGAGATCGCATTCCTCGACGCGCTGCCGATGACGGTGACGGGTAAGGTCGTCCGCCGCGCGTTGCGCGCCCGCGCCATCGCCGAGGCAGAGGCCGACGCCGCAGCCTCCACCATGGCCGGAGACAGCGCATGAAGCTCGCCTCCCACCTCGACCCGAGATCCGAGGCCTTCCGCCGCAACCGCGCCCATGCGCTCGGCCTCATCGCCGAGGTCGAGGCCGCAGCCGCCACTGCCGCCGCCGGCGGTGGCCCCGCCGCGACCACCCGCCATGTCGCGCGCGGCAAGATGGCCCCCCGCGCGCGCGTCGCGAACCTCCTCGACCCCGGCTCGCCCTTCCTCGAGATCGGCGCGACCGCCGCGCATGGCATGTACGAAGATGCCGCCCCCGGCGCGGGCCTCATCGCGGGCGTCGGCCGCGTCATGGGCCGCCTCGTCATGGTCGTCGCGAATGACGCGACGGTGAAGGGCGGCACCTATTACCCGATGACCGTCAAGAAGCACCTGCGCGCACAAGAGATCGCAGCCCAGAACCGCCTCCCTTGCGTCTATCTCGTCGACAGCGGCGGCGCCAACCTGCCCAACCAGGACGAGGTCTTTCCCGACCGCGACCATTTCGGCCGGATCTTCTACAACCAGGCAAGGATGAGCGCCGAGGGCATCGCCCAGATCGCCGTCGTGATGGGCTCTTGCACCGCGGGTGGCGCCTATGTGCCGGCGATGTCCGACGTCGCGATCATCGTGCGCGATCAGGGCACGATCTTCCTCGCCGGCCCCCCCCTCGTGCGCGCCGCGACCGGCGAGGTCGTCTCGGCCGAGGATCTGGGCGGCGGCGATGTCCACACCCGCCTCTCGGGCGTGGCCGACATGCTGGCCGAGGATGACGCCCATGCGCTCGCACTCGCCCGCCGCGCGGTGGCAACGCTCAACCACCGCCCGCCCCCGGGCCCCGCCCGCCTTGCGCCCGAACCCCCCGCCCATGACCCCGAGGAGCTCCTCGGCCTCATCCCCGCAGACCCCCGCACGCCGTGGGAGGTGCGCGACCTCATCGCCCGCCTCGTCGACGGCTCGCGGCTCGACGAATTCAAGCCCCGCTTCGGCGAGACCCTCGTCACCGGCTTCGCCCATCTCGACGGCTGGCCGGTGGGCATCGTCGCCAACAACGGCGTCCTCTTCTCCGAGGCCGCGATCAAGGGCGCCCATTTCATCGAGCTTTGCAGCCAGCGCCAGATCCCGCTTGTCTTTCTGCAGAACATCACCGGCTTCATGGTCGGCCGGCGCTACGAGAACGAGGGCATCGCGCGGCACGGCGCCAAGATGGTCACCGCGGTCGCCACCACCGCCGTCCCCAAGCTCACCCTGATCGCAGGCGCGAGCTATGGCGCGGGCAATTACGGCATGGCCGGGCGCGCCTACGACCCCCGCTTCCTCTGGAGCTGGCCCAACGCCCGCATCGCGGTGATGGGCGGCGAGCAGGCCGCGGGCGTGCTCGCAACACTCAAACGCGAGGCGCTCGAACGCACGGGCCGCACCCTCGCGCCCGCCGAGGAAGAGGCCCTGCGCGCGCCCCTGCGCGAGATGTTCGACCGCCAGTCGCGCCCGCTCCACGCCTCCGCCCGGCTCTGGGACGACGGCATCATCGATCCGGCCGATACACGTCGGGTGCTGGCACTCGGCCTCGCCGCCTCGCTCAACGCGCCCATTCCCGAGACGGGCTTCGGCGTCTTCCGCATGTGATGGACAGCATCTACGTCACGCCCGAGCACGAGTTGCTGCGCGAGCAGGTGGCGCGCTTCGTCGCGCGCGAGGTCGAGCCGCACGCCGATGCCTGGGAGACCGAAGGCTGCGTGCCGCGCGCCGTGCTGCGCAAGCTGGGGGCGGCCGGCCTGCTGGGGCTCATGTTCGAAGCCGAGTACGG
>JAUREX010000006.1 GCA_030834485.1 Gemmobacter sp.
ATCTCGTGCGCGGACCGGGGGCGTCGGCCTTTCTCGACTGGTTCACGACGAACCGCCTGCCCGCGGTCGGGCGCATCAACCTGACCTATGCGCTGACCCCCACGGGGACGGTGCGCACCGAATACACGATCGTGCGGCTGGCCGAGCAGGAATTCTACCTCGTGAGCGCAGGCGCCTGGACGGCCTATGACGGCGACTGGCTGCGCAAATGCGCCGAGGATCAGGTCGCGCGCTTTGGCCATCTCGACATCCACGATGTCACCACCCAATGGGGCGTCTTCGCCCTCGCGGGCCCCAATGCGCGCGCGATCCTCGCCGGGATGATCCGCGACCGCGAACCCGAAACTGCACTCTCGAACCGCCGCTTCCCCTGGCTCTCGATGCGCCGGATCGAGCTCGGGATGGTCCCGGTGCGGGCGGTGCGCGTGGCCTATACGGGCGAACTCGGCTGGGAGCTGCACCACCCGATCGAGATGCAGAACCACCTCTTCGACCGGCTGATGGCGGCGGGCGAGGGCCATGGGCTGAAGCTCGTCGGCGCGCGCGCGCAGAACTGGCTGCGCCAGGAAAAGAGCTATCGCGCCTTCGGCACCGAGCTTGGCCGCGACGCAACCCCGCTCGAGGGCGGGCTCGACCGCTTCGTCGACCTCGGCAAGGACTTCCTCGGCAAGGAGGCGATGCTCGCGGCCGGCATCCGCGCGAAATGCGTGACCGTCCTCATCGACGGGCCGGCGGACGCCGACCCCTGGGGGCGCGAGGCGCTCTGGCAGGGCGGCCGCAAGGTCGGGCGGCTGACCTCGGGCGGCTGGTCGGTCGTCTTCGGGCGCCAGATCGGCATGGGCTATGTCGAGCCCGCGCTCGCCGCGGTCGGCACCCGGCTCGAGGTCAGGATGCAGCGCGCGCTCTTTGCGGCCGAGGTGGTCGAGGACAGCCCCCACGACCCCACCAACGCCCGCATCCGCGCCGACGGCTGAGGGGCGGGGCCGCGCGCGCTTCGGGCCCGGCGGGCGGGGTCCGCCCGCGCGCCCGAGGGACCCTCAACGGGGCCCGAGGGCGCTTTCCCGCCACGCCGCCCGCAGGCCCGGGGCGGATGAGAAAGGCACTGGACCGGCGCGGCGGTTCGCGGCATCGTCTGCCGTCGATTTCATGCCCGGCCCGACCCGATGCGCCTGCTCGTCTCCTTCGCTGCCCTGTTCCTCTCGGTCGTGCTGCTCCAGCTCGGCCTCGGGGGGCTTGCGCCGCTCGATGCGCTTTCCGGCGCGCAGCTCGGCTTTTCCGAATTCGAGGTCGGGCTGCTCGGCTCGGCGCATTTCGCGGGCTTCCTGATCGGCTGCTGGTGGACGCCGCGCCTGATGGGGGCGGTCGGGCATTCGCGCGCCTTCGCGGCCTTCACCGCCGCGGGCACGATCGGCATCCTCGCCCACATGATCGTCATCGACCCGCTCGCCTGGGCCGTGATGCGCATGGCCGCTGGGCTCGCCATCGCGGGGTGCTACACGATCATCGAGGCCTGGCTGCAATCCAAGGTCACGAACGCCACCCGCGGCCGCGCGATGGGGGTCTACCGCGTCGTCGACATCTCGGGCAGCCTCGGGGCGCAGCTGCTGATCGGGGTGCTCTCGCCCGCGGCCTATGTCTCCTACAACATCCTCGCGCTGCTCGCCTGTGCCGCGCTCTTTCCGCTGGTGCTGAGCCGGGCCGAGGCGCCCGAGACGGGCGAGGCGCCGCGGCTGCGCCCGATCCTCGCGCTGCGCCGCTCGCCGCTCGCTGCAGCGGGCGTCGTGGTGTCGGGCATCACGGGGGCGGCCTTTCGCATGGTCGGGCCGCTCTACGGGCTGACAGTCGGGCTCGCGGCCGACCGCATCGCGCTCTTTCTTGCGGCCTATGTCCTCGGGGGGGCGATCGCGCAGCTGCCCGTGGGCTGGCTCGCCGATCGCCAAGACCGCCGCGGCGTGCTCGTGTGGCTGTCGGTCGCCTCGGTCGCGGCCTGCGCCTTCACGATCTTCGGCGGCACGCGCGGCGACGGGGCGGTGCTGGTCGCGGCCTTTCTCTTCGGGGTCACGACCATACCGATCTTCTCGGTCTCGGCCGCCCATGCCCATGATTTCGCCGAGCAGTCCGAGCGGGTCGAGCTGTCGGCCGCGCTCATGTTCCTCTATGCGGTCGGTGCGATCGCCTCGCCGGTGATCGCGGCGGTCCTCATCGCGCAATTCGGCCCCGGCGCGATGTTCCTGTTCCTTGCGGCGGCGCATCTCTTCCTCGTGGTGTTCGGGATCATGCGCATCCGCAGCGGGCGAACGGCCGGGGCGCGGACGGGCTATGTCTATGTGCCGCGCACCTCCTTCCTTATCGGGCGGCTCCTCGTGCGGCGGCGCGACGGCTGAGGGGTGCGCTCCCCTCTGGCAGCGGCGAGCGCGGGGCGCTAAAGCTCTGCCGACCATCTGGGGGGCGCGCATGGCACGGCATCTGATCACCTCGGCCATTCCCTACATCAACGGGGTGAAGCATCTGGGCAACCTCGTCGGCAGCCAGCTGCCGGCCGACCTCTATGCGCGCTATCTGCGCGGCCGGGGGCATGAGGTGATGTTCATCTGCGCCACCGACGAACACGGCACCCCGGCCGAGCTTGCCGCCGCCAAGGCGGGCCAGCCGGTCGCCGATTATTGCGCCGAGATGCATGCGGTCCAAGCCGAGCTCGGGCGCGGGTTCCGGCTGTCGTTCGATCATTTCGGGCGCTCCTCCTCGGCGCGCAACCATGTGCTGACACAGCATTTCGCGGGACGGCTGGCCGAGGCGGGCCTGATCGCCGAGGTGCAGGAGATGCAGGTCTATTCGGTCGACGACGGCCGTTTCCTGCCCGACCGCTACATCGAGGGGACCTGCCCCAATTGCGGCTATGACAAGGCGCGGGGCGATCAGTGCGAGAACTGCACCAAGCAGCTCGACCCCGCCGACCTCATCGATCCGCGCAGCGCGATATCGGGCTCGCGCAACCTCGAGCGGCGGGCGACGACGCATCTCTATCTGCGCCAGTCGGTGATGCGCGAGAGGCTCGACGCCTGGATCGGCGCCAAGACCGACTGGCCGGTGCTGACGACCTCGATCGCCAAGAAATGGCTCCATGACGGCGACGGGCTGCAGGACCGCGGCATCACGCGCGACCTCGACTGGGGGGTGCCGGTGCGCAAGGGCGCCGAGCCCTGGCCGGGTATGGAGGGCAAGGTCTTCTATGTCTGGTTCGATGCCCCCATCGAATACATCGCCGCGACCGCCGAATGGGCCGACGCCCACGGCCTGCCCGAGGCCGCCTGGCGGCGCTGGTGGCGCGAGGACGAGGGTGCGGGCGACGTGCGCTATACCCAGTTCATGGGCAAGGACAACGTGCCCTTCCACACGCTCTCGTTCCCCGTCACCATCATGGGGTCGGGCGAGCCGTGGAAGCTTGTCGATTTCATCAAGTCCTTCAACTACCTCACCTATGATGGGGGGCAGTTCTCGACCTCGCAGGGGCGGGGCGTGTTCATGGACCATGCGCTCGCGCTCCTGCCCGCCGACTACTGGCGCTGGTGGCTGCTGAGCCACGCGCCCGAAAGCTCGGACAGCGAATTCACCTGGGAGAATTTCCAGGCGAGCGTGAACAAGGACCTCGCCGATGTGCTCGGCAATCTCGTGAGCAGGGTGACGAAGTTCTGCCGGTCGAAGTTCGGCGAAACGGTGCCCGAGGGCGGCGAAACGGGGCCGCGCGAGGCGGCGCTCGCGGCCGATCTCGGCCAGCGGATCGCGGCCTATGATGCGGCGATGGCCGCGATCGAGGTGCGCAAGGCCGCGGCCGATGCGGGGCGCGATCCGGGCTCGGCAACGAATACCTCCAGGCCGCCGCCCCCTGGTCGACCGTCAAGACCGACCCCGAGGCGGCCGCGGCGCAGACGCGCCTCGCGCTCAACCTCATCCGCATCTATGCGGTGCTGTCGCGCCCGTTCATCCCCGACGCGGCCGAGGCGATGATGGCGGCGATGCGCTGCACCGACTGGACCTGGCCCGAGGATGTCGCGGGGGCGCTGCGGGTGCTGCCGGCGGGGCATGCGTTCGAGACGCCCGATGTCCTCTTTCGCAAGGTCACCGACGAGGAGCGCGCCGAATGGCAGGCGCGCTTTGCCGGCGTGCGGGCCTGAGGGGCGGGTGGCGCGATCCTTGACCCGTCGGGCGCGATCTGCGATTCGTCCGATTGGCCGGGCCTGTAGCTCAACGGTCAGAGCAGGGCGCTCATAACGCCTTGGTTGGGGGTTCGAATCCCTCCGGGCCTACCAGCATGCCCTACTTCGCCGCGCGCACGCGCTCGAGGATGAAGCGCGCCGTCATCAGGTCGAGATGCGCGCCGCCGCCGTTCTTGGCGATCGTGATCTCATCGGCCGAGCGGCGGCGAAAGAGGCCGGCCGTGATGTCGTAGAAATCCGCGAGGATGTCGGCCTGCGAGATCACGCCCCGCGCGATCGGGTCCTTGAGCTCGCCGATATGCGCCAGCGTCGTGGCGCGCGAATCGACGAAGATGCGCGCGCGCCGCAGCGCCTCGTCGTCGACCTCGCGCATGTCGGGCCGATAGGCGCCGATCAGATCGAGATGCGTGCCCGGCCGCAGCCATTCCCCGCGGATCAGCGGCTCGGCGGCCATGGTGGTGGTGGCGATCACCTCGGCCCGCCCGACCGCCTCGGCGAGGTCCTCGGCGACCTCGACACCGGGGTGGAGCGTCGCGAGCGCATGCGCCGCGCGCGCCGTGCGGTTCCAGAGCGTGATGCGCGCGCCGGGGATGAGCGCGCGATAGGCCGCGATCATCGAGGCCGCGACCTTGCCCGCCCCGACGATCAGCACGGATCGCGCATCCGGCCGCGCGAGGTGGCGCGCGGCGAGGAAGCTGTCGCCGGCCGTCTTCCACCGCGTGACGAGGTGGAAATCGACAAGCGCCTCGGGCAGGCCGGCCGCGTCGGAATAGAGCATCACGCCGCCGTTCACCGCCGCAATGCCGCGCGCCGGATTGCCCGGAAAGATCGTCGCGGATTTGACCGCGATCCCCATCCCGTCGATCCAGGCCGACCGGCTCAGGAGCGTGTCCGCCCCGCGATAGAGGAAGGTGTCGCCGATGCCCGCGACGGGCAGCCGGTGCCCGGCCTCGAGCGCATCCGCAAGCGCGTGCCAGCCGAGCAGCGCCTCGGCCTCGGGTCCGATGATCTCGAAATTCATCCCCGCCTCCGTGCGCGGTCGATCTGCAATTCCCTGAACGCAACATAAAGCCCCGAGCCGAGGATCAAGGCCATTCCCGCCCAGGCGACCAGGTCGGGCCGCTCGCCAAAGATGAAGGCGCCCCACAGCACCGCAAGCGGGAGCGAGGCATATTCGAAGGGCGCGGCCAGCGCCGCATCGCAGAGCCGATAGGCCTGCGAGATGAGGAAGGCGCCCGTCGCGCTCGCGACCCCACTCGCGAACAGGATCAGCCCATCGCCCGCATCCGGCCAGACCCAGGGCCGCAGGAGGAAGGCGAGCACCCCGTCACCTTGCGCAAACGCACCGTCGCCGAAGGCCAGGCCCATCAGGGCACCCACGACGATGAAGGTCAGTTGCACCGAGACGGTCATGGCAAGCGCGCTCTCGGTCCCGCCGAGGCGGCGCACGAGGATGTTGGCGCCCGCATAGGCAAGCGCCGAGCCGAGCACCAGAAGCGCTGCGGGCTGCATCGCCTCGGTCCCCGGCCGCATCACGATGAGGACGCCAGCGAGCCCCGCCAGCACCGCGAACCACCGCCGCGGCCCGACCTTTTCGGCCAGGAACACCACCGAAAGTGCGGTGATGATGAGCGGGGCGACAAAGAAGATCGCGACCCCCTCGCCCAGCGGCATCACCGCGATCGCGAGGAAAAAGAGCGTGTTCGTCAGCACGATCATCAGCGCGCGCGCCAGATGCAGATGCAGCCGGCGCATCCTGAGCGCGGCCGTCCCGCCCGCAAGGGGCATGAACACCCCGATCATGAGCCCGAGCCCGATCACCGAGCGCATGAGCACGATCTGGTGGAGCGCATAGCCCCCCGAGAGGAACTTGATCGCGACATCATTGATCGAAAACGCCGTGACAGCGCCCAGCACGCAGGCGATGCCGGCGATCGTCGCGCGCGGATCCGAGGCCATCATGGCGTGCCGAGGACCCCGCCCGTGATCTCGGCGATGACCCAGGTAACGGTCACGATGCTCGCCGCGGTCGAGATGAGGATCGCCGACGAGACGCGCTGCGGCGCGATGCCATAGCTTGCCGCGAGGATATAGACATTCCCCGCGACCGGCAGCGCCGAGGCCGCGATCATCACCCCTGCGGCAAAGGGATCGACATCGAAGACCCACAGCGCCGCGACCGCGACCGCGACCGGATGCAGCACGATCTTGGCAAATGCGAGCCAGGAGGCGACCGCGAGACGCTCGGCCGAGCGGCCCGCAAGCGAGGCGCCGATGGCAAAGAGCGCGCCGGGCGTCGCCGCCGCGCCGAGCATGGTGAGGAAATCGGCCGCCGGCGCCGGCATCGTCCAGCCCGTCGCCCCAAACGCAAGGCCAAGCGCCATCGAGGCGATCATCGGGTTGCCAACCAGGCCCGCAAGCACGCCCGCGGGGCGCATCCGCCCCTCGCGCAGCGCGGTGACGACAAGGGTAAAGAGGCTTGAAAAGACGATGAGGTCGAGCGCGAGCAGCAACAGGATCGGCCCCGCCGCCTCGGGCCCGAGGAGTGCGACCAGCATCGGCACGCCCAGAAAGCCCGTATTGCCGATGACGGCGCATTGCGCCTCGATCGCGGCCTCGGCTGTCCCCGTGCGTCGCATCAGTGCGACCGCGAAGGCCAGCGCATAGACGACGGCGCAGGCCGAGAGATAGGCCAGCACGAAGGGCAGATCGAAGATCTCGCCGACCGAGAGGCTGGCGGCGAAGCGGAAAAGCATCGCCGAGAGCGCGAAGTAGAACACGAACCGCGTCAGCCCTGCCGTCGCCTCGGCCGAGATGAAGCGCGCCCGCGCCGCGAGGTAACCCAGCCCCACGACGGCGAAGAACGGCAGGGTGCGGAAAAAGATCTCGTCCATCTGGCCCTGCGCAACCGCGTCAGCCGCCGCCTATCAGCACCCCGGCAGCGAGCACAAGGGCGCCCCCCAGCACGACCTGCAGCGCGGCGCGGAAAAAGGGCGTCTCCATGAAGCGGTTCTGGATCCAGGCGATGGCCCAGAGCTCAACGAAGACGACCGCGATCGCGATTGCGGTTGCGGTGGTGAAATCGGGGATGAGGTAGGGCAGCGCATGGCCAAGCCCCCCGAGCGTCGTCATCACGCCGGCCGAGATCCCGCGCTTGACCGGGCTGCCGCGCCCCGAGAGCGTCCCGTCATCCGAGGCGGCCTCGGTAAAGCCCATCGAGATGCCCGCGCCGACCGAGGCCGCGAGGCCCACGAGGAAGGTCGTCCAGGGGTCCTGCGTCGCGAACGCGGTCGCGAAGATCGGCGCAAGCGTCGAGACCGAGCCATCCATCAGCCCCGCGAGCCCCGGCTGCACCCAGGTCAGCACGAACTGGCGCCGCGCGCCGCGGTCCTCGGCGCCGCGGGCGTCCTCGCCCAGATGCTCGGCGCCGAAGGCTTCGGCCTTGCGCCCGTGCCCGGCCTCGGCCGCCGCGAGATCGCCAAGCAGAAGCCGCGTCGCCGCGTCGGTGATGCGGGCTGCGGCGCGTTCATAAAAAGCCTGCGCCTGACGCTCCATCCCCTCGGCCTCGGCGCGGATCGTCTCAAGGGGGAGGTTCTCGACCAGCCAGATCGGGCGGCGGGCATAAAAGCCCGCGACATGCTCGCGCCGGATCAGGGGGATCGGCCCGCCGAAGCGCGCCTCGTGCAGCGCAATCAGCCGGCGGCGGTGGTCGTCCTCCTCGGCGGCCATGGCGTCGAAGATCGCGGCGGTGGCGGGATAGTCCTTGCGAAGCCGCTCGCCATAGCTGCGATAGATGCGCGCGTCATCCTCCTCGGCCGAGATCGCAAGCGCGAGCACCTCGCGCTCCGAGAGGTCGGCGAAGCGGCGGCGGCTGGAAAATCCGGGAATCATGGCTGGAACCTTCAGGCGGTGGCGCGCAGTTTCCCCCTTCCGCGCGCCCGCCGCAACCCGCCCCGGTCAGACGAACTGCTCCGAGATCAGCCGCTCCTCTAGGCCATGGCCCGGATCGAAGAGGATGCGGTGGCGGATCGCGGGTTCCGAGCGGACCTCGACCGCCACCACCTCGCGCACCGAGCGGCCGTCGGCATCGGCCATCACGGGCCGCTTTACCGGGTCGATCACATCGAAGCGCACCCGCGCCGTCTTGGGCAGGAGGGCGCCGCGCCAGCGCCGCGGGCGAAAGGCCGCCACGGCGGTCAGCGCGAGGACATCCGACCCCACGGGCAGGATCGGCCCATGCGCCGAATAATTGTAGGCGGTCGAGCCCGCGGGCGTGCACAAAAGCGCCCCGTCGCAGACAAGCTCTTCCATCCGCACCTTGCCGTCCACGCTGATCCGCAGCCGCGCCGCCTGCGGCCCCGCGCGCAGGAGCGAGACCTCGTTGATCGCGAGCGCCTCGGCCGTCGTGCCGTCGGGGCGGTGCGCCGTCATGGCGAGCGGGTTGATGACCGTCTCCTCGCCGGCCGCGACGCGCTCGGGCAGGCCCTCGGCATCATAGCCGTTCATGAGAAAGCCGATCGTGCCGCAGTTCATGCCATAGACCGGCAGCCCCAGCGCCTGCGTCGCGTGCAGCGTCTCGAGCATGAAGCCGTCGCCCCCGAGCGCCACGATCGCGCGCGCGGCCTCGGGCGCGCAATCGCCATAGCGCGCGACCAGATCGGCGCGCGCCCCCTGCGCCTGATCGGTGCGCGCCGCGCGAAAGGCCAACCTGCCGTCTTGGGCCATCTTGCGCATCCATCCGCAGCCGAGCGCCTCCATGATGTGCCCAGCCGGCGGCCGCTGCAAGCCGTCGCGGGGGGCGCGTCGCAAAAAGGCGCCGAATGGGTGCCCTATGTCGCATCCGGCCTTTCCGAACCGCCCGCGACAGTTTATTTCGCGCCCAAGCCATTCACCCCCCGCATCCCGAAGGGAGCCCGCCGATGAACGCCCCCCAGAACGCCCAGCACCGCGACGCCGGATTCTTTTCCGAGACCCTCGCGAGCCGCGACCCCGCGCTTGCCGCCGCCATGTCCGCCGAGCTTGGCCGCCAGCGCGACGAGATCGAGCTGATCGCCTCGGAAAACATCGTCAGCCGCGCCGTGATGGAGGCCCAGGGCGGGGTGATGACGAACAAATATGCCGAAGGATACCCCGGCAAGCGCTATTACGGCGGCTGCCAGCATGTCGACGTGGCCGAGAACCTCGCGATCGAGCGTGCCTGCGCGCTCTATGATTGCGGTTTCGCCAATGTGCAGCCCAATTCGGGCAGCCAGGCCAACCAGGCGGTGTTCCTCGCGCTGCTCAAGCCGGGCGATACCTTCCTCGCGATGGACCTCTCGGCGGGCGGGCATCTGACGCATGGGGCCAAGCCCAATGTCTCGGGCAAATGGTTCAACCCGGTCCATTACGGCGTGCGCGCGCAGGACCAGCAGCTTGACTATGACGCGATGGAGGCGCTCGCGCGCGAGCATCGCCCCAAGCTCATCATCGCGGGCGGCTCGGCCATTCCGCGCATCATCGACTTCGCCCGCTTCCGCGCCGTCGCCGATGAGATCGGGGCCTATTTCATGGTCGACATGGCGCATTTCGCGGGGCTGATCGCGGCGGGGCTCTATCCCAACCCGCTCGAATACGCCCATGTCGCGACGACGACGACGCACAAGACGCTGCGCGGTCCGCGCGGCGGCATGATCCTGACGCGCGATGAGGCGCTGGCGAAGAAGTTCAATTCGGCGGTCTTTCCGGGCATGCAGGGCGGGCCGCTCATGCATGTGATCGCGGCCAAGGCGGTCGCCTTCGGCGAGGCGCTGCGGCCCGAGTTCAAGACCTATCAGGCGCAGGTCATCCGCAACGCGCAGGCGCTCGCGGATCAGCTGATGAAGGGCGGCCTCGACATCGTGACGGGCGGGACCGACACGCATGTGATGCTCGTCGATCTGCGGCCCAAGGGCGTCAAGGGCAACGCGACCGAAAAGGCGCTCGGCCGCGCGCATATCACCTGCAACAAGAACGGCATCCCCTTCGACCCGGAATCGCCCACCATCACCTCGGGCGTGCGCCTCGGCACGCCTGCGGGCACGACGCGCGGCTTTGGCGAGGCCGAATTCCGCCAGATCGCGGACTGGATCGTGCGCGTGGTCGATGGCCTTGCCGCGAACGGCGAGGATGGCAACGGCGCGGTCGAGGCGGCGGTGCGCGCCGAGGTGCAGGCCATGTGCGACCGCTTCCCGATCTATCCGGGGCTCTGAGCGGGTGCTGGCGGCGACCGTCCACGGGGAGGATGAGGGGGGGCGCCCCCTCGTCATCGCGCATGGGCTTTATGGGGCGGGGCGCAACTGGGGCGCCATCGCCAAGCGGCTCGCGCAGGACGGCCGGCGCGTCATCTGCCCCGACATGCGCAACCATGGCGCCTCGCCCTGGGATGGCGTGCACGACTATCCCGCGATGGCCGCCGATCTGGCCGGGCTGATCGCGTCCGAGGCGGGGGGCGTGGCCGATGTGCTCGGCCATTCGATGGGGGGCAAGGCGGCGATGGCGCTCGCGCTACTCCATCCGGGGCGGGTCGGGCGCCTCATCGTCGCCGACATCGCCCCCATCGCCTATGGCCATGCGGGCGCGCAGCGCGCGATCGTCGCAGCACTTGGTGCCCTCGATCTCGCGGGCGTCGCGACCCGGGCCGAGGCCGACCGCCGGCTTCAGCCCGCGATCCCCGACGCGGGCCTGCGGGCCTTTCTGCTCATGTCGCTCGAGATCGGCCCGCAGGGCGCGCGCTGGCGGTTGAATCTCGAGGTTCTGGCGGCGCGGATGGACCAGATCACCGGCTGGCCCGACCTGCCCGGACGGTTCGAGGGGCCCACGCTCTTTCTGACCGGGGCGCTTTCGGCCTATGTGCGCCCCGAGCACCACGGCGCGATCCGCGCGCTGTTTCCCGCGGCCGAGTTCGCGACGCTCGAGGGCGCGGGGCATTGGCTGCACGCCGACCGCCCGGCCGAATTCATCGCGGCGGTCTCGGGCTGGCTCGGCCGACCCGAGCCTCAGGAGGCATCCTCCCACCGCCCCGCGATCGCCTGATCGGCGGTCCGCATCAGCCGCGCCCAGGTCGCGGCCAGCGCGGTCGCGTTCCCGGCATCGAGGCAGGCCGCGACATCGTCCGCGACCCGCGCGATCACCGGCAGGCCCAGATGCTCGCCGATCCGGCGCAGGCGGCGCAGGTTGCGCGAAAAGCCCTGCAGGTCGCGCCCGGCATATTGCGCCGAAAGCTCGCCCCTGACGACGCAGAGCTCGTTCATCGCGCTCGACCAGCGCCTGCACCTCATCCCCCCCCAGTTGCGCATAAAGAACCTCGATCCGCGAGGAATCGAGCAAGACCCGCTCATGCGGCATGAGCCGCAGCACTTCGGCTGGCATGACAATCCCCAGACACCACTTCACCCGATGCCGAGCATGCCGGGGCGCGGTGAAGAATTGGTTGTGCGCCGGATTGAAGCGGGCGGAAAATTCGGTCAAATGCAAGATGCTGCGCATCGGCGCAGGGGAGGCCTTGCATGATCCCGGGCATCCGACCCCTGCCGGGGTTCCTGGTCCAGCGTTTCCACGGCTGGCGCGCCACGACCTGGCGCGAGAACAAGGCATGGTATCGCCGCCTCGCGCAGGACGGGCAGCATCCGCGCACCATGGTGATCTCGTGCTGCGACAGCCGGGTGCATGTGACCTCGATCTTCGGGGCAGATGAGGGCGAATTTTTCATTCACCGCAATATCGCGAGCCTCGTGCCCCCCTTCAACCCGGACGGCGAATATCACGGCACCTCGGCCGCGATCGAATACGCGGTGACGACGCTGCGGGTCGCGCATGTGGTGGTGCTCGGCCACGCCAATTGCGGCGGGGTGCGCGGCTGCCACGACATGTGCCAGGGCCACGCCCCCGAGCTTTAGGCCGCAACGAGCTTCGTCGGCCGCTGGATGGCGATGCTGCGCCCCGCCTGGACCGAGGTCGCCGGGATCGCCGAAGAGACATCGCGGGTGCACGCGCTCGAAAAGGCGGCGGTCGTGCTGTCGCTGCGCAACCTGCTGACATTTCCCTTCGTGGCGAAGGCGGTCGAGGCCGAAGAGATGACGCTCCACGGCCTCTGGACCTCGATGGGCGAGGGAAGCCTCGAGGTCTACGATCCCGAGACGGGCGGGTTCGTGGCGCTCTGAACCGGGGCAAAGCGCGCCGCGAGATCGGCCGCGATCGCGCGGTCGGTCGCATCCTCGGGCCCCCGCGCCCAGGGGCGGAAGCGCGCCCGGAACGCCGCGATCAGGGCATCCGCCGGCGCCGGGGGATAGCCAAAGCGCGCGAGGCTCTGGCCGAGCGGCGGGCCATCCGTGGCCGCGGGCTCGGCCCAGACCGCATGGCCCGCACGCGCCAGCGCGCGCCAGTCGAAGCGGGGGCCCGGATCGGCCTTGCGCGTCGGCGCAAGGTCGGCGTGCCCGATCACGCCCTGCGGCGCGATCGCGTGGCGCGCGCGCAGATCGCCCACAAGCGCGCAGAGCGCCGCGATCTGGGGCTGCGGATAGGGATGATCGCCCCGGTTCTGCAACTCGATCCCGATCGAGGCCGAGTTCACATCCGCGCACCCCGCCCAGGCGCCCGCCCCCGCATGCCAGGCGCGCGCCTCTTCGGGCACGAGCGACCAGAGCGTGCCGTCAAGGTCGATGAGGTAATGCGCCGACACCTCGGTCGCCGGGTCGCAGAGCCGCGCAAGCGCGTCGGCCGCACTCGGCATCGCGGTGTAGTGGAGCACGATCAGATGCGGCGCGACACCGCCGCGCCGGGGGCCGAAATTGGGCGAAGGGCAGGCCCGCATCGGGCGGGCGTCAGCGCAGCGCGAGGCGGAAGGGGCGCGGATCCCAGCCGCAGGCAAAGCCGTCGCCGTCGGGGTCGATGCCGAGGCGGTCGCGCTCGGGCCCGCCGGCCTTGAGGAACGCCTCCTGCGCGAGGTCGGGTGCGGGATAGCGCCCGCAGGCGCGCGCATAGCTCTGGAGGCGGATATCGCTGCGCTTCCAGCGCTGCTGGCCCGGCTGGTGGCGGGTCTGGAGCGCGAAGTCGATGATGATCGGCCGCTCCACCCCGGCGGTGTCGGGCAGCGCGGTGGGCGGGATGAAGACATATTGCTGACGCTGCGCCGCGAGGCGCTCGCGGTCGCTCTCGATCGTCTCGCGCGCGGCGACGGCGTTGAAATCCTGCTCGTCCGAGATGCCGGCCTTGCCGGCCTCGGCGGCGGCTGCGGCCTCATCGACGGGCGGCTCGGCACAGCCCGCAAGCGCGAGGGCGAGGACAATCAGGGCAAGCGGGCGCATCATGGATCGAAACCTCCGGGCCGAAGCCGCCCTACCACCATCTCGCGGGCTTGGCCACGAAACCCGCCGCCTTTTCCAGCACATGCGCGTGAGCGAGAAGCCCCGCCTCATCCCACGGCCGGCCGATCAGTTGCAGCCCGAGCGGCAGCCCCTGCGCGTCGAGCCCGACCGGCACCGCAATGCCGGGAAGCCCCGCGAGGTTCACCGTCACGGTGAACACGTCGTTGAGATACATCGCCACCGGATCGGCCGAGGCCTGCGCGCCCAGCTCGAACGCGGCCGACGGCGTCGCGGGCGTCAGGATCGCGTCGATCCCCTCGGCAAAGGCGGTCTCGAAGTCGCGCCGGATCAGCGCGCGCACCTTGCGGGCGCGGTTGTAATAGGCGTCATAGAACCCCGCCGAGAGGACATAGGTCCCGATCATGATGCGCCGGCGCACCTCGGGGCCGAAGCCCTCGGCGCGCGTGCGCTCATACATCTCGACGATCCCCTCGCCGGGCCCGAGCGTCGCGCGGTGGCCATAGCGCACCCCATCATAGCGCGCGAGGTTCGAGGACGCCTCGGCGGGCGCGATGACGTAATAGGCGGGCAGGGCGTATTTCGTGTGCGGCAGCGAGATGTCGACGATCTCGGCGCCCGCGTCGCGCAGCATCGCCGCGCCCTCGGACCAGAGCCGCTCGATCTCGGCGGGCATGCCGTCCATGCGGTATTCGCGCGGGATGCCGATGCGCCGGCCGCGGATGTCGCCCGTGAGTGCCGCCTCGAAATCGGGCACGGGCAGCGCGGCCGAGGTCGCATCCTTCGCATCCTCGCCCGCGATTGCCTGCAGGAAGATCGCGGCGTCGCGCACCGTCTTGGTCATCGGCCCCGCCTGATCGAGCGATGAGGCGAAGGCCACGATCCCCCAGCGCGAGACGCGCCCATAGGTGGGCTTGAGGCCGACGATCCCGGTAAACGCCGCGGGCTGGCGGATCGAGCCGCCCGTGTCCGTCCCAGTCGCGGCAAGGCAGAGGTCCGCCGCCACCGCCGCCGCCGACCCGCCCGACGATCCGCCCGGCGTCAGCCGCCGGTCGTCGACCTTCCAGGGGTTGACGGCGGGGCCGTAGCACGAGGTCTCGTTCGACGAACCCATCGCGAATTCGTCCATGTTGAGCTTGCCGAGCATGACGGCGCCGGCCTCGAAAAGCCGCGCGGTCACGGTCGATTCATACTCGGGCCGAAACCCCCCGAGGATGTTCGAGGCCGCCTGCGAGGCGACGCCCCGCGTGCAGAAGAGGTCCTTGATCCCGACCGGGATCCCGCACATCGCCGGCGCCTCGCCCGCCGCAAGGCGCGCATCCGCCGCCCGCGCCTGATCGAGCGCGATGTCGGGCGTGCGATGGACAAAGGCGCCGAGTTCGTCCGAGGTATCGATCGCGGCCAGGCACGACATGGTCAGATCGCGCGCGGAGATCTCGCGCCGGCGCAAGAGGTCGCGCGCCTCGGCGATCGAGAGGGTGTTGAGGGTCATTCGACCACCTTCGGCACCGCGAAGAACCCCTCGCGCTGGTCGGGCGCGTTCGCGAGGATGCGCGCGGCCATCCCGCCCTCGGTCACCCGATCCTCGCGCAGTCTGAGCAGCATGGGCGTGACCGACGTCATCGGCTCGACGCCCGCGACATCGACCTCGTTCAACTGCTCCATGAAGCTCAGGATCCCCGAGAGTTCGCGGGCAAGCGCGGGGAGGTCTGCCTCCTCGACCCGGATTCGGGCGAGGCGGGCGACCTTGCGGGCGGTCTCGGGCGTGATCGACATGGCAACTCCGGCGTCAGGCCGGGGCGGTTTACCCCCCCGGCCCGCGCGCTGCAAGCGCCGAGGACGCTCAGTTCTTGTGCGCGACCGTCCGCCAGAGGCCTTCGGTGATGAGCCGCCCGCCCGCGATGGCCGAATTGGCCCTGCGGCCGCGCGTCAGCAGCGGAAAGGGCAGGAACTTCGTCGACATGTAGCCGCCGCCGCGCATCGCCGAGTCGGCCCGCCGCCCCCGCGACAGGAGCGGGATGCCGAAGGCGTTCGAGATCAGCCCGCGCGCGAGATCGGCGCCCGGGATCATGTCCATGCTGAAGAAGCGCGGATGATCGGTCAGCACGCTGAGGTAGAGGTCCGAGCGGGCCGCCTCGGAGACATAGGCGTTCTCATCCGCGACGCCCGAGCGCAGCGGGTCGTGCGCATCGACGATCTGCATCGCGAGGCGCGCCGCCCCGATCGGGTTGAAGGGCGCGCGGCAGACGACAAGCGCCTTGCCCCCGGCCGACATCTGGCCGGCATAGATCGCGGCCGAGGCCGCCGGCACGCGGGCCGCGCGGATCGCGGCCGCGGTGTCGCCCGCGCCCGCCTCGATCACATCGACGATCGCGGCCGGGAAGCCCTCGGCATGAAGCGCGTCGGCGACGGCCTGCGCCTTCGATTTGCTCGCATAGAGCCTTGAGACGATGGTGGTCATGCTTTCCTCCGGTTCTCGGGCCCTTGGCGGGCCGCTTGGGTCTTCGAACGCGCGCGCAACGCGCATTCGCTTGTTCTAGCCTTGCGCGGCGCGACGTCTAGTCGCCTCGCGCATCAGCGGCAGCGCCGTCGCGAGCGCGACGAGGAGCAGGATCAGTTCGATCGCGAAGACGGCGACATAGGGGCCCTCGGCGCCATGGGCCGGGTCGGGCAGCGCGCGGATCAGATCGCGCAGGATCCCCGCGAGCGCGACCGCAAGCCCCGCCGCCGTCGCCTGCACCGCCCCCCATGCCCCGAGCGCGAGGCCGATCTGCGCACGCGGCGCGGCCCGCATCGTGGCGGTCAGGGTCGCATGGCCGAAGATGCCCGCGCCGATCCCGACGAGGAGCACCGCGAGGATGAAGAGGCCCGTGCCCGTCCCGAAGGACGCAAGGATGATCGCGCCGAACCCCGGCAACCCGATCAGCGCCCCGAGTGCCGCGAGGCGCAGCGGAATGCCGCCCCGCCCAAGCACCCGCGCCGCGAGCGCGATGCCGATCAGTCCGCCCGCCGCCATCACCGCCGTGAGCCGCGTGGTCTGCGCGACCGACATGCCGAGAACCTCGCCGCCATAGGGTTCGAGCAGCACATCCGCCATCCCGTAGCCCGCCGTGCCAAGCGCCACGAGCGCCAGGAGCCGCAGCGTCCCCGGCACGCGCATGAGGCCCGACCACGCCTCGGCGAATTCGGGCCGGGGCGTGGTGTCGGCGGCGCGGCGTCGGTCGCGCGGCTCCTGCTTCCAGATGGCGACGACATTGAGCACGATGGTCGCGACCGCCGCCCCCTGCACGACGCGGATGAGGCGGCCGGGGGTGTAATCCTCAAGGAGCGCGCCGAAGATCAGCGCGCTGCCGATCATCCCGGCCAGAAGGGTCACATACATCAGCCCCACGACCCGCGGCTGGTCGGCCTCGGGCACAAGGTCGGTCGCGAGCGCAAGCCCGACCGTCTGGACCATATGCGCCCCCGCCCCGACCAGCAGGAACGCGATCGCAGCCCCGAGCGGGCCGAGCCAGAAGGGCGCATCGACAGCCTCGCCATAGCCCGACAGCACCAGAAGCGCGAAGGGCATGATCGCGAAGCCGCCGAACTGCAGCATCGTGCCCTTCCAGATGAAGGGCACGCGCCGCCAGCCAAGCGCCGAGCGGTGCACATCCGAGCGATACCCCATGAGGGCGCGCAGGGGCGCAAACACCAGCGGCAGCGCCAGCATCACGCCGACGAGGGCGGCCGAGAGCTTCAGCTCGACGATCATCACGCGATTGAGCGTGCCGACGAGCAGCACGAGCGACATGCCGACGCTGATCTGAAAGAGCGAGAGCCGCAGCAGACGCGCCAGCGGCAGATCGGGTGTCGCGACATCGGCGAAGGGTAGATAGCGCGGGGCCATGCGCGCCAGATTTCCGATCACATAGGCGCGGAAGTCGGCCATCGCACCCGAACCCTTCGCATGGGCACCCCCGACGGGCGCCGCTCGCGGGAAATGGAGAACGGGCGGCCAGCGAGGGAGGTCGCCGGCCGCCCGCGTCCGCGTCAGTTCAGCGTAGCCGAACCCGCCGGAGCGCCGATCACGGCGCGCGCCGTGGTTCCGTCAGGCAGGATCACGAGGACCTGCTGGCCGACAGCGGCGGCGCCGCCCTCGACAAAGGCCACCTTGGCCACGCCATCGGCCGGCAGCGGCAGGGCTGCGGTCGCGCCCGCGCCGAGCGGCTGGCCCGAGAGGAAGTCGGCAACCCAGGTCGTGTTGCTCAGCACCGCGACATGCACGGCGAACGAGCCCACGGCCACGGCCGACAGGAAGAGGGGGATGCCGACCGTCGGCTTGACGACCAGCCACATCTTTGCGTTGTTCATCTTGCGATCCTCCTTCAGCCGAGCCAGGGCGTCGTTGCGGCAACGAGGATGTGCGCGAGCAGGGCGATCGCCCCGAAGACGCGCGTGCCGTCGATGAGGTAGCTGTGCACCTCTTCGGCTTCCTTCAGCGTCAGGCCGGTTGGCCAGACCTTGTCATGGTCATTTGCGGACATGCTTTCCTCCGTCCTTGGCAGTTTCCTGCGTGCTCCGGCCCTGCCCCGTCCGATGGGGCGCGCCGGTCTTCCCCTGCCCCTTGCCCCGGACGCTTGGGCGGCGCCTGAGGTGGGAACATGGGTGACATTTTGTCACAGTATGTGGACAGCGGCAAGTGTAAATTGGGGCTGACAGTGGGGCCACGTCAGCGCGCGGAAAACCGAGCGATTACCGCGCGGAGCAGCGCATCTGCCTCGTGCCGGGCGGTCCGGTCGGCGCATTCTGGGCCGGCGCGGCCCTGCTCCATCGCGCCGGCATGCGCGACTCGGTCGCCGAGCGCAGCGGGCAGGATGTCGGCCCCGAGGCCCGCCGCGGCGGCGGCCATCTCGGCGCCGATCCGGCTCGAGGCGCGCAGGCGGTTGAGGACGATGACCGGCGCGCGCCCCTCGCGCGCGCAGAGGTCGAGCACCCCTTGCGTGGCCCAGAGATCGAGGGGCGAGGCCGCCACCGGCACCAGCACGAGGTCCGCCGCCCGAAGCGCGGGGCGCAGGTCGGCATCGATCCGCGGGGGCGTGTCGATCACGATCAGATCGGCCGTGGCGCGCAGGGCCGCGACCTCGCTCGCCACGCCCCAGGCCGAGGTCCGCAAGCAGCGCATCGTCCCCGCACGCCCCGCGGCGGCGCGCAGCGCGAACCACTGCCCGAGGCTGCCTTGCGGGTCGCTGTCGATCAGCGCGACGCCGAGCCCCTGGGCCGCCGCGCTGGCGGCGAGCGTCGCGGCAAGCGTCGTCTTGCCCGAGCCGCCCTTCTGCTGGGCGATGGTGAGGATGCGCGCGACCATGCTGCGGCGCAGCGTAACAGGGCCGCGCGCGAAAGCCTAGCCCCGGCGCAGAAACTCGACCAGCGCCGCGGTCGAGGGATCGGCCGCGGGTGCCGCCTCCGCGCGCCCCTCGACCAGCGGCAACAGCGCGACCGCGCGCTCCTTGCCGAGCTCCACACCCCACTGATCGAAGGAGTTGATCCCGAGGCAGACGCCCTCGACGAAAACCCGATGCTCATAGAGCGCGACGATCTGGCCGAGCACGAAGGGCGTAAGCTGCGGATAGGCGAGCGTGACCGAAGGCCGGTTGCCCGGAAAGGCGCGGTGCGGCGCGAGACGGCGCGCCTCGGCCTCGGAGAGGCCCGCGCGGCGCATCAGCGCCTCGGCCTCGGCGTCGGAGCGGCCGCGCATCAGCGCCTCGGACTGCGCGAGGCAGTTCGCGACGAGGATGCGGTGGTGATGGGCAAGTTCCGCCTCATGCCCGCGCGCCGCGATCAGGAATTCCGCGGGCACGATCTGCGTGCCCTGATGGAGAAGCTGGTGAAAGGCGTGCTGCCCGTTCGTGCCCGGCGCGCCCCAGACGACCGGCCCCGAGGCCACACCAAGCCGCGCGCCCGCCATGGTCACGCCCTTGCCGTTCGATTCCATTTCCAATTGCTGCAAATAGGCGGGCAGACGCGACAGGCGTTGGTCATAGGGCAACACCGCGCGGGTCGCATGGCCCGCGACCTGCGCGTGCCACATCCCGCTCAGCGCCAGCATCACCGGCATGTTGCGTGCAAGCGGCGCGGTGCGGAAATGGGCATCCATCGCCGCCGCCCCCGCGAGCATCTCGGCAAAGCGCGCAGGTCCGATCCCGATCATCAGCGCCAGCCCGACCGGCCCCCACATCGAATAGCGCCCGCCCACCCAGTCGCCAAAGCCGAAGACGCGCGCGGGGTCGATGCCGAAGCGGGCGGTGCGCTCGGTCGCCGACGACACGGCCGCCACCTGCAGCCCCACATCGCCCCCGCCCCGCACCAGCCAGTCGCGCACCGTCTCGGCGTTCGTCATCGTCTCGATGGTGGTGAAGGTCTTCGAGGCGACGATCACCAGCGTGCGCGCCGGATCGAGGCCGCGCAGGATGTCGGCCGCATGCGCGCCATCGACATTCGACAGGAAATGCAGCCGCGGCCCGTCGCCATAGGGCGCAAGTGCCGCCGCCGCCATCGCCGGCCCGAGGTCCGACCCCCCGATCCCGATGTTGACGACATCGCGCACGGGCCCCCCGGCCGCCGGATGCGCGCCCGCGCGCACCGCCTCGGCAAAGGCCGACATGCGCGCGAGCGTCGCGGTGATGCCGGGGCGGACATCCTCGCCCGCGACCACAAGCGGGGGGCCGGCGGGATCGCGCAGCGCCGTGTGCAGGACGGCGCGCCCCTCGGTCGCGTTGATGGGGCGGCCCGCGAACATCGCCTCGCGCGCAGCCCCGACGCCCGCAGCGTCGGCAAGCGCAACGAGGGCCGCGAGGGCCGCATCGTCGATCCCGGTCTTCGAGGCATCGAGCAGCATGCCGTCGGCCTGAACCGAGAACCGCCCGACCCGGGCCGGATCGTCCATCAGCGCCAGGATCGGCCGGTCGCGGGTCGCGGCGTGAAGGGCGCGCAGGGTGCTCCAATCCGACATCTCAGACGCTCCAGTGCACGGTGGCGCGCGGCAGGATGGCCGCGACGGGGGCGATCTGCGGCGCGAGCCCCGCGGCGCGGTCAAGGGCCGCGCGCTTGTCCGCGCCGGTGATCGCCAGATGGATCGCCCCCGCCCCCGACAGCATCCGCGCGCTGAGGCTCAGCCGCGCCTCGGGCTGGCCGGGCGGGTGCAGGAGCATGAGGGGCGGCGCATCGGGCGCAAGTGCTGCGCCAAGCTCGGGCGCATCGGGAAAGAGCGAGGCCGTATGCATGTCCGCCCCCATCCCCGCAAGGAGGACCGCAGGCGGCAGATGCGGGCCGAGTTCGGCACCAAGCCGGGCCACCCCCTCGGCCGTGGGTGGCGCCAGCGCGAGCGACAGGATCCGCGCCGCCGCCGCCGGCCCCTGCCCCAGATGCGCGCGCAAGAGGCCCGTGTTCGACCGCGCATCCCCCTCGGGCACGCAGCGTTCATCGGCCGCAAAGACCGTCACCCGCGCCCAGTCGAGCGGCATCTGCGCCAGCCGCGCAAGGATCGGGGCGGGCGTCGTGCCGCCAGGCAGCGCGAGGCTCGCGCCGGCCCCGCGCGCAAGGGCCGCGCCCAGATCGGCCGCGATCGCCGCTGCGGCCCCCTCGGCCCAGGCGTCGCGGTCGGGATAGGCGCGCAGCATCATGGCGCGATGGCGCGCCAGCGCCGCCCGTCGCGGTGCAAGAGCGCGAGCGCCTCGTCCGGGCCGGCGCTGCCCTGATCATAGGGGGCGGGGGCGTCGGTCGCGGCAGCGAGGATCGGGTCGATCCAGGCCCAGGCGGCCTCGACCTCATCCCCGCGCATGAAGAGGGTCTGGTTGCCGCGCATCACGTCCATGATCAGCCGCTCATAGGCGTCGGGCATATCGGTGCCCTCGGCGCCCAGCGCCTCGGCGAAGGACATGTCGAGCGGCACCTGCACCAGTCGCATCCCGCCCGGCCCCGGTTCCTTGATCATGACCGAGAGGTTCATCCCCTCATTCGGCTGCAGCCGGATCGAGAGGACATTGCCCCGCCAGCCCGGGGCGTCGTCGAAGATGAAATGCGGCGGGTCGCGGAAGGTGATCGCGATCTCGGAGGCGCGCGCGCGCAGCCGCTTGCCCGTGCGCAGATAGAAGGGCGTGCCCTTCCAGCGCCAGTTCGAGATGCCGCATTTGAGCGCGACGAAGCTTTCGGTCACGCTCCGGCGGTTGCCCGCATCGGAGCGGTAATCGGGGCCCTCGGGCCCGGCGCGATACTGGCCGCGCACGATGTCGGACGGGCGCACCGGATCGAGCGCGCGGATCACCTTGAGCTTCTCGTCGCGCACCGCGTCGGGGTCGAAGTGATAGGGCGGCTCCATCGCGATCAGGCACAGAAGCTGCATCATGTGGTTCTGCACCATGTCGCGCAGCGCGCCCGAGCCGTCGTAATAGGCCCCCCGCCCGCCGACGCCCACCGTCTCGGCGACGGTGATCTGGACATGATCGACATAGCGCGCATTCCACAGCGGCTCGAACAGGATGTTGGCAAAGCGCACCGCCATCAGGTTCTGGACCGTCTCCTTGCCGAGGTAATGGTCGATCCGGTAGATCTGCCGCTCCTCGAAATGCCGCGCGAGGGTGGCGTTGAGGGCGCGCGCCGTCTGCAGGTCGTGGCCGAAGGGCTTTTCGACGACGATGCGCGCATCGGGGCCGGCGATGCCATGGGCGTGCAGACGCTCGGCCAGCGCGCCGAAGAGGTCGGGGGCGACCGAGAAATAGTAGGCCTGCACCACATCGCGCCGCACCGCGCCCGCAAGTGCCGCCCAGCCCGCGCTGCCGCGCGCATCGAGCGCGACATAATCGACGCGCGCAAGGAAGGCCTCCGTGCCCTCGGCGGCGGCGGGCAGGGCGGCGCGCACCCAGTCGCGGAACTCGGCTGGGCCCTGTTCGGCCCGCGCGGCGCCGATCACGCGGCTTTCGGGCGGGATCTGGCCGGCCTGCCAGCGCTGCCAGAGGGCGGGCCAGATCTTGCGCCGCGCGAGATCGCCCGAGGCGCCGAAGATGACGAGGTCGAACGGCTCGACCGGAATGACGCGCGAAACCATCCGAAATACCCTGCGCCGCGCGGCCTCTGGCGGCGTTCGGGCAGGTTCTAGCCGCGCCGCAGCGTCTTGTCCACGCGCGCGTCGGGTCTTGCGCGCGTCGGGTTCAGCGGCGGCCGGCGCCCGCGATCTCGGCCGCGATGGCGCGCGCGGCCGCGGCGGGGTCGGCGGCCTGCCAGACCGGACGGCCCACCACGAGGTGGTCGGCCCCCGACCCGATCGCCTCGGCAGGGGTCATGATGCGCTTCTGGTCGCCCGCCGGGCTGCCCGTGGGCCGCACCCCCGGTGTCACGATCAGCCGCCCCGCCGCCTCGGGCAGGGCGCGGATCGCCGCGATCTCGTGCGGGCTCGCGATCACGCCGTCGGCGCCGGCGGCAAGCGCGCGCGCGGCGCGTTCGCGCGCGATCTCGGCCACACTGCCCGGGCGGATCAGGTTGGCGTCGAGGTCGGCCCGGTCGAGCGAGGTCAGCACCGTCACCGCGAGGATCTTCAGATCATGCGCCCCGCGCCCCTCTGCCGCGGCCGCGACCACCTGCGGATCGCCGTGCACGGTCAGGAAATCGAGGCCAAGCCGCGCGATCCCGCGCACGGCGGCCTCGATCGTGGCGCCGATGTCGAAAAGCTTGAGGTCGAGGAAGATGCGCTTGCCGTGGTCGTCCTTGAGTTCGCGCGCGAGCGCGAGCCCGCCCCCCGTCAGCATCCCGAGGCCGATCTTGTAGAACGACACCGAATCGCCCAGCCGCTCGGTCAGCGCGAGCCCCGCGAGGACATCGCCCACATCAAGCGCCACGATCAGCCGGTCGTCCGCCATGCCCTGCCCCCCTTGCTGCCGGGGCGCGCCCTAGCACGGCTCGCGCGCCCCCGCAAAGCCCCCCTCAGAGGTCGAGCGCGACGCCCCTGCGCTTCGCGCTCTCGATCACCGCCTCGCGCAGGGCGGCGTGGCGCGCGATCAGGGCGCGAAAGCGCCCCTCGTCGAGGACAAGCAGCGTCGAATGCGCGATGGCCGTCACCTGCGGGCGGATGCGCCCCTTCGTCAGCATCGCGATCTGCCCGAACATCTCGCCCCGACCGAGGCGCGTCTTCTGCCCCGCGACCTCGACCTCGACCGCGCCCGAGGCGATGAAATGCACCCGCCGCATCGGCGCGCCGCGCCGCTGCACGATCGTGCCGGGCACCACCTGCCGGGTCGAGAGCGCGCGCAAGAGGCGCCGGCGCTGGGTCGCGTCCATGTCGGCAAAAAGCGGGAACTGCCGCACAAGCTCGGCCTTCTGCACCGCGAGGTCGAGTTGGAGCCGCGCGCCGAGGCCCGTGCGCTCGGCCGCGATGCGCGATTTCAGCCGCGCATGAAGCTCAGGCCCGATCAGCCCGTCGTCCATCAGCGCGTCGTATTCGCTCTCCTCGAAGCGCAGCGCGATGCGGCGGATGTAGCGCCGCTCGAGCTCCTCGGCATAGCCCGGAAACTGCAGCCGCAGCCCCTCGAGCGCGCTGTCGACCTCTTCCTCGCGCCGCGAGAGGAGTTCGTGGAGCAACTCGGCCACGCGCCGGCCGTGGATGCGCAGGATGCGCCCGTCGATGAAGCCGTGCAGCGCGCGCAGGATCATGCGCTGATCGATCAGCGTCTCGAAGCGGTCCGCCGTCATCCGCCCGAGCGGCCCCGAGATGCCGAGGCGGTTGTGCAGGAACACCGCCACCCGCTGCGCCCGCCCCGACCCGAGGCTGCGCCGCCCGGCCTCGCGATAGGCGTTGCGCCCGCCGGCCCGCGTCGCCTCGATCAGCCGGTCGGCGTCCGAGAGCATCGCATCGACGACCCGGGTCGAGATCACCTGCTCGCGGAACTTCTCGAGGATCATCTCGCGCTCGCGCCCCGCGAGCGCGACAAGGCCGAGCGTGATGCGGTCGCGGTCGAGGATCCCCTCGCCGCGCTCGGCATCCTCGACCGCACGGTCGAGCCGCTCGGCAAAGCGCTTGGCCTCGGCGCGCACGATCTCCTTGCCGAGCGCATGGTCCTGCGCGGTCGTGGACACCTGCTCGCGCACGGTCTGGAGCGCGACCGCGATCACCTGATTGGCGAGTGCGGTATCGAGCGGCGGCAGCCGGTCGAGGCCGAGCCTGCGGATCACGAGGCGCAGCGTCGCGCCCTGCACGAAGAGGGTGAAGAGGGTGAAGCCCGTCGCGAGGATCCCCACGAGGCGCTTGACCTCGGGCGCGACCTGCGGGTTCTCGGTGACCGCAAGCGCGAGCACGAGCGTCACCGCCCCGCGCAGCCCGCCCCACAGGATCGCGAGGCGATAGGGCCGCTCGACCCTCGGCGACAGGCGCAGCCACGCCAGCACCGGCAGCATCCCCGACAGCACGAGAACCCGCGCCGCCATCGCCGCGAGGACGACGACCGCCACGAGCGCAAGATCGGTCGGCCGCGCCTCTGCCATGAGCCGCGGGATGATGAGGGCCGCGAGCAGGAAGATGAGCGCGCCCGCCCAATGCGCGAGCATGTCCCACACGCCGCGCAGATAGGTCCAGACGGCGGGCGCCATCCGCCCCGGCCCGGTGAGGTTGAGCGTGAGGCCCGCGACCACCACCGCGATCACGCCCGAGACGCCAAGCCCGCGCTCGGCCAAAAGATAGGCGACATAGGGCAACGCCACGCTGAGCGAGACCTGCGCCGCCGGAAAGCGCGCGACCGCGGCGATGAGCGTGACGCCCGCCCGCGCCAGCGCCCAGCCCGCGACCGCCCCCCCGATCAGGAGCCAGGGAAAACCCATGAGGATGTCGCGCAGCGTCGGATCGGGCACGCCCGACATCACGAAGGTCAGGAAGAAGCCGAATAGCGCGATGGCCGCGGCATCGTTGAGCAGGCTCTCGCCCTCGACGATGCGCGCCAGCCGCCCCGGTGCCCCGATCGAGCGAAAGATGCTCACGACCGCCGAGGGGTCGGTCGTCGAGACGATCGCGCCGATCAGAAGGCACGCGACCGGCGCAAGCCCCGTGACGGGCACGAGCGCGAAGCCGACCGCGAGCGTCGCCACCACCACCGCGACCACCGCGAGCACGAGGATCGGCACCCAATCGTCGAGCATCCGCCTGAGATTGAGGCCGAGCGCCACCTGAAAGAGAAGCGTCGGCAGAAAGACAAAGAGCAGCAGGTCCGAGCGCACCGGCGCGGCGAGAAAGCCGAGCGCCTCGGAGCCCGCCGGATCGGCAAGCGTCCCGCCCGCAAGCGTCGCCGCAACCCCAATCAGCGCCCCGATCAGCGCGAGCACGACCGAGAACGGCAGCCGCAACCGGTCGGCGACCGGCTCGGCCAGCCCGATGATGAGGAAAAGCCCCGCGAAGGCCGCGACGATCGAGACGGGTTCCATGCCGCGAAGATAGCGCCGCCCCGGCGCGAAAGACAGGGTGCGGGGGGCGCGAACTCAGTGTCTGGGGGGGTATTTCGCGCGCAGCGCCGTGGCGACGGCGGGCGGGACGAACTTGCCGACATCGCCCCCGAGGCGCGCGATCTCCTTGACGAGCTTCGACGCGATCGCCTGGCGCTGCGCGTCGGCCATCAGGAAGACCGTCTCGATGCGCGCATCAAGGGCGCGGTTCATCCCGACCATCTGGAACTCGTATTCGAAATCCGCCACCGCGCGCAGCCCGCGGATGATGACGCCCGCGCCGACGTCGCGGGCGCAATCCACGAGCAGGTTCTCGAACGGGTGGGCGATGATCTCGACCCCGGTCGCGGCCGCGAGGGGGCGGCATTCCGCCTCGACCATCGCCACCCGCTCCTCGAGCGGAAAGAGCGGGCCCTTGTCGCGGTTGATCGCGACGCCGATCACCAGCCTGTCCACCAGCCGCGCCGCCCGCCCGATGATGTCGATGTGCCCGAGCGTCACCGGGTCGAAGGTGCCCGGGTAAAGTCCGATCCTCATGTCAGCCCCTCTGCGGCGCCGCCTCCGTGGCGCCCTGCCTGTCGAGCGCCGACGCACCTTGCGTCAGAACCCCTTGATCATCCCCTCGAGCGCATCCATCTCGGCCCCGAGTTCGTCAAGGCGCGCCTTGACGACATCCCCGATCGAGATGAGCCCGACCATCTCACCCCCCTCGAGCACCGGCATGTGGCGAAAGCGCCCCGCCGTCATGCGCTCGAGCACGCTCTGGGCCGTGTCGGCGGGCGCGCAGGTCACGATCGCGCGCGTCATCACCTCGCCGACCGTCCGCCCGAGGCACGCGGGCCCCCGCGCGGCCAGTTCGCGCACGATGTCGCGCTCCGACACGATCCCCTCGACATCCGCGCCCGTCCGGCTGACGACGAGGGCGCCGATGCGCCGCTCAGCCATCGCCGCCACCGCCGCATCGAGCCCCGCCGCGGGCGCGATCGTCGCGACCCCGCCCGCCGCCTTCGACTTCATGATCTGCTGCACGATCATCGCTTCTCCCCGCCCGTTTGTGTGTGTCTTTCCTCTCCGTCCCTTCGGTCTTTCCCCGCCAGCGTTCTTCGATGCAGGGCGACTGTCAAGCTGTCACGACGTCAACCCCGCATGTTTCCGCCTTGGGCCTTTCGCCGGTCGCGGCGCGCGGCTATTGTTCCGCCGGTCTGAAGATGGAGCCCCCGATGAAGGATCTTTCCCACTGGATGAACGGCGCGCAGGTCGCCGGCACGTCGGGCCGTTTCGGCGACGTGTTCAACCCCGCGACCGGCGAGGTGCAGGCCCGCGTGCCGCTCGCCTCCAGGGCCGAGCTCGACGCGGCGGTGGTGGCGGCGGCGGCGGCGCAGCCGAAATGGGCCGCGACCAACCCGCAGCGGCGCGCGCGCGTGATGATGGAGTTCGTCCGCCTCGTGAACCGCGACATGGACAAGCTCGCCGAGGTGCTGAGCGCCGAGCACGGCAAGACCTTCGCCGATTCGAAGGGCGACATCCAGCGCGGGGTCGAGGTGGTCGAGTTCTGCATCGGCGCGCCGCATCTGCTCAAGGGCGAGTTCACCGACAGCGCGGGGCCAGGGATCGACCTCTATTCGCTGCGCCAGCCGCTCGGCGTGGTGGCGGGCATCACGCCCTTCAACTTCCCCGCCATGATCCCGATGTGGAAGCTCGCCCCCGCCATCGTCTGCGGCAACGCGATGATCCTCAAGCCCTCCGAGCGCGACCCCTCGGTGCCGCTCATGCTCGCCCAACTCATGCAGGAGGCGGGGCTGCCCGACGGGATCCTGCAGGTCGTGAACGGAGACAAGGAGGTCGTGGACGCGATCCTCGACAACCCGGTGATCCAGGCCGTGGGCTTCGTCGGATCAACCCCCATCGCGCATTACATCTATTCGCGCGGCTGCGCGGCCGGCAAGCGCGTGCAATGCTTCGGCGGCGCCAAGAACCACATGATCATCATGCCCGACGCCGACCTCGACCAGGCGGCGGACGCCCTTGTCGGCGCAGGCTATGGCGCGGCAGGTGAGCGGTGCATGGCGATCTCGGTCGCGGTGCCGGTCGGCGACAAGACCGCCGACGCGCTGATGGAGCGCCTCGTGCCCAAGGTCGAGAAGCTGCGCGTCGGCCCCTGGACGGCGGGCGCCGACATCGACTATGGCCCGGTCGTCACCGCGGCCGCCAAGGCCAACATCCTGCGGCTGGTGGAAACGGGCGTGGCGCAGGGCGCGAAGCTCCGGGTCGACGGGCGCAACTTCAGCCTTCAGGGCTACGAGAAGGGCTTTTTCGTGGGCCCGCATCTTTTCGACCATGTGACGCCCGAGATGGACATCTATCGCACCGAGATCTTCGGGCCGGTCCTCTCGACCGTGCGCGCGCAGAGCTATGAAGAGGCGCTGAAGCTTGCGATGGACCATGAATACGGCAACGGCATCGCGATCTTCACCCGCGACGGCGACACGGCGCGCGATTTCGTCAACCGCGTGAATGTGGGCATGGTCGGGGTCAACTTCCCGATCCCGGTGCCGCTGGCCTACCACACCTTCGGGGGCTGGAAGAAATCCTCGTTCGGCGACCTCAACCAGCACGGGCCGGACGCGTTCCGCTTCTACACCCGCACCAAGACGGTGACGGCGCGCTGGCCCTCGGGCATCAAGGAAGGTGCCGCCTTCAACTTCAAGCAGATGGACTGACGCCCAAGGCCTGGGAGACGGGATGGACTTCGCGCCGACCGAGGAGCAGCAGGCGATCCTTGCGATGGCGCGCGAGGTCGGTGCCGAGCACATCGCCCCCCACGCCCGCGCGTGGGAGGCGGCAGGCACCATACCGCGTGACCTCTGGCCGAAGCTTGCCGCACTCGGCTTCGGCGGGCTCTGCGTCTCGGAGGCCGCGGGCGGGGCGGGCCTCGGCCGGCTCGAGGCAACGCTGGTGTTCGAGGGGCTGGCGATGGCCTGCCCCTCGGTCGCGGCCTTCCTCTCGATCCACAACATGTGCGCGACCATGCTCGACCGCCACGGCACGGCCGAACAGAAGGCGCGCCTGCTTGCCCCCGCGGTCAGGATGGAGACGATCCTGTCCTATTGCCTGACCGAACCGGGCAGCGGGTCGGACGCGGCCGCGCTGCGCACCCGCGCGGAACGCACCAACGACGGCTGGCGGCTGACCGGAACCAAGGCCTTCATCTCGGGCGGGGGCTATTCGGACGCCTATGTCGTGATGGCGCGCACGGGCGCCGAGGGGCCAGGCGGCATCTCCGCGCTGATCGTCGAGGCGGGTGCGCCGGGGCTCTCTTTCGGGGCGCTCGAGGACAAGATGGGCTGGCGCAGCCAACCCACGCGGCAGGTGCAGCTTGACGGCTGCGCGGTCGGGGCCGGGGCGCTGCTCGGGGCCGAGGGGGCCGGGTTCCGGCTGGCGATGGAGGGGCTCGACGGCGGGCGCCTCAACATCGCGGCGTGCTCGCTCGGGGGGGCGCAGGCGGCGCTTGAGCGCACGCGCGCCTATATGGCCGAGCGCATGGCCTTCGGGCGCACGCTCGACCGCTTCCAGGCGCTGCAATTCCGATTGGCCGAGATGGAGATCGAGATCGAGGCCGCGCGCGTCTTTCTGCGCCAGGCGGCCTGGAAGCTCGACCGCGGCGCGCCGGATGCGACCAAGGCCTGCGCGATGGCCAAGGCATTCGTGACCGAGGCCGGCAGCCGCATCGCCGATCAGTGCCTGCAACTGCACGGCGGATACGGCTATCTGGCCGATTACGGGATCGAGAAGATCGTGCGCGACCTGCGCGTGCACCGCATCCTCGAGGGGACGAACGAGATCATGCGCCTCATCGTTGCGCGCTCGATGATCGGGGGGCGGGAATGACCGATCTGGACATCCGGCAGGAGGGGCGCGCGGGGCGCATCACCTTCACGAGGCCACAGGCCCTCAATGCGCTGAGACATCCGATGGCGCTTGCGATCGAGGGCGCGCTCGACCGCTGGCGCGACGATCCGGGCGTCGCGGTCGTGCTGATCGACGCCGAGGGCGCGCGCGCCTTCTGCGCGGGGGGCGACATCGCGGCGATGTATCACGCCGGAAGAGCGGGCGATTTCGACGCCGCGCGCCGCTTCTGGCGCGACGAATATCGCATGAACGCCAAGATCGCGGCCTATCCCAAGCCCATCGTTGCGCTGATGCAGGGCTTCGTGATGGGCGGCGGCGTCGGCGTCGGCGGCCACGCCCGCCACCGCGTCGTGGGTGAGAGCACGCAGGTCGCGATGCCCGAATGCGGGATCGGGCTTGTGCCCGATGTGGGGGGGTCGTGGCTCCTGGCGCGCGCGCCGGGGCGCGCGGGCGAATACCTCGGCCTGACGGGTGCGCGGATGGGGCCGGGCGATGCGATCTGGGCGGGCTTTGCCGACCGCTTCGTGCCCGAGGCCGAATGGCCCGCGCTGACGCGCGCGCTGATCGAGACGGGCGATCCGGCCGCGATCCCCGACCACCCCGCACCACCCTCGGCCCTTGCCGCGGCGATGGCAGCACTCGGTCCCGCCTTCGCGGCGCCGACGGTTGCCGAGATCGCGGCCGCGCTCGGCCCCGTCGAAACACCCGAGGCGGCGGCGGCGCGCGCCGCCATCGCGCGCAACGCGCCACTCTCTATGGCCGCGACCCTTGCGATGGTGCGCGCGGCGCGCGCCGATCGCGACCTGCGCGCCGCGATCGCGCGCGAGTTCCGCTTTACCGCCCGCGCGATTGCGCAGGGCGAGTTCCTCGAGGGCGTGCGCGCGCAGGTGATCGACAAGGACCGCGCGCCGCGCTGGCGCCATGCGGGCCCCGAGGCGGTCGATCCGGCCGAGGTGGCGGCGATGCTCGCCCCACTCGGCCCCGAATGGCGGATATGGGAGGACATCGCATGAAGATCGGGTTCATCGGGCTGGGCAACATGGGCGGGCCGATGGCCGCGAACCTCGCACGGGCGGGCCATGCGGTGCGGGGCTTCGATCTGCGCGCGCCGCTGCCCGAGGGGGTCGCGGGCGCCGCCTCGGCCGCAGATGCCGCGGCAGAGGCCGAGGTCGTCATCACCATGCTGCCCGACGGGGCGATCCTGCGCGCGGTCGCGGCCGAGGTCATCCCCGCGATGGCGCGGGGTGCGGTGCTCTGCGATTGCTCGACGGTCGATGTCGCCAGCGCGCGCTGGCTGCACGAGGCAGGCGCAGCCGCGGGGCTCGGCGTCCTCGATGCGCCGGTCTCGGGCGGGGTCGGCGGGGCTGCGGCCGGCACGCTGACCTTCATGGCGGGCGGCACCGAGGCGGCCTTTGCGACGGTTGCGCCGCTGTTCGAGGTGATGGGCCGCAAGGCGGTGCATTGCGGCGGCGCCGGCGCCGGGCAGGCGGCCAAGATCTGCAACAACATGATCCTCGGCGTCACCATGATCGCGACCTGCGAGGCCTTCGCGCTCGCCGACCGGCTGGGGCTTGCGCGGCAGAAGATGTTCGATGTCGTCTCGACCTCATCGGGCCAGTCCTGGAGCATCACGGCCTATTGCCCCGCCCCCGGCGTCGGGCCGCAGAGCCCGGCCGACAACGGCTATCGGCCCGGGTTTGCCGCCGACCTCATGCTCAAGGATCTGCGGCTCTCGCAGGCGGCGGCGGCGGGGGCGGATGCCGACACGCCGATGGGTGCGCTCGCGGCCGAGCTCTATCGCCGCTTCGTCGAGGATGAGGACGGCGCGGGGCGCGACTTTTCCGCCATGCTGCCGCGGTTCGAGGGGCGTTCGCGCGGCTGACCCTTAGCGCAGCGTCGCGACGAGGCGGCCGAGCATCGCCTCGCAGGCGGCGAGTTGCGCCTCGGTCAGGAATTCGTCGGCGCGGTGCGCCTCGGTCATCGACCCCGGCCCGCAGACGACCGCGGGGCAGCCGAGGGCCGCGAAAAACCCCGCCTCGGTGCCGTAATCGACGCGTCCGAGCGCCGTCCCCGCGGGCAGGACCGCCCGGATCGCCACGACCGCCCCCGAGTCGGGCGCCGTCTCGAGGCCCGGGTAGCGCGCGCGCTCGGTCAGGGTGATCGAGGCGGCGGGGTGGCGGGCGTCGGCCACGATCGCCTCCGCACCCGCCCGGATCTCGGCCAGGATCGCGTCGGGGTCCTCGGCGGCGGTGTGGCGGATCTCGAACCCGATCTCGGCCCGCTCGGGCACGATGTTGAGGGCCGCGCCCCCCCGCATGGTGCCGGCGTGCACCGTCGCATGGGGCACCTCATAGCCCGCCACGCGCGGCCCCGCCGCAGCGATGCGCCCCTGCACCGCGCGCAAGAGCCCGAGGAAATCCGCGCCAAGGTGCAGCGCGTTCAGATGCAATGGCGCGCGCGCCGAATGGCCGGCCTCGCCCGTGCAAACCGCATCGAGCGCGATCTTGCCCTTGTGGCCGGTGACGATGCGCATCGATGTCGGCTCACCCACCAGCGCCAGCGCGGGGGCGTGCAGATGCGGCCCGAGGCGCGGGGCCATCTCGGCGATGCCGCGGCAGCCGATCTCCTCATCATAGGAAAGAACGAGGATGAGCGGGCGCGCAAGCGTCCCCTGCCCCGCCGCGCGCGCGGCGTGAAGGGCGGCAGCGAGGAACCCCTTCATGTCCGCCGTCCCGCGGCCAAAAAGCCGCCCGCCCTCGGCATGCAGCGCGAAGGGATCGCGCGACCACGCCTGCCCCGCGACCGGCACCACATCCATATGCGCCGAGAGGATGACCCCACCCGCCACCGCCGGCCCGATGCGCGCGACCAGCCCCATCCGGCTCGCGTCGGCATTGGGCAGGCGCGCGACCTCGGCCCCCGCGTCGGCGAGATAGGCCGCGATCCAGTCGGCGATGGCGTGGTTGGGCGTCCCCGCGAGCGAGGGGAAACCGATCAGGCGCTCGAGGATGGCGCGGCTTGCGGGCATGTCAGGGCGTGATCGGATCATGGGGCGCAAGGCCCGCGATCTCGCGCCGAAACGAGAGCGCCTCGCCCCGGTCGGGGGCGTCGAGGCCCTCGGCATAGCGCCGCCCGGCATAGGTCGCCCAGGCGATGGGGCCAGGTGCGGCCGCATCGCCCACAAGCTCGACCGAGCGGATCCCCGCACCCCGCCAGTCGGCGGCCGAGAGCGCGCGCCAGAGCCCGTCCTCGGGCGTGCGCGCGCCGACGAGGACGACCGCATCCGCCGCAACCCGGCGCCGCGACCCCGTCCAGACGCAAGCCAGTTCCACCCCGTCGGGCCCGATTTCCTCG
>JAUREX010000070.1 GCA_030834485.1 Gemmobacter sp.
CGTTCCGAGGCCCGCCGCAGCGAGATCGCGGGCGATGCCGCGGATGCCGGCGCAGTCCTGGCGGTTGGGCGTGAGGCCGATCTCGACGATCGGATCGTCGAGCCCCATGACCTCGACCGCGGGCGCCCCGACGGGCGCGTCTTCCGGCAGCTCAACGATGCCTTCGTGATCTTCGGACAGGCCCATTTCGCGCTCGGACAGCAGCATGCCGTTCGATTCCTGACCGCGGATCTTGCTCGTTTTCAGCGTCACATCGATGCCAGGAATATAGGCGCCCGACGCGGCGAACACGCCCTTCATCCCGGCCCGCGCATTGGGCGCGCCGCAGACGACCTGCACCTCCTCGCACCGCCCGCCGGGGCCGTCGGGATAGGTCTCGACCCGGCAGAGCCGCAGCCGGTCGGCGTTGGGGTGGGGCACCGCCTCGATCACGCGGGCGATGCGAAAGGCCCCGAGCCGCGCCGCGGGGTCGGTGACCTCCTCGACCTCGAGCCCGAGGTCGGTCAGCGCCTCGGCGATGGCCTGCGGTGTGGCGTCGGTCTCGAGATGGTCGCGAAGCCAGGAGAGGGTGAACTTCATCGCTGCGGCACCGTTTGGAGTCGGATGGGCGGGGGATTAGCCGATCGGCACGGGCAGGGAAAGGCCGCCCCTCAGTTCAGCTGGAACTGGAGCGGATAGCGCCCCTCGCTGAAATCGCCAAAGAGGCTCGCGACATCGGGGTGGCCGACGGGCTCGCCGCTCTCGTCGGGCAGAAGGTTCTGCTCCGAGACATAGGCGACGTAATAGCTGTGCGCGTTCTCGGCTAGCAGGTGATAATAGGGCTGGTCCTTGCGCGGCCGGTTCTCGGGCGGGATCGCCTCATACCACTCATCGGTGTTCGAGAACTTCGGATCGACATCGAACACCACCCCGCGAAACGGGAATCTCCGGTGGCGCACGACCTGCCCCAGATGGTATTTCGCCTGCCCCTTGATCATCGATCTCCTCCGCCCCGGTTGTTTGCCCGAGCCTTGCGCGATTGTCCACCGGGTCGCGCGGGGCGGCATCGCACGGATTTGCGCCCGCGCATTTTTTTGCTATGATCCCCAAAAAAGAACACGCGAGAGGCAGATGAGCAGAGTTCTCCGCGGTCTGGGTCTGTGTCTGCTGCTGGCGTCCTGCGCCGCCGGCACGGCCCCGCGCAACCTCGACAACGCCTGCGCGCTGGCGCGGGAAAAGCCCGCCTATGCCCGCGCCATGAAGGCCACGGCCGAGGAATGGGGCGTGCCGGTCCATGTCCAGATGGCGACGATCTATCATGAATCGCGCTTCATCCGGAACGCCCGGACGCCGCGGCGCTATGCGCTCGGGATCATTCCGGCGGGTCGGGAGAGCTCGGCCTATGGCTATGCGCAGGCCCTCGACGGGACATGGGACGAATACCGCCGCGCGACGCGCAACGGCTCGGCCCGGCGCGACCGGATCGAGGATGCGACCGATTTCATCGGCTGGTACATGGACACGAGCATGCGCCGCCTCGGCATCGCCAAGACGGATGCGGCCGCGCAATATCTGGCCTATCACGAGGGGCGCGCGGGGTATCAGCGCGGCAGCCACAACAGCAAGCCCTGGCTCATCACCCGCTCGCGCGAGGTCGCAAGCCGTGCCGCGCGCTATGAGCGCCAGCTTGAGGGCTGCCGGATCTGACGGGCGTCAGTCGTCCTTGACCAGACCGCGCGCGCGCATCTCGTTGTCGATGCTGAAGGTCGAGGGCGGGATCGCGACGCCGATCTCGTGCTCTTCGAGATAGACATCGACCCGCTCGCCCGCATCGCCAATGACCGACCAGCCGAGGAGCCGCAGCGGCGCCCCGGTGAACGCAAGTTCGACCGTGCCCATGTCGGGCACCTCGGGATCGCGCAGCGCGACGATCGTCGCATCACCGTCCTGATAATGCCCGACGACGATCGGCGAGGTCGCGATATCGACCCGCCGATCGAGGATCAGCGCCAGCGGCGTCTTCGAGGTCGGATAGACGCTCGGCGGCTCGCGCGAGGCGCCATCGAAGATCGCGATCTGCCCCGCCGCCGCGATGATGAGCGGGCCCGAGGCATCGTCGTAATCGAGCCGCGCGCGCGCCGGGCGCTGGATCGCGATCCGGCCCGTCGCGACCGATCCGTCGGCGTTGATCTGCACGAAGGGCGCGCGGATGGTGGTGATCGCGCCGATATAGGCCGAGATTTCCGACAGCGGCGCGGGGCCTGCCGCGCCGGGCAGGCCCGGCAGGAGCGATGCGGCAAGGGCAAGAAGGGCGCGACGGGTCAGCATGGAGCGGACCCTAGCACCGTCGCGCAGGCTTGAAAACGGCGCCGCGATCACGGTTCGGGGACGAGGATCTCGCGCTTGCCGACCGCGTTCGCAGGGGTAACGACGCCCTGGTTCTCCATCTGCTCGACAAGCCGCGCGGCCTTGTTGTAGCCGATCCCGAGCTTGCGCTGGATGTAGGAGGTTGAGCATTTGCGGTCGCGCGCCACGATCGCCACCGCCTGATCATAGAGCGCGTCATCGCCCCCCTCGGACCCGAGGCCGAGGATCGCGTCGATCTCTTCGGCGCGCTCGTCATCGCCCCCTTCGACCACGCTCGCGAGATATTCGGGCGGCCCGAAGGATTTGAGGTGCGTCACCACCTCCTCGACCTCCTCATCCGAGACGAAGGGGCCGTGGATGCGGGTGATGCGCGCGCCGCCCGCCATGTAGAGCATGTCGCCCATGCCCAGCAGCTGCTCGGCCCCCTGCTCGCCGAGGATGGTGCGGCTGTCGATCTTCGAGGTGACCTGGAACGAGATGCGGGTCGGGAAGTTCGCCTTGATCGTGCCGGTGATGACATCGACCGAGGGGCGCTGCGTGGCCATGATCAGGTGGATGCCGCTCGCGCGCGCCATCTGCGCGAGGCGCTGGATGCAGGCCTCGATCTCCTTTCCGGCGACCATCATCAGGTCGGCCATCTCGTCGACGATGACGACGATATAGGGCAGCGCGACGGGGGCGAATTCCTCGGTCTCGAACACCGGATCGCCCGTCTCGTCGTCAAAGCCCGTCTGCACCGTGCGGCGGAACATCTCGCCCTTGTCGAGCGCCTCGCGCACGCGGCCGTTGAAGCCCTCGATGTTGCGCACGCCCATGCGCGACATCTTGCGATAGCGCTCCTCCATCTCGGCCACGACCCATTTGAGCGCGACGACCGCCTTCTTTGGGTCGGTGACGACGGGCGAGAGCAGATGCGGAATACCGTCATAGACCGACAGCTCGAGCATCTTGGGGTCGATCATGATGAGGCGGCATTCCTCGGGCGAGAGCTTGTAGAGAAGGCTCAGGATCATCGTGTTGATCGCGACCGACTTGCCCGAACCCGTGGTGCCCGCGATAAGGAGATGCGGCATCTTGGCGAGGTTCGCCACGACCGGCGCGCCGCCGATGTCCTTGCCGAGCGCGAGCGGCAGCCGCATCGTCGAATCGCCGAATTCGCGCGCGGCGAGGATCTCGCGCAGATAGACCTTCTCGCGCTCGGCGTTGGGAAGCTCGATCCCGATCACGGTGCGCCCCGGCACCGTCGAGACGCGCGCCGAGAGCGCCGACATCGACCGCGCGATGTCGTCCGACAGGCCGATGACGCGGCTGGCCTTCAGCCCCGGCGCGGGTTCGAGTTCGTACATCGTCACGACCGGGCCGGGCCGGACCGAGGTGATCTCGCCCTTGACGCCGTAATCGTCGAGGACGTTCTCGAGCATGCGCGCGTTCTCCTCGAGCGCCTCGGTCGAGAGCGTCTGGCGCACGATGTTCTTGGGCGCGGACAGAAGGCTCAGCGCCGGGGCCTCATAGCCCGGCGCGGCATCGTCAAAGCGCAGGCTGGGCTGGGCCTCGGCGTCGGCGCGGCGCGAGGCGGCGCGCCGCGGCGTCGGCACGATCACGCGCCGTGCTTCGGGCGCGCCCTGGGGCCGGGGGTCGGGGGCCGTGGGCTCATCCTCGTCCTCGGCCTCATCGTCGCCGGCAAAGAGCGGTGCTGCGCGCGCGCGAAGATGCGGCTCGGAGACGAGCGGCGGGTCGGCGCGCCGGCGCGCCTCGATCGCGCCCGAGATGCGCGCGCTGATGCGCTCGGGGCTCGGGGCGGCGATGTCGGCTTCGGGCAGGTCGGGCATGACCAGCTCGGACGGCGGATCGGACCGGCGCGCCCCGATCGTGGGCATCAGGCCGCGCAGCGCCCGCCGCGCCCCCCCAGCCGACAGAAGCGGCTCGCGCAGGTCGGGCCGGGGCTGGCGCGGCGCGTCGGGTGCCTCGCCCGCATCGCCGCGCGCACGCGCCGCGGCCATCCGCGCGCGGCCCGCCTCGGCGCCAGCAACGACGCCGCGCGCCCCCTGCACGAGCACCCGCCGCGAGAGGCGCACGCCCGCATCATAGGCGACGATCCCGCCGACATAGAGAAAACGCCCCACGGCGCGCAGCTCTGCCCGGCTGAAGCCCAGCACGAAGAGCATCGCGCCGATCAGCCCGAGCCCCGTCGCGAGCGAGAGGATCCGCAAGCCCGCCCCCGGATCGAGCGGCACAAGCCCGAGCAGCACCCCGAGGATCGTGTCGCCCAGCAGCCCCCCGAGGCCGAAGCCGTGCGGCCAGTCCGCGCCCGGCACATGGCTCGCGGCGAAGACCGAGCCGAGCGCGAGCGCGAGGGCCGCAAACAGGAGCCGCCCCAGCGCGCGCTCCTGCCCTTGATGCAGCACGAACCGCACCCCCCAGCCGCCGAGGATGACCGCAAGGCCCCACGCACCGACGCCCGTGATGATCACGAGCGACGAGGCGACGGCCGCGCCCGCCCGCCCGAGCGCGTTGCGCGCAGGCTCATCGGTCGCGACCATCCAGCCCGGATCGTCGGGCGAATAGCTCGACAGCACCATCGCGACGAGGAGCGCCGCGCCGATCAGCGTCAGCCCGAACAATTCGCGCCCACGCCGTTCCACCATCGCCTGCGTCGAGCGATCGAGAAGCGGCGCGCGCCGCCGGCTCTGATAGGATGCCATTGTCCGCCCCCTAGCCGTAAAGGCAGCGCCGAAGTGCCCCGAGCCCCTGCTCGAAGGCCTCGATGCCCGCCACCATCGCGACGCGGACATAGCCCGCGCCCGGATTGAACCCATCGACCTCGCGCGCGAGATAGGCGCCGGGCAGCACCCGCACCCCCGTCTCGCGCCAGAGCTTGAGCGCGGCCGCCTCGCCGTCGGGGACCGGCAGCCACAGGAAGAACCCCGCCTCGGGCACGCGGCAGCCCGGCACATTGCCGAGGATGCGCGCCGCGATCGCGTATTTCTCGGCATAGAGCGCGCGGCTCGCCTCGACATGCGCCTCGTCTTGCCACAGCCGCGCCGCGACGGCCTGAAGCGGATCGGGCAGCGGCGCGCCGGCATAGGCGCGCAGCCGCCGGATCGGCCCGATCGCGCCCGGCCCGGCCGCGACGAAGCCCGACCGCAGCCCCGGCACGTTCGAGCGCTTGGAGAGCGAGTTGAACACGACCTGCCGCTCGGGATCATGCGCGCGGCCGGCCTCGAGCAGCCCCGGCGGCGGTGCGTCGCGCCAGACCTCGGAATAGCATTCGTCGGAAAAGACACGGAAATCATGCCGCTCGGCCAGATCGAGAAGATCCGAAAGATAGCCGCGCGAGGCGACCGCGCCCTGCGGGTTGGCGGGCGAGCAGACGAAGGCGATCGCGGTTCGGTCGAGCAGATCAGGCGACAGCGCGCCGAAATCGGGCAGATAGCCCGTCGCGCGCGTCGCCGGCAGATAGACGGGCTCGGCCCCGGCCGCGAGGGCCGCGACCGCATAGACCTGATAGAAGGGGTTGGGGATCAGCACCACCGGCCGGCGCCCGCGCTTGGTCTCGGGGCAGAGCGCAAGAAGCGCGTTGAAGAGCCCCTCGCGCGTGCCGTTGAGGGCCATCAGCCGCTCGGGCCCGACCTCGGCCACCAAGGTGGCGCCGCCGCCGCCACCCGAGATCGCCGCAAGGAGCGCAGGCGTGCCGTCATTGGCCGGATAGCGCCCGAAGCCCGCGACCTCGGCCGCCAGCACCTCGGGCACAAAGGGCGCGGTCGGATGGGTCGGCTCGCCGATGCTCATGTGCACGACGGGCCCGCCCGGCGCATGCGCGTCGAGAAGCGCCCGCAGGCGCGGGAACGCGTAGTCCGGCAAATGCGCGAACCGCTCGGGGGTGTCCATCTCTGCCTCGTCTCCGGGATCATCCGCCCCGGTTGGCATGGACGATAGACCGCTTTCGCGCGCCGGTCCAGCCGGTCGCACAAAAACCCCGGCCCGCGTGGCATTTCTGCCCCTTTTGCGGGCCCTGTCGCGCTCAGCCCGCTGGCGCGAGCAAGTCGATGAGCCGCAGCGCCTCGGCGTCGGGATCGGCAAGGCGCGCGCGATCCTCGCCCGGGTGGAAGCGCGCGCGCAGCGCGGTGGGCATCGGGCGGGGCGTCAGGATCGCGACCTCGGGCCCGATCCGCGCGCCCTCGGCCTGCCAGCTGCGCGCGAGCGCGATCTGCGCGGCCTTGGTCGCGCCATAGGCGCCGTGAAAGGGCTTGCCCGCCACGGGATCGTCGAAGAAGACCGCCCGCCCGGGGCGCGCGCCCTCGCCCGCACCCGCCCGCAGGAGCGGGCCGAGGAGCGACACGAGGCGCGCCGTCGCGGTGACGTTGAGATCGATCGCGCGCGCCATCTCGCGCGGGTCGGCATGATCGAGCGGCGCGAGGGCAGGCGCGTGGATCGCCGCATGCACCCAGAGATCGAGCCGCCCCCAGCGATCGAGGATCGCGCCCGCAAGCCCGCGCGCCGCCCCCTCATCGGTCAGATCGAGCGGCGCGAGCGTCGCCGCCCCGCCAAGCGCGCGGATGCGGTCATCAAGCTCCTCGAGGCCGCCCTGGGAGCGCGCGACGGCAAGCACATGCCAGCCGCGACCGGCAAGCGCGCGCGCAAGCGCGGCGCCAAGCCCGCGCGAGGCGCCGGTGACGAGGGCGAGCGGGGCCGCGGCGGGGGCGTGCGGGTCGGGCATCGGGAACCTCGGGCAGGGGAAGGGAAAGCGGGGAAGGAAGACGGGGGGCTTCACGCCCCCCGCACCCCCCGTGGGGTATTTGCGCCAAGCTGAGGAGGCGGGGGGGAGGTCATGCCGGGCGGGAGGGATCGGGTGGGGGCGGGACGGGATAATCCCCCGAGAAGCAGGCATCGCACCAGGCCGGTGCGGCGGGATCGCGGCCTTCGGGGGTGCCGAGGGCGCGGTAGAGGCCGTCGAGCGAGATGAAGCGCAGCGAGGCGACGCCGATCCAGTCGCGCATCTCGTCCTCGGTCATGGTGGCGGCGAGGAGCTTCGAGCGTTCGGGCGTGTCGACGCCGTAGAAGCAGGGCCAGGCGGTCGGGGGGGAGGCGATGCGGAAATGGACCTCGGCGGCGCCGGCCTCGAGGATCATCTCCTTGATCTTGCGCGAGGTGGTGCCGCGCACGACCGAATCGTCGACGAGCACGACGCGCCGGCCGCGCACCAGCGCGCGGTTGACGTTGAGCTTGAGCCGCACGCCCATGTTGCGGATGTGCTCGGTCGGTTCGATGAAGGTGCGGCCCATGTACTGGTTGCGGATGATCCCCATCGCGAAGGGGATGCCGGATTCCTGCGCGAAGCCGACCGCCGCCGGGGTGCCGCTGTCGGGGACGGGGCAGACGAGGTCGGCCTCGACTGGGGCCTCGCGGGCGAGTTCCATCCCGATGCGGCGGCGCGTCTCGTAGACCGAGCGGCCGCCATGGACCGAGTCGGGGCGCGAGAAATAGACATGTTCGAAGACGCAAAAGCGCGGCGGGCGACGCTCGAACGGGCGGGAGGAGGCGAGCGCGCCCCCTTCGATCACGACCATCTCGCCCGGTTCGACCTCGCGCAGGAATTCCGCGCCGATGATGTCGAGGGCGCAGGTCTCGGAGCTGAGCACCCAGCCCTCGCCGAGGCGGCCGATCACGAGCGGGCGCACGCCGAGCGCGTCGCGCACGCCGATGAGCTTGGTGCGCGTCATGGCGACGATCGAGAAGGCGCCCTCGACCCGGCGCAGCGCATCCTTCATGCGTTCGGTGATCGTCGACTGGATCGAGCGCGCCATCAGGTGGATGATGCATTCGGTGTCGGAGGAGGACTGGAAGATCGAGCCGCGCTCGATCAGCTCGCGCCTCAGCGCGGCGGCGTTGGTGAGGTTGCCGTTATGGGCGATGGCCGAGCCGCCCATCGAGAATTCGCCAAAGAAGGGCTGGACGTCGCGGATCGCGGTCGCGCCCTTGGAGCCGGCGGTCGAGTAGCGCACATGGCCGATCGCGATCGGGCCGGGCAGCGTCTCCATCAGGTCGGGCTTGGTGAAGATGTCGCGCACATAGCCGAAGCGGCGCACCGAATTGAAGCCTGCGGCGGGGTCGTGGCTGACGATGCCGGCGGCCTCCTGGCCGCGGTGCTGGAGGGCGTGGAGGCCGAGGGCGACGAAGTTCGCGGCCTCCGACAGGCCGCTCACGCCGAAGACGCCGCATTCCTCGTGCAGGCGGTCGTCGTCGAAGGGATGGGCGAGGAAGGGGGGCGGCTTCGGCATCGGGGGTGCATTCCGGGGCGGCTCGGGGTGGGTTTAGGGCTTTGCACGGGCGGTGTCATCAGGGCAGATGCGACCGGGGCGGGTTCGGGGCCAGGTTCCGGGGTGGCGCTTGGCGGTGGCGTCGGGGGCGGCGCGATCAGCGCGGGGCGAGGCAATCGCCCACGAGGGTTTCGTAGCGCGCGACGATCCAGGCGGGCGCGTCGGCGGGCAGGGTGGCCTCGACCGAGGCGGCGACGCCGGCAAAGACGGCCTGGCTGCGCGCCTGATCGATCATCGCGATGCGGGTGCCGGCAAAGCCGCGGTCGTGCACGATGAGGGCGACCGCGACGAGGAGGGCGCCGCGCGCGACGCCGAAGAGAAAGCCCAGGGCGCGGTCGAGCCCGCCGAGCACCGAGCCCTGCACGAAGGAGCCGATCGCGGGGGTGATGAGGGCCATCACCGCGAGTGCGACGGCAAAGACCGTGGCGAAGGCCGCAAGCCGCGAGAGTTCGCAGGAATTGCGCAGGATGTCGCCAAGGAGCGGCACCTCGCGTACCAAGGGCTCGACCGGGGCGGCGAGCGCGAGCGCGGCCGCGGCGGCCGCGACCCAGCCGAGGATCGCGAGCGATTCGCGCACGATCCCGCGCGACCAGGCGAGCACGGCCGAGAGCACGATCACCCCCGCCACGACGGCATCGACGATGTTGAAGCCTTCCATGCGCGTCCCGATCCTATCCGGCGCCGAACATCCCGCCCGCGAGCGCCGCGAGGTCGGGCATCTCGTGCAGCGCCATGCCCTCGGCGGCCGCAAGGCGCGACCCCGCCGGCAGGGCCGCCGCCGTGAAACCAAGTTTCCGCGCCTCTTTCAACCGGTTTTCGGTCTGGCCCACGGGGCGCAGCGCGCCCGAGAGGCTGACCTCGCCGAAAAAGACCATCTCGGGCGGGATCGCGCGATCCTCGCGCGCAGACAACAGCGCCGCCGCGACCGCGAGATCGGCCGCCGGTTCGCCGACCTTCATGCCGCCCGCGACGTTGAGGAACACATCGAGCCCGGCAAACGGGACGGCGCAGCGCGCCTCGAGGACCGCGAGCACGGTCGCGACGCGGCCGGCATCGAGGCCCACGACCGTGCGGCGCGGCGTGCCGAAGGGGGCGGGCGCGACGAGGGCCTGGATCTCGGTCAGGACCGGGCGCGTGCCCTCCATCCCCGCGAGCACGGCCGAGCCCGGCGCCGGGCGGTCGCGCTCGGACAGAAAGAGCGCCGAGGGGTTCGCGACCTCGGCGAGCCCCCCGCCCGTCATCTCGAACACCCCGATCTCGTCGGCGGGGCCGAAGCGGTTCTTGACCGAGCGCAGGATGCGGAAGGGGTGGCCGCGCTCGCCCTCGAAATAAAGGACGGTGTCGACCATGTGCTCGACCACGCGGGGCCCCGCGATCTGGCCGTCCTTGGTGACATGGCCGACGAGCACCACCGCCACGCCGCGGCGCTTGGCGAAGCTCACGAGTTCATGGGCGGCGGCGCGCACCTGCGCGACCGAGCCCGGCGCGGCCTCGACCTGGTCCGACCAGAGCGTCTGGATCGAATCGATCACCGCAAGCCCCGGCCGCTCGGCGTCGAGCGTGGTGAGGATATCGCGCAGCGCCGTTTCCGCGCCGAGCCGCACCGGTGCATCCGCAAGCCCGAGGCGCGCGGCGCGCATCCTGACCTGCGCGGCCGCTTCCTCGCCCGAGATGTAGATGGTGGAGAGCCCCCCGCGCGCGAGATGCGCGGCCGTCTGGAGAAGCAGCGTCGATTTTCCGATCCCCGGGTCGCCCCCGAGCAGGATCGCCGAGGCCGGCACGAGGCCGCCGCCCAGCACGCGGTCGACCTCGGCAAGGCCCGTCGGCACGCGCGGCGGTGGCGCCTCGGCATCGGTGAGCGCGCTCAGCGCCACGCTGCGGCCGCGCGCGGCGAGCGTCCGGCCCGCGGGGCCCGCCGAGAGCGGCACCTCTTCGTGCAACGTGTTCCACGCCCCGCAGCCCTCGCAGCGGCCGACCCATTTGCGGTGCAGCGCGCCGCAGGCGGTGCAGGCGAAGGACGGGGTGGCGGGCTTGGCCATCGCCCTACCAGTGCGGCGGGCGCTGGTCGGCCGGCGGCAGGCCCTGGGCCTCCGCCTCGGCCTCGGCCGCGCGTTCGAGGAGCATCCCGACCCGGCGCTGGAGCGTCTCGATCTCGCGCCCCTGCCGGGCGACGACGGCCGAGAGGTCGTCGCAGGCCCGGTTCAGATGGGCGAGCATTTCTTCGATCTCGTGCAGCCGGTCGGACATGGGCCCGCGATAGCACGCCGGCGCGCATCCCGCCAGCCTCGGGCGCCCCGCCTTGCCCTGAAGCGGCCCTTCGGCTATGCCCCGCGCGATCTGCGCGAGGACGCCATGGCCGACCGACCCACCCGCCGCCCGCGGGCCGAGAACCCCAAGGGCTTTCGCGATTATTTCGGCGCCGAGGTCACCGAGCGGGCCGCGATGCTCGGGCGCATCGCCGAGGTCTATCGCCGCCACGGGTTCGACCCGCTCGAGACGCCGGCGATCGAGACGGTCGAGGCGCTCGGCAAGTTCCTGCCCGATGTCGACCGCCCGAACGAGGGCGTCTTCGCCTGGCAGGAAGAGGGCGACTGGCTCGCGCTGCGCTATGATCTGACCGCGCCGCTTGCCCGCGTCGCGGCGCAGTATCGCAACGATCTGCCGAGCCCCTATCGCCGCTATGCCATGGGCCCCGTCTGGCGCAACGAGAAACCCGGCCCGGGCCGGTTTCGCCAGTTCTATCAGTGCGACGCCGACACCGTCGGGGCGCCGAGTGTTGCGGCCGATGCCGAGATCTGCGCGATGCTTGCCGCCGCGCTCGAGGCCGCCGGGATCGCGCGCGGCGACTATGTGATCCGCGTCAACAACCGCAAGGTGCTGAACGGCGTGCTCGAGGTCGCGGGGCTTCTGGACCCCGCCGACCCCGCCCGCATGGCCGCCGAGCGCGGCATCGTGCTGCGCGCCATCGACAAGATCGACCGCCTGGGCGAGGCCGGCGTGCGCGCGCTCCTCGGCCCCGGCCGGCGGGATGAGAGCGGGGATTTCACCAAGGGCGCAGGGCTTGCGCCCGAGGCCGCCGAGGTGGTGATGGGCTTCATGGCCGCCAAGGCCCCGAGCGGCGCCGAGACGGTCGCACGGCTGCGCGACCTCGTGCGCGGCTCGGCCACGGGGGCCGAGGGGGTGGATGAGCTCGAGACCATCGCGGCACTCCTCGACGCGCAGGGGCTCGGTGCCGACCGCGTGCAGATCGACCCCTCGGTGGTGCGGGGTCTGGGCTATTACACCGGCCCCGTCTACGAGGCCGAACTGACCTTCGAGGTCACCGACGACAAGGGCCGCCGCCAGCAGTTCGGCTCGGTCGCGGGCGGGGGGCGCTATGACGACCTCGTGGAACGCTTCACCGGCCAGAAGGTGCCCGCGACCGGCGTCTCGATCGGGGTCGACCGCCTCCTGGCCGCGCTGCGCGCCCGCGGCGCACGGCCCGCAGAGGCCGAGCCCCTCGTCGTCGTCACCGTCATGGACCGCGAGCGGATGGCCGATTACATGAAGATGGCAGCCGAGTTGCGCGCCGCGGGGCTGCGCGCCGAGGTCTATCTGGGCAACCCGAAGAACTTCGGCAACCAGATGAAATACGCCGACCGCCGGGGTGCCGCGCTCGCGATCATCGAGGGCTCGGACGAGGCCGCGCGGGGCGTCGTGCAGATCAAGGATCTGGCCGCCGGGGCCGCGATCGCCGCCGGCGCGAGCCTCGAGGACTGGAAGGCCCGCCCGGCGCAGGTCGAGGCCGCGCGCGATGATCTGGTCGCGACCGTCAGCCGGATCCTCGGGCGCTGAGATGGCAGGCGGGGCGGCCGCGCGCGCCGAGGGCCAGCGTCTGATCGACGCCTTCCGCGCC
>JAUREX010000071.1 GCA_030834485.1 Gemmobacter sp.
TCCCGGGCTTTGTCGTCATGGCCGCGGCGGATGAGGCCGAGCTTGCCCGGATGGTCGCGACCGCCGCCGCCCATGACGACGGCCCGATCGCGCTGCGCTTTCCGCGCGGCGAGGGGACGGGCGCCGAGATCCCCGACCGCCCTGCCCCGCTCGAGATCGGCAAGGGCCGCATCCTGCGCGAGGGCGGGCGTGTCGCGCTCCTCTCCTATGGCACGCGGCTGGCGGAAGTGCTGAAGGCGGCCGATCTGCTCGCGCAATCGGGCCTTGTGCCGACGGTGGCGGATGCGCGCTTTGCCAAGCCGCTCGATACCGGGCTGATCGAGCGCCTCGCGCGCGAGCATGAGGCGCTGATCACCATCGAAGAAGGCGCGACGGGCGGGTTCGGGTCGCATGTCGCGCAGCATCTGCTCGATGCGGGCGCGCTCGATGCCGGGCGGCTGCGGCTGCGCGCGATGGTACTGCCCGACATCTTCATCGATCAGGCGAGCCCGGAGGCGATGTATCGCACCGCCGGCCTCGACGCGGCGCGGATCGTGGCGAAGGTGCTCGAGACGCTCGGGGTCGCGCGGCTGGACCGGCGCGCCTGAGGGGGGTATGCTGCGCGCAGTCCCGTGATGGATTGCGCCATGTCCGTTCCCGATTACGAAACCCTGATGCTGCCCGTCCTGCGGCTTTTTGGCGAGGGGGTGCCGAATGTCGCCGCCTGCCTGCCGCGCCTGCGCACCGAATTCGCCCTGACCGAGGCCGAAGCCGCAGAAATGCTGCCGAGCGGGCGCGTCACTATCCTGCAAAACCGCGCCCATTGGGCGCGCACCTACCTTTCCAAGGCGGGGCTTTTGCACTCGCCCGGCCGCAACCGCCACGCCATCACCGAGGCCGGTCGCGCCGTCCTCGCGAACCCGCCCGCACGGATCGACAACGCCTTCCTCGCGCGTTTCGCGGGCTTCGAGGACTGGCGGACCGCCGGGCACGAGGCACCCGCCATCGATGCCGCCCCGCGCGCGACCAACCCCGCCGTCACGCCCGAGGAAACCGTCGCCGCCGCCATCGCCGCCCTCGACGCGGCGCTGCGCGAGGATCTGGTCGCCCGCCTCGCCACCCTCTCGCCCCAGCGGTTCGAGCGGCTGATCCTCGATCTCCTTTCGGCGATGGGCTATGGCGGGGGCGATCTGTCGAACGCGCGCATGACACCCACGACGGGCGACGGCGGCATCGACGGCATCATCCACGAGGATGCGCTCGGCCTCGATGCGGTCTATGTCCAGGCCAAGCGCTACGCCCCCGGCAACAGCGTGGGCCGCCCGGCGATCCAGCAGTTCATCGGCACGCTGACGGGCGAGGGCGCGGCCAAGGGCGTCTTCGTCACCACCTCGGCGTTTTCGCGCGAGGCGCGCGAGTTCCTCGGCAAGGTGCAGCAGCGCGTCGTGCTGATCGACGGCCAGCACCTCGCGCGGCTCCTCATCCGCCACCGCGTCGGCGTGCGCGAGCGCGAGCGCCACGCGATCTGCACGATCGACGAGGATTGGTTCGCCGAGGACTGACCCCTAGCCCCCCGCGGGGGCGGCTCCGGCCGCGCGCGCGAGCAACTTGAGCACATGGGGCCCGAGTGCCTCGACGATCCGCGCGACCCCCTCGGCCGACGGGTGGAGGCCGTCGGATTGCATCAGCGCGCGCACCGCGGCCGCATCCTCGATGTCCTTGACGATGGGCGCGAGAAAGCTCGGCCCGAGCGGGACCCCGTAGCGGGCCGAGAGGTCGGGAAAGATCGCATCGAACCGGTCGCGATAGTCGGGGCCGTAATTGCCCGGCGCCTCCATCGGCACCAGCAGCACATCGACCCCCTGCCCCGTCGCGCGCGCAAGGATCGCATCGAGGTTGGCGCGCGACACATCCGGGTCGATCCCGCGCAGGAGGTCGTTGCCGCCAAGCGCCACGATCATCGCATCCGCTCCTTCGGCAAGCGTCCAGTCAAGCCGCGAGAGGCCCCCCGCCGTGGTGTCGCCCGAGACGCCCGCGTTCACGACGCGCACATCGGCGCCCTGCGCGCGCAGCCATGCCTCAAGCTGTGGCACGAAACCCTCGCCCTGCGGCAGGCCGTAGCCTTGCGTGAGGCTGTCGCCGAGGGCCACGAGGGTCTGACCGGCGCGCGCCGCGACGGGCCCGAGCGCGAGCACCGCGGCAAGCGCCAGCACCGCCCACGGGTTGCGCTTCGGCCCGCGCGCCCCATATCCCCCCCAGACAGCCGAAAGGAATCCCGAGATGACAGCCGATGCCCTCACCCTCGTCGATGCGCGCCTGACGCTTGCGGGCAATGCCGGGCCGGTCGAGATCCTGCGGGGGATCTCGCTCAGGATCGGGCGGGGCGAGACGGTGGGGCTTGTGGGGCCATCGGGGTCGGGCAAATCGTCGCTCCTCATGCTCATGGGCGGTCTCGAACGCGCAACCGGGGGCGAGGTGCGCGCCCTCGGCCAGGACCTCACGGCGATGGACGAGGATGCGCTCGCGCGGTTCCGCATGGGCAATATGGGGATCGTCTTTCAGTCCTTCCACCTCATTCCGACGATGACGGCGCTGGAAAATGTCGCGACACCCCTCGAACTCGCCGGGCGGGCGGATGCGTTCGAGGCGGCGGCGGCGGCGCTGGTGGCGGTTGGCCTCGGGCACCGGGCCGATCACTATCCCGCGCAGCTTTCGGGGGGCGAGCAGCAGCGCGTGGCGCTGGCGCGCGCCACGGCACCTGCGCCCGCGATCCTGCTCGCCGACGAGCCGACCGGGAACCTCGATCAGGCGAACGGGGCCGCGATCATGGACCTTCTTTTTGCGCTCAGCGAGCAGCAGGGCGCGACGCTCGTGCTTGTGACGCATGCGCCCGAGCTTGCGGCGCGCTGCGACCGGGTGGTGCAGCTCGGCGACGGGCGGGTCGTGTCGGACAGCCGCGGCACGCGGCGCGAGGCGGCGGAATGATGCGCGCCGAGGCGGCGCTGGCGCTGCGCATCGCGCGGCGCGAATTGCGGGGCGGCGTGCGCGGCTTTCGCGTCTTTCTCGCCTGCCTCGCGCTCGGGGTCGCGGCGATCGCGGCGGTGGGCCATGTGCGCGGCGCGATCGAGGCCGGGCTCGCGCGCGAGGGGGCGGTGATCCTCGGGGGGGATGCGCAGCTCGAATTCACCTATCGCTTCGCCAATGAGGCCGAGCGCGATTTCATGGCGCGCACCGGTGCTGCGGTCTCGGAGATCGTCGATTTCCGTTCGATGGCGGTGGTGGGCGAGGGGGCGCAGGCCGAGCGCGGCCTGACGCAGGTCAAGGCGGTCGATGATGCCTATCCGCTGCTCGGGAGCGCGACGCTCGATCCGCCGCTGGCGCTCGATCAGGCGCTCGCGGGGGCGGGGGGGCTGCCGGGCGCGGTGATGGACCCGATCCTTGCAGCGCGCCTCGGGATCGCGGTCGGCGACAGATTTGCGCTCGGGCTGCAGCAATTCCACCTTTCGGCGCTCCTGGTGCGCGAGCCCGACAGCGCGGCGGGGGGCTTTGGCTTCGGGCCGCGCACCATCGTGCGGACGGCCGATCTTGCGCAATCGGGGCTGATCGGGCCGGGGACGCTCTATGATACCGAATACCGGCTGCGGCTGCCGCCGGGGGCGGATCTCGATTCGCTGCGGGCCGAGGCGCAGCGGCTCTTTCGCGACAGCGGCATGCGCTGGACCGACCGGCGCCGCGCCGCGCCGGGGGTCGAGAACTTCGTCGACCGCATGGGCAGCTTCCTCGTGCTCGTGGGGCTTGCGGGCCTCGCGGTCGGGGGGGTGGGGGTGTCGGCGGCGGTGCGGGCCTATCTCGACCGCAAGACCGAGACCATCGCGACGCTGCGCACGCTGGGCGCGAGCGGGCGGCTGATCCTCTGGGTCTATCTCGCGCAGATCGGCGCGCTCACGGCGGTGGGCGTCGGGGCGGGGCTGATCCTGTCGCTCGCGGTGCCCTATGGCGCGGGGCCGTTGCTGGCGCCGCTCCTGCCGATGCCGGCGGTCTTTGCGGCCTATCCGGCGGCGCTGGCCGAGGCGGCGTTCTACGGCGTCCTGACCGCGTTCCTCTTCACGCTCTGGCCGCTTGCGGCTGCAAGCGAGGTGCGCGCGGCGGCGCTTTATCGCGCGGCGGCGGGGCGCGCGCGCGGCGTGCCCAAGGCGTCGATCCTGATCGCGACGGCGATGCTCGCGCTGCTGCTCGTGGGCGGGGCGGCGGTCCTGTCGGGGGTGGCGACACTCGCGCTCTGGTCGGCGGCGGCGATCGCGGGGGCGCTCGGGCTTCTGGTCCTCGTCGCGGCGGGGGTGCGGCGGCTGGCGCGGCGCGCGGCGCATCTGGGCGCGGTGCGCGGCCGCCCGGCGCTGCGCCTCGCGCTTGCCGCCATCGCCAGCCCGCGCGAGGAGGCGACATCGGTCATCCTCTCGCTCGGGCTCGGGCTGTCGGTGCTGGCGGCGGTCGGGCAGATCGATGCGAACCTGCGCGCCGCGATCGACCGCGACCTGCCCGAGCGCGCGCCGGCCTATTTCTTCGTCGACATCCAGCCCGACCAGATCGAGGGCTTCCTCGCCCGGCTCGGGACCGACCCCGAGGTCGAGAAGGTCGAGACCGCCCCGATGCTGCGCGGCGTGCTGAGCGGCATCAACGGCCGCCCCGCGCGCGAGGTGGCGGGCGAGCATTGGGTGGTACGGGGCGACCGCGGCATCACCTATGCGGCAACCCCGCCCGAGGGCACGACCATCGTTGCGGGCAAGTGGTGGGCGCCCGACCACACCGGCCCCGCCGAGGTGAGCTTTGCCGCCGAGGAAGCGGCCGAGATCGGCCTCGGGCTGGGCGACCGCATCACGGTCAATGTGCTCGGCCGCGACATCGAAGCGACGATCACGAGCCTGCGCGAGGTCGATTTCTCGACCGGGGGCATCGGCTTCGTGATGACGATGTCGCCCGCGGCACTCGCCGGCGCGCCGCACACCCATATCGCCACGATCTACGCCCCGCCCGAGGCCGAGGCGCGGCTCTTGCGCGAGCTGGCGGGGGCCTATCCCAACGTCACCGCGATCCGGGTGCGCGATGCGATCGATCAGGTGACGGCCGCACTCGGGACCATCGCGACGGCGACGGCCTGGGCCGCGGGCGTCACCCTCATCACCGGGTTCGTGGTGCTGATCGGGGCCGCGGCGGCGGGCGAGCAGGCACGCGTCTACGAGGCCGCGATCCTGCGCACGCTGGGCGCGACGCGCGCGCGCATCCTCGGATCCTTCGCACTGCGCTCGGCGCTGATGGGGGCCGCGGCGGGGGCGGTCGCGGTCGCGGCCGGCGGGGGTGCGGGCTGGGCGGTCATGCATTTCGTGATGGAGGCGCCCTATACCTTCGAGCCGCTCTCGGCGCTTGGCGTCGTGGCGGGCGGGGTGGCGGGGGTGCTGCTTGCGGGGCTGGGCTTCGTGCTGCGGCCGCTCTCGGTGCGGCCGGCGCAGGTGCTGCGCGCCGCGGGCTGAGAGGGGGCTTGCCGCCGGGGGCGCGCTGCCCCTAGGCTCCGGGCGAAACCACCGACCGGAGCCGCCATGGCCGACGCCCCCCCCGCCACCGCCCTGCCCCGCCGCAACGGCGAGGTGTCGTTCTGGCAGGCCGCGCTGGGCGGGATGGCGCCTGCCCGCCCTCCACTCGGGGGCGATGCGCGGGTCGATGTCGCGATCGTGGGTGCTGGCTACACCGGGCTCTGGACCGCGCTCTATCTGATGCGTGCAAGCCCGGGGGTGCGGGTCGGGCTGATCGAAGCGGAACGCGCGGGCTTCGGCGCCTCGGGCCGCAACGGCGGCTGGCTGAGCGGTGATTTCGCCTGGAAGCCCGAGCGCTATCTGAAAAACGGCAGCGCGGAGGACGTCCGCCGCCTGATCGGCGCGCTCGCGCGGACGGTGCCCGAGGTGATCGCGCGCGCGCGCGACCTTGGGATCGACGCCGACATCCGCGAGACGCAGGAGGTGCGCGTCGCGACGAACGCCGCACAGCTTGCGCGTCTGGACGCCGAGATGGCGGCGCGCGCGCAATGGGGCGCGCCCGAGATGCCGGCGCGCCGGCTCGATGCCGCCGAGATGGCCGCGCGGGTCGCAGTCGCGGGCGCGCTTGGCGGGATCGAGGTGGGCGGGGTTGCGCGCATCCAGCCCGCCAAGCTGGTGCGCGGGGTCGAGGCTGCGGGCGCCACGATCTGGGAGGGGACGCGCGCCCTTGCCCTCTCGCCCGGGCGGGTGGTGACGGACCGCGGGACCGTCACGGCCGATGTGGTGCTGCGCGCGACCGAGGGCTTTACCGCGCGCCTGCCGGGGCACCGGCGCGACTGGCTGCCCCTCAACTCCGCGCAGATCGTGACCGATCCGCTGCCGCCCGACCTCTGGGCCGAGATCGGCTGGCAGGGCTATGAACTGCTGCACGATGCCGCCAACAGCTATTTCTATGCCCAGCGGACCGAGGATGGCCGCATCGCCTTTGGCGCGCGCGGCGTGCCCTATCGCTTTGCCTCGGGGATCGACGCGAGCGGGGCGGCGGATGGGGTGACGGTGGCGCGCCTGATCGCGGGGCTGCACCGCATCCTGCCGCAACTGCGCAGCGTTCCGATCGCGCACGCGTGGTGCGGGGTGCTGGGCGTGCCGCGCGACTGGTGCGCGCGCGTGGGCTATGATCCGCGCAGCCGCATGGGCTGGGCTGGCGGCTATGTGGGGATCGGGGTTGCGACCTCGAACCTCGCGGGGCGGACGCTCGCGGATCTTGCGCTCGGGCGTCAGAGCGATCTGACGGGGCTGCCCTGGGTCAACCTTCCCGTCCGCCGGTGGGAGCCCGAGCCGCTGCGCTTCATCGCGCTGCGGGGGATGTATCGCCTGCTCGATGCGGCGGATGCGCGCGAGCGGGCGGGGGGCACGGCCGGCGCGCTTGCGCGCCTCGGGCTGCGCCTCGCGGGGCGCTGAGGGGCACTCAGCGCAACCGATCCGTCACGAAACCGCCACATAGGCGATTCCAAAGTTTCGCAGCCCTGTCACGCAGCCTTCACCCCGCTGTCGCATGCGCCGCCTACCCGGTGCAGGCAACACAAGCGGGATCGCCATGCTCTTGTCCGTCGAACAGGTGACGAAGGTCTTCGGCACCAACACCGCCGTCGACCGCGCGTCATTCGAGGTGGAGCGCCCCGCCATGATCGGCATCATCGGCCGCTCCGGGGCGGGGAAGTCGACCCTTTTGCGGATGATGAACCGGCTGACGGATGCGACCCAGGGCGCGATGCGCTTCATGGGGCGCGACATCCTCGCACTCAGGGGTGCCGAGATGCGCGCCTGGCAGGCCGATTGCGCGATGATCTTTCAGCAGTTCAACCTCGTGCCGCGGATGGATGTCGTCTCGAACGTGCTGCATGGCACGCTCAACCGCCGCTCGACGGCGGCGGCCCTCTTCAATCTCTGGCCGCGCGCCGACATCCTGCGCGCCATCGACATCCTCGAGCGTCTGGGCATCGCCGAGCAGGGCCCGAAGCGGGCCGAGGCGCTTTCGGGCGGGCAGCAGCAGCGGGTCGCGATCGCGCGCGCGCTGATGCAGGACCCCAAGATCATCCTCGCCGACGAGCCGATCGCGAGCCTCGATCCGATGAACGCGCAGGTGGTGATGGAGACGCTGCGGCGCATTCATGACGAGGACGGCCGCACCGTCATCTGCAACCTCCACACGCTCGATACCGCGCGGCGCTATTGCGACCGGGTGATCGGGATGCGCGCGGGGCGGATCGTCTTCGACGGCGCGCCCGGCCAGCTTACCACCGCGGTCGCGCGCGAGATCTACGGCGCGGACGAGAGCTTTTCCGAAACCGCGACCTCGACCGAGATCGGCGCGCTCGACCGCGGCGACCAGGCCTTTGCGCGGGCGATGCTCGCCTGAACCTTCACCCGGCCCGGAGGTTCGGGCCACAATCCGGAGAGAGACGATGAAGACGATCCTTGCCGCACTTCTCGCCACCGCCGCCACCGTCGGCGCCGCCCAGGCAGAGGGCATCACCGAATTCCGCATCGGCATCCTCGGCGGCGAGAACGCCCAGGACCGGCTGACCTCGAACGAATGCGTCCGCGCCTATGTGCAGGACCTGCTCGGGGTCGAGACGAAGCTCTTCACCCCGGCCGACTATGACGGCGTCATCCAGGGGCTTCTGGGCGGGTCGCTCGACATGGCGTGGCTCGGCGCCTCGGCCTATGCCAAGGCCTATCTGACCGACCCCGAGTCGCTCGATGTCGTGCTCGTCAAGACGAACCTCGACGGTTCGGTCGGCTATTACTCGATCGGCTTTGCCCGCAAGGACTCGGGCATCACCTCGCTTGCGGACATGAAGGGCAAGCGCTTCGGCTTTGGCGATCCGAACTCGACCTCGGGCTACCTCATCCCCTCGATCGAGATCCCGCAGGCGACGGGCGCCTCGATGGCAAACGGCGACTACTTCGGCGAGGTGGTCTTTACCGGCGGGCACGAGCAGACGATCGTTGCCGTCAACAACGGCGAGGTCGATGCGGGCGTGACCTGGGCCGACGGCCAGGGCAACTGGGAAGACGGCTACAACTCGGGCGCGCTGCGCAAGGCGGTGGACTCGGGCCTCGTCGACATGAACAACCTCGTCGAGATCTGGAAGTCCAAGGAAATCCCCGAGGGCCCGATCGTGCTGCGCCGCGCGCTGCCGGCCGAGGCGAAGGAAAAGATCGTGACCTTCCTGAGCGAGCTTCACGCCAAGGATCCGCAGTGCGCGTACAACATGGCCGCAGGCGAGACCTCGGGCTTCACGCCGATCACGCATGAGGCCTATGAGTCGATCATCGCGGTGCGCAAGGCGCAGTCGAACTGATCGGGCTTGAAGGTTGCGGGTCGGGGCTTGCCCCGGCCCGTCTTTCCAGGTGGTGAGCGCATGGCCGACCTGTTGCTGACAAATGGTCGCGCGATGCGCGAAGCCTACCTTGCCGATGTCCGCCGCAAGCGGATGTATGGCGGGATCCTGCTGGTCCTCTTCATTGCGCTGATGGCGTCGGGCTTTCGCCTTGCCGAGGATCGCAACGCGGGCGGCTTTCTGGTCGGGATCGGGCAGATCCTCGACTTTCCGGCCGAGGTGGTGGCCGAGGGCTGGGCCAAGCGGGCCGAGATCCCGGGCCTTCTCGTGTCGTTCTTCCCCTCGCTGATCGAGACGATCAACATCGCGGCCGTCTCGACGATCTTCGGCGCACTCGCGGCAATCGTGCTCGCGCTCCTCTCGACACGCGGGCTGGCGCGCTGGCCGCGCCTGATCCCCGTGTTCCGCCGCCTGATGGATGCGATGCGCGCGGTGCCCGAGATCGTGATCGCGCTCATCCTCATCTTCATCCTCGGCGGCGGTCCGGTGCCCGCGATGATCGCGATCGCGATCCACACCGCGGGCGCGCTCGGCAAGCTCTTTTCCGAGGTGGCCGAGAACGCGGATCTGAAGCCCGTCGAGGGGTTGCAGTCGGTCGGCGCGACCTGGCTGCAACGGATGTGGATCGGCGTCGTGCCGCAGGTCGCGCCGAACTGGCTGAGCTATGGCCTGCTGCGCTTCGAGATCAACATCCGCGCCTCGGCGATCCTCGGCTTCGTCGGCTCGGGCGGGATCGGTCATGACCTCAAGCTCGCGATGCAGTGGGGACAGGGGAAATACGATCAGGTCGTGGCGATCTTCGCGCTTCTCTTCATCACCATCGTGATCGTCGATCAGATCTCGGGGCGCGCGCGCACCCGCCTTGTCAAGGGAGCGTCGTGATGACAGAGGCCACCGCATCGCTCAGGGCCGAGGTGCTGGGCGGGTTTCGCCGCCGCCGCATCTTCGCGCTGTCGGTTCCGGCGCTGCTCGCGCTCTACATGGCCTATGTGTTCGTGGCCTTCGATGTCGCGGGGCTGGCAGAGCGGGCGCGGCTCGACAATGCGCGGATCCTGATCTCGGACTTCTGGTCCTACAAGACCCATGTCAGCCGCGACAACCGCTCGGGCGCGGTCGTAGTCGCGATCGAGGGCGAGGCCAAGGGAACCTATGCGCCGGGCAGCGAACCCGAATGGGTGCGCATCGCGGGCGACGCCGCGACGGTCGATCTGGGCGAGGGCCATGTGGTGGTGATGGATGCCGCCGGGCTGCGCTTCGAGGTGCCGGGCTATGGGCTGATCGAGGCGCGCCGCGAGGGCGGGGGCATCACGCTTAACCTCCCATCGGCCGAGGTTCCCGCCTGGATCAGCGCCTCTGACACGCGCGTGAACATCACGACCGAGGCCGGCCGCGCGAGCCTGACGCGCAACCGCGCCGAGGTGTTCCGCTATCAGGCGGGGTGGGAGCTCTTCTTCTTCTCGCTCGACAGCCCCTTCCATGGCCGCAGCCTCGGCGAGCTTGCCGCGCTCGCGGTCACGGGCGAGCGGATCGACCCCGCGCGCGCCAACATCGCCTATATGGTCTCGGAGTTCTGGACCAACCGCATGTGGCGGCACGGCGATGTCGTCTGGGCGATCTTCGAGACGATGCTGATGGGCTTCCTCGGCACGATGGGGGCCGCGATCATCGCGCTGCCGCTCGGCTTCCTCGCGGCCGCGAACATGAACCCGGTCGGGCCGCTGCGCTTTGCGCTGCGCCGCGTGTTCGACTTCGTGCGCGGGGTCGACGGCCTCATCTGGACGATCATCCTGTCGCGCGCCTTCGGGCCCGGGCCGATGACGGGGGCCTTCGCGATCCTGATCACGGACGCCGGCAGCTTCGGCAAGACCTTCTCCGAGGCGCTCGAGAACCTCGACGAAAAGCAGGTGGAGGGCGTGCGCTCGACCGGGGCGAATACCCTGCTGCGGGCGCGCTTCGGGGTCATCCCGCAGGTCACGCCCGTGCTGCTGAGCCAGGTGCTCTATTACCTCGAATCGAACACCCGCAGCGCGACGGTGATCGGCGCCATCGTCGGCGGCGGGATCGGGCTTCTGCTGACGCAGGCCATCACGACGCAGAAGGACTGGGAGGAAGTGGCCTATTACATCATCCTCATCGTCCTCATGGTGATGGTGATGGACACGATCTCGGGCTGGCTGCGGCGGCGGCTGATCCGGGGCGGCTGAGGGGATGGGATGCCGAAACTTCTGCCCGACGCGCCCGTGATCGGCGCCGATTGCGAGATCACCGACAGCAGTTTCGGCGGCTGGGTCCAGATCGGTGCCGGCGCGCGCATCCAGAACAGCACCCTTGGCAATTACAGCTATTGCGACCGGATGTGCGACATCGCCAACGCCACGATCGGCAAGTTCGCCAACATCGCCTCGGGCGTGCGCATCGGTCCGACCGATCATCCGATGGACCGCGCGAGCCTGCATCACTTTCTCTACCGCTCCTCCTATTACTGGGAGGACGCGGCCGATGATCCCGAGTTCTTCGCGCGCCGCCGCGCCCGGCGCTGCGAGATCGGCCACGACACCTGGATCGGGCATGGCGCCGTCATCCGCCCCGAGGTCACGGTCGGCCATGGCGCGGTCGTCGGCGCCGGCGCGATCGTGACGCGCGACGTTGCCCCCTACTGGATCGTCGCGGGCAACCCCGCCCGCCCGATCCGGCCGCGCTTTGCCGACGAGGTGGCCGCGCGCCTCATCGCGCTCGCGTGGTGGGATTGGGACCACGCGCGGCTGCGCGCCGCACTCGCCGATTTCCGCAGCCTCGGCGCCGAGGCCTTCCTCGACCGCCACGGCGGCTGACGCCCTCAGCCCCGGCCATAGCCCGCATCGACGAGCTTAACCGTCTCGTGCAACCGCTCCGAGGCGAGGTGTGCATAGCGCTGCGTGGTCGCGATGTTGCTGTGGTCGAGCAGCTTCTGGATCCCGTAGATGCTGACCCCGGCGTTGACGAGGGTGGACGCGCACACGCCGGTGTCCCGGGCGGTCAACCCCCGGAAGAAGACTGAACAGTTCTACATCACGCCCGCCGACGCGGAAGCGTTTCACGCGAAGTATTTTACGCCTCGTCCGCTGGTGAAAACTCTACCGACTTAATGGATCGCCAGTTCTCTATACGCACATAGACGATTTTCATGTGGGTACCCGCCCCCGGCACGACGGCCTAATAAATTTATTTTGGGTAGAGATCTCAAAAACCTCTTGAAAGCCCTTGCGCAGGCTTATGGCTTCGCCTGCGCACGGTTATGGTTTTTCTCGGTCGATCGCCCCCCCCTTCAGCCCGAGCATTTCGAATGGCCGCAGTCGGCGCAGGTGGCGCAGCCTTCGACCTGGTGCAGGTTCGGGCTGCCGCAGGACGGGCAGGATGGACCACGCGGGCGGAGCGCGCCCTTGGGGTCGGCGCGCAGCCCTGCCCCTTCGGCGGCGATGAAGCCGATCGCGACCAGATGGCGCTCGATCACGCCGCCG
>JAUREX010000072.1 GCA_030834485.1 Gemmobacter sp.
GCTGGCGCTCGTCGGGCTGGCCGACCAGGGCGCCAAGTATCCCGCGCAACTCTCGGGCGGCCAACAGCAGCGAGTCGCGCTCGCGCGCGCCATCGCGATCAGCCCCGGCCTTCTGCTTCTTGATGAGCCGCTCTCGGCGCTCGACGCCAAGGTACGGGTTCACCTGCGCCATGAGATCAAGGAGTTGCAGCGCAAGCTCGGCGTGACCACCGTGATGGTGACGCATGACCAGGAAGAGGCGCTGTCGATGGCAGACCGGATCGTGGTGATGAACAATGGCGTCATAGAACAGATCGGCACGCCGATCGACGTCTATCGCAACCCCGCGACGATCTTCGTTGCCGATTTCATCGGCGAGACGAATTTCCTGCCCGCAACCCTCGGCCCCGAGGGGGCGGGCGGCCCGCTGCGCGAGGCCGACCGCCGGCTCGGCGCCGCCGCGGCCGCAGGCGGCAGCCCCGATCCGGTCCTCGAGGAGGTGCTCGGCGCGATCGGGCGGGCACGTTCCGAACTTGCCGAGGCCGAGGCCGCTATCGAGGGCTGGCTCGAGGGGCTCGACGCCGACCCCGGCGCGCTTGAGGCGACCGAGGAGAGGCTCTTTGCCATCCGGGGGCTGGCGCGCAAGCACGCCGTCGCGCCCGACGATCTGGCAGCACTCGCGCATGACCTCGGCGCGCGCCTCGCCGCGCTCGATGCCGGTGCGGCGGGGATCGGGTCGGCGCGGCGCGCGCTCGATGCCGCAGCCGCCGCCCATGCCGCGGCGGCGGCCGACCTCGGGGCGCTCCGCGCCCGTGCGGCGCGCGCGCTCGATGCGGCGGTCGCGGCCGAGCTGGCGCCGCTCCGGCTCGAACGCGCGGCCTTCCGCACCGCCATCGCCCCGGCAGAGCCCGGCCCCGAGGGCGCCGATGCGGTCTCTTTCGTCGTCGCGACATCGCCCGGCGCGCCCGGGGGGCCGCTCGACCGGATCGCCTCGGGGGGTGAGCTGTCGCGCTTTCTCCTCGCGCTCAAGGTCGCGCTGGCGGGGACGGGCTCGGCCGGGACGCTCATCTTCGACGAAATCGACCGTGGCGTCGGTGGCGCAACTGCCGATGCGGTTGGGCGGCGGCTCGCGGCGCTTGCGGCCGGGGCGCAGGTTCTGGTGGTCACCCATTCCGCACAGGTCGCGGCGCGCGGCGCCCATCACTGGCGGGTCGAGAAGCGGCTGGTCGAGGGCGCGGCCGAGACGGCGATCAGCCTCCTCGCCCCCGAGGCGCGCATCGAGGAGATCGCGCGCATGCTCGCGGGCGAGAGCGTGACCGAGGCCGCGCGCGCGGCCGCACGCGCGCTGATCGCGGGCTGAGGTCGCGTCACTCGACGCCGGCGGCCGGCGAAACCGCAGCCCCCCGCGAGGGCACCGCCCGGGGCGGAGCCGCCAGCGCCTTGGGGCAGCCGGGCCATTGCGCCGCGCGGCCGCCCGAACAGATGACGCGCATCACCTCGCCCGGGTTCAGGATGGAGGAGGCGACGCCGCTTCCTTTTTTGTGTCGGACCAGCCGATGCTGCCGACCGGCGCGTATTGCAGAAAGTCGTAGCCGACGAGGACGCTGAAATTGTCCGTGCCGTTGTAGCCCACGCTGAGGTCGAGGCCGAAGTCGTTCACCGCGCCGACGTAATAGGTGACGCCGGTGCCGGCCACCCAATCGTCCTCCTTCTCGGACGACAGCACCTTGGCGGTGAGGCCGACCTTGCCGGCGTTCGCGCCGCCAAAGGTGAAGGCGATGCCGAGATAGGCCACGGGGTCCGCCGCCGCCGGCCCCGTCGCCCCGGCCAGCCAGCCGAGCGCGGAGTTGATCATCAGGGTTCGCTTGGGTCGCATGGTGCACCTTCGTGTTGCGGGTTGCCGGGGGCTCGGCCCCAATCTGCCGCAATCGCCCCCTGCCTCAACACCAAACCCGCAGAGGGCTTGCGCGCCGTCACGCAAGGGAGAGGGTTTCCGCCCAGGTCTCCCGCAGCCGGCTTGGGACGCGTGCCGCAGAGATGCGAAAAGGGCCCGCGATTTCTCGCAGGCCCCTGATTTCGTTCCGAAGAAGCGCGGCGTCAGCGCTTGGAGAACTGGAAGCTGCGGCGGGCCTTGCGCCGGCCGTATTTCTTGCGCTCGACCGTCCGGCTGTCGCGGGTGAGGAAGCCCGCCGCCTTGAGGGGCGCGCGCAGCGCCGGCTCATAGAGTTGCAGCGCCTTCGAGATGCCGTGCTTGAGCGCACCGGCCTGACCCGAGAGGCCGCCGCCTTCGACCGTCGCCATCACGTCGAACTGGCCGTCGACGCCGGCGATCTGGAAGGGCTGGCGCAGGATCATCTGGAGCACGGGACGCGCGAAATAGGCGGCCATCTCCTTGCCGTTCACGGTGACGCGGCCCGAGCCCGGCTTGATCCAGACGCGGGCGACGGCGTCCTTGCGCTTGCCGGTCGCGTAGGAGCGTCCGAGGCTGTCGCGCACGGGCGTGCGAGGTGCTGCGGCGGGCGCTTCGACGGCGCCGACCGAGGCCTTGAGCGAATCGAGGGATCTGAGGTCGGCCATGCTCATGCGCTCCGGCTGTTCTTCGGGTTCATCGCCTTGATGTCGAGCACCTCGGGCGACTGGGCGACGTGGGGATGCTCGGCGCCGGCATAGACGCGCAGGTTCGACATCTGCTGGCGGCCGAGACGATTGCGCGAGATCATCCGCTCAACCGCCTTTTCGACGACGCGCTCGGGGTGGGCGCCTTCGAGGATCTGGCGCGCGGTGCGGTGCTTGATCCCGCCCGGATAGCCGGTGTGCCAGTAATAGAGCTTGTCGTCGCGCTTCTTGCCCGTCATCTGCACCTTGTCGGCGTTCACGATGATCACGTTGTCGCCCATGTCCATGTGGGGCGTGAAGGTCGGCTTGTGCTTGCCGCGCAGGATCTTGGCGACTTCGGCAGCGAGGCGGCCCAGCACGACGCCTTCGGCATCGACGAGGATCCACTTCTTGACGATGTCCGCCGGGGTGGCGGTGAAGGTTTTCATGCTGTGCCCTGTCGTGAGCGGGGCGCGAGGGCCCCGGTTGCGAGGCGCTTTCTAGCGGCTTTCGCACGCCAGTCAAGCACCGAATCCGCCCGGAGAGCGCGAGAAATCAGGGATTTGCCATGTGGGGTATATAGATACCCCAGTCAGCACCGCAGCCTCGGCGGTCCTGCGGTGCCGGGCGGGGCGGGTGCCGCGGGGGCGGGCGGCTCGAACACGAGGCCGGCGGCCGCGATCGCGGCGAACTCGGGCCCCGCCTCGGGCAGAAAGAGGATGTCGGCGCGCGCCCCTTGCGCGCCCGCAAGCCGCAGGAGCGCGCCGAGCCCCTCGGCCAGCCCCGCCTCCGCCTCGGCCGGCACGCCCGCAAGCGCGAGCACGAGCGTGGGCAGACCCTCGGCGTCGCGCGCGCCCGCCAGCGCGGCGCGCCGCACGAGCGCGCCGGCCTCGGCCAGGCGCGCATCGAGCGCCGCGAGCGCCGCGGGCGAGGCGATCGCCGGCGGGCCGAAGGCGCCGAGCGGGCGCGCTTGCGCCCGGGGCGGCTCCCCCGCCTCGGCCGCGAGCCAGCGCACGCCCTCGGGGTCGAGCACGAAGGCCACCTCGGGCGCGCCGGGGTTGAGGATGAGGCCAAGCCCCTGCGGCGCAAGAAGCCGCGCGATCTCGGCCCCCGTGGCCGCAAGGCGCGCAACCGCGCCCTGCCGCCCCGCCGTCAGCCGCGCATCGCCGTCATGGGCGATGACGAAGGTCGTGCCCTCGATCTCGACGCTTTCGGGCTCGACCGCCCCTTTAGCCCCGTCGTCGCGGAGCGCGATCAGCAATTCGTGCCCGGCCAGCAGCGCAAGATAGGCCCGCCGCGGCGCCTCGTTGTCCGGCGCGGCCGTCATCGCGGCATGCGCCCGGTCGAGCGGCGTGGCCGCGCCGGTCATGCGCGCCCTCGCCCGATTGCATCGGCGGCCCGTTCCGGGGCATAGTGGGCATGATTTGTTAACCCGCCTTGCCTATCGGGAAGCATGACGCCCCCGCCCCATTGTCCGGTCCAATTGGTTCAAAGGTTTGCAGGTGATCGAGTTTCGCAACGTGAGCAAATCCTTCTGGACGGGCGAGCGGCGCAAGATCATCCTCGATCGGGCGACATTCCGGGTCGAACTCGGCAACTCGCTCGGCATCCTTGCCCCGAACGGCACGGGCAAGACAACCATCATCAACATGATGGCCGGCCTCGAAAAGCCCGACGAGGGCGAGATCACGCGCGCAAGCCGCATCTCCTTCCCGCTCGGCTTCATGGGGGGCGTGGTGCAGCGCCACAACGCGCGCGAGAATGCGCGCTACATCGCCCGCCTCTATGGCCTCGATCCCGACTATGTCGAGGCGTTCACGCGCTGGCTGTGCGACATCGAGGAATATTTCGAGATGCCGCTCTCGACCTACAGCGCGGGGATGCGGGCGCGCTTTTCATTCGCGCTGCTGCTCGCGATGGAGTTCGACATCTACCTCATCGACGAGGGGATGCCCTCGAGTGCGGATGCCTCGTTCAACCGCCGGGCAAGCTGGATCCTGCGCGAGCGGCTCGAGAAGGCGACCGTCGTCGTCGTCTCGCACCAGGCGCAGACGCTCGAGAAATTCTGTCGCACGGCGGCGGTCCTCAAGGACGGCAAGCTGCACATGTTCGAAACGCTCGAGGAAGCGCGCCGGATGTATGATTATGTCCCAGACACCTAATCCGCGCGCGCGGCGCTATCGCATCCCCGTCGGCGGGGCCGAGGGCATCGGCGCGGGCACGCCGCAAGATCCGGCCGAGGCGGGCGCCGCGCAGGCTGGCGATGCGCAGGCTGGCGATGCGCCGCCCGCGGCTGCCGCCGCCCCTGCGCCAGAGCCACCCCCGGCCGCCGCGCGCACGCCTGCCGAGGGCGCGGCCCCGCCCCCGCGCGCACCCGCCCCCGAACCCCCGGTCGAGGACGGCTTCGGCCCCGAGCCCTTCCCGACGGCCGCCGCCGCGCGGCCCCGCCCCGCCGATCCGCCGCCCGCCGATCCCCCGCCCGAGGCGCTGCGCGCGATCGAGGCCGAGGGCCTCAGCCCCCAGCGGCTGCGGCTCGCCCGCCGCATCGCGCAAAAGCGCGGCATCGCGGCCGCGAGCGACATCGAGGCCGTCTATCGCCTGCGCGAGGCGGGGATCGATCCCTTTTCGCGCAGCAGCGTCCTCGGGCTCGTGGCGGAAAAGGCGCGCGATGCCGCGAAGGATGCGGGCAGGGTCGCGGGCAAGGCGCTCGCGCGGATCGACACGGCCGGGCGCGAGCTCGAGGGCAAGCCGCCCGAGGGGCCGCCGCCCGTGCACACGCCCCAGTCGGGCGCGCTCGAGATCCTCGAGATCCAGCGCGACATCCTGCGCCGCCGCCGCCGCCGGCTGATCGCGCTCGCGGTGCGCCTCGTGGTCTTCGTCGTGCTGCCGACGATCCTGATGGCCTATTACTACACCGCCGTCGCGACACCCCTCTATGCGAGCAAGAGCGAATTCGTCATCCAGCAGGCCGACGCCCCGAGCGCGCGCGGCGGCAGCCTGCTCCAGACCTCGCCCATGGCGACGGCGCAGGATGCGATGACGGTGCAGGGCTATCTCATGTCGCGGGGCGCGATGCTGCGGCTTGACGCCGATGCGGGCTTCGCGGCCGCCTTCTCGGCCCCCGGGATCGACCCGATCCTGCGCCTCGCGCCCGATGCGGGCATCGAGGAGATGTTTCGCACCTACAGCCGTCAGGTCCGCATCGGCTTCGACCCGACCGAGGGGATCGTCAAGCTCGAGGTGCGCGCCCCCGATCCGATGCTCGCGACCGCCTGGTCGCAGGCGCTGCTCGGCTATGCCGAAGAGCGGGTCGATACCCTCTCGCAGCGGCTGCGGACCGACCAGATGGCGGGCGCCGAGGAAAGCCTCGCCGAGGCCGAGGCCAAGCTCTTTGCGGCGCGCGAGCGCCTGATCGGCCTTCAGGAACGCTTTCGCACCATGTCGGGCCGCGACGAGATCGAGATCGTGAACACCAAGATCTCGACGCTCGAGCGCGAACTGACCGATGACAGGCTCGGTCTGCAGCAGATCCTGTCGAACCCGAGCCCCAATGCCGCCCGCGTCGCGGCACTCGGCCAGCGGATCGACCGGCTCGAGGCCGAGATCGAGGCGCTGCGCGCGCGGCTCATTGATGCCGACGATGTCGGGCTGTCGCTTGCGCGGATCCAGGGCGAGATGATGATCGCCGAGGCCGAACTCGACACCCGGCAGGAGATGCTGCGCGAGGCGATGCAGGCGCGCGAACAGGCGCGGATCGAAGCCAACCGGCAGGTCCGCTATCTCTCGGTCAGCGTGAACCCCTTGCCGGCCGACGAGGCCGCCTATCCGCGCGTCTTCGAGAATACCGCCATTGCCTTCCTGATCTTTCTCGGGATCTACCTCATGCTGGCGCTGACGGTCGCGGTGCTGCGCGAGCAGGTTTCATCCTGAGGGTCAGGCCATCCCGAGGGCGGCCTTGTAGAGATCGAGGATCGCCTCTTCCTCGGCGATGTCGTCGGGCTTGCGCCGGCGCAGGGTGATGATCTTGCGCATGGCGCGCGTGTCATAGCCGCGCCCCTTGGCCTCGGCCATCAGATCCTTCTGCTGCTGGGCGATGTCGGCCTTTTCGGATTCGAGCTGCTCGAAACGCTCGACGAACTGGCGCAACTCTTCGGCGGCGATGCCATGGGCTTCGGGATTGGCGGTCATGTCTGCCTCGCTCAGGGTTTGGGCGTGCCTAGCGGCGCCGCGCGCCCTTCACAACCCCCGGCCTTTGTCCACTCGCCGGCAACCCTTGCACCCATGCGCCCCGCGACCTATCGAGCGCGGGGCTAGGCCATGAGGGGGGCGGCGATGGCGGCGTTGATCTGGGGCGGCAGCGCGCTCACGCTTGTGGGCCTTGGCGGCATCTTGTGGTGCATCCGCCTCGTGATCCGCGCCAGGCGCGAGGGCCTCGATGAGGCCGCGCTGCGGGCGCGTCTGCAGCGGATCGTGGCGATGAACCTCGGCGCGCTCGGCCTATCGGTCCTTGGCCTCATGGCGGTCATCGCGGGCATCTCGCTCGGCTAGGGGCGCGCCGGTCCCGCCGGGCCGCGAGACCGGCAGGACCGCGAAGAGCCCGATCAACTCGGCGTGCAACCGGTTGAGCGGCCATCCCCCCGCACCGCGCGGCGTCATTCCGCGCACCGCTTGCAAAAGGGCGTCGCCGGCAGGAGATCGAGCCGCTCGGCCGAGATCGCGCTGCCGCAGCGCGCGCAAAGCCCGTATTCGCCATCCTCGATCCGCTCCAGCGCGGCATCGATCTGGCGCACCTCGCGCGCGCCCGAATACCCGAGCGCCTCGAGCATCTCGTCATCCTCGCGCTCGGTCGCCATCTCTTCCCAGTCGCGGGTCTCGTGCTCGTGAAGGGCGGTCTCTATCCCCGCCATGCGCGCGACAAGCTCTGCGCGCCGCCCCTCGAGCTGTGCCTTGCGTGCGGCCAGATCGTCCATTCCCCCCTCCGTCCCTGTCGATGTCACGGCAGAGCATGGGCGCAGAGCGCGTGCGCGGCCTTGACGCAGGTCAACCCGACGCGCGCTTTCACATTCAATTCTTGAAATATGACGAAGGCTGCGCTATCATCTCTCAAACGGAGGATTCCCGCCATGACCCCCATCGTCAACGCCTTCTTCGACGAAGCCACCAACACCATCTCCTATGTCGTGCGCGAGCCCGAGGGCCGCGCCTGCGCCGTCGTCGATTCGGTGCTCGACTTCGATTACGCCTCGGGGCGGACCGACACGCGCTCGGCCGATGCCGTGATCGCCTTCATCGAGGCCGAGGGGCTCGAACTGCACTGGATCCTCGAGACGCATGTCCACGCCGACCACCTCTCGGCCGCGCCCTACATCCAGCAGCGTCTGGGCGGCAAGATCGGCATCGGCGAGAAGATCAGGGTCGTGCAGGACACCTTCGGCAAGATCTTCAACGAAGGCACAGAGTTCCAGCGCGACGGCAGCCAGTTCGACCGCCTCTTTACCGAGGGTGACAGCCTTCACATCGGGCAGATGCGGGGCGATGTGCTGCACACGCCCGGCCACACGCCCGCCTGCCTGACCTATGTCATCGGCGATGCGGCCTTTGTGGGTGATACGCTCTTTATGCCCGATTTCGGCACGGCGCGCTGCGATTTCCCCGGCGGCTCGGCCGAGACGATGTTCGACAGCGTGCAGAAGATCCTGCGCCTGCCCGACGCCACGCGCATCTTCGTCGGCCACGACTACAAGGCGCCCGGGCGCGACGTCTATGCCTGGGAGAGCACCGTGGGCGAGCAGAAGGCGCGCAACGTCCATGTCGGCGCCGGCCGCTCGCGCGAGGATTTCGTCAAGATGCGCACGACGCGCGATGCGACCCTCGCGATGCCGCGCCTCATCATCCCCTCGCTGCAGGTCAACATGCGCGCGGGCCAGATGCCCCCGCCGGAGGACAATGGGGTGAGCTATCTCAAGGTGCCGGTCAACGGGATCTGAGCGGACCAGGGGGCGCCGCCGGTCGGGGCGCGCCAATTCAGGACAGGGAAAGAAAATGATCGAACAGGACTGGATCTGGGGCCTTGTCGGCGGCCTCATGATTGGCAGCGCAGCCGCGCTCTATCTGCTCGTGAACGGGCGCATCATGGGTGCCTCGGGCATCATCGGCGGCCTCGTCGACCGCTCGGGCTGGGAGGGTGGCACCGAGCGCGCGGCCTTCCTCGCGGGGCTCGTGCTTGTGCCGATGCTCGTCGTGCCGCTCTATGAGACTGTCGAGACGCATATCACTTCGAACCTCGCCGTCGTGATCGTGGCGGGGCTGCTCGTGGGGGTCGGGACGCGGCTCGCGAATGGCTGCACCTCGGGGCATGGGGTGTGCGGGATCTCGCGGCTGTCGCTGCGCGGGATCGTGGCGACGGTGTTCTATCTGCTGGGCGGGGCGCTCGTGATGGCGCTCGCCCGTCATGTGCTGGGGGTGATCTGATGCTGCGGCTTCTGTCGGCGCTGGTGGCGGGGGGGCTGTTCGGGGCGGGGCTTCTCGTGTCCGGAATGGTTGATACTACCAAAGTGCAAGGATGGCTCGACGTCTTCGGCGATTGGAACCCGACGCTGGCCTTCGTGCTCGGCGGCGCGATCGTGCCGATGGCGATCGCCTGGCGGGTGGCCGAACGGCGCAAGGTCGCGGTGCTGGGCGGGCCACTGCCGCTCATGACCGAGGGCGAGGCGCGGCCGGGGCGCAACCTCATCATCGGCTCGACCGTTTTCGGGGCGGGCTGGGCACTGGCAGGGCTCTGCCCGGGCCCGGCGCTCGCGTCGTTGACATTCGGCGGCACGGGCGGGATTGTCTTTGTCGTCGCGATGGCGGCGGGGATGCTCGCGGCACCCCCGATCCGGGCGCGGCTCGACCGGATGCAGCCCGCCTGAGGGGAGAGGGATGGAGATACGCCGCCTGACCGAGGATTACGCCGTCAGCCCCCAGATCGCGCCCGAGGATGCGGTCGCGATCCGCGCGGCGGGCTTCGTCGCGGTGATCTGCAACCGCCCCGACCCCGAGATCCCGCCCGACCTGCACGCCGCCCGCGTGCGCGCGGCGGTCGAGGCGGCGGGGATGGCCTTCATCGACAACCCCGTGATCTCGGGCGGCATGACGGCCGACAACATCGCCCGCCAGGCCGAGGCGATGGCCGCGGCGGGCGGGCCGGTCTTCGCCTATTGCGCGAGCGGCAACCGCTGTTCGGTCGTCTGGGCCTTCGCCAATGCCGGCCGCCGCCCGACTGATGAGCTGATCGCCATCCCCGCCCGCTTCGGCTACAGGCTCGATCCGCTGCGCGACCAGATCGAGGCCTTCGCCCGACGCGGCTGACCGCGGCGACGTCGGCAGCCACAGACGCGAAAGGGGCGCAAACATGGCATTCGGCACCAATATCCGCACCTATTTCGAGGGCCGCTGGCACGAGGGCGACCCGGCCGTGATGCGCGCGGCCGACCACGGGATCTGGCAGGGCTCGAGCGTCTTTGACGGCGCGCGCATGTTTCAGGGTGTGGTCCCCGACCTCGAGGCGCATTGCGCGCGCGTCAACCACTCGGCCGATGCGCTGATGATCGATCCGACCATGACGGCCGAGGCGATGGCCGACCTCGCGCGCGAGGGGTTGCGCCCCTATGGCCCGGGCGCGGCCGTCTATGTCCGGCCGATGTATTGGGCGATCGCGGGCTCGGACCTCGGCATCGCGCCGGCACGCGGCCAGACGGGGTTCGCGCTCTGCCTCGAGGAGGTCGCGCTGCCCGATTTCGAGCGGCCGACGACCCTGACGCGGACGCGCTTTCGCCGCCCCGTCCTCGAGGATGCGGTGTGCAACGCCAAGGCGGGCTGCCTTTATCCCAACAACGCGCGGATGCTGACCGAGGCGCGCGCGAAGGGCTTTGGCAATGCGCTCGTGGCCGACGCGATGGGCAATGTCGCCGAGAGCGCGACCGCGAATGTCTTCATCGTGCGCGACGGCGTCGTGCTGACGCCGATCCCGAACGGCACCTTTCTTGCCGGGATCACGCGCGCGCGCCACATCGCCAACCTGCGCGCCGATGGGGTCGAGGTCATCGAGACGGTGCTCGGCTTCGAGGATGTCGCGGCCGCCGATGAGGTGTTCCTGTCGGGCAATTTCGCCAAGGTCACCGCGGTCGCGGCCTTCGAAGATCGCCGCTATCCCGCGCCCGGCCCCATGACGCGGCGGGTACGCGATCTCTATTGGGACTGGGCGCTGTCGGGCCCGCGGGTCTGAGGCGCGCACCCTGTCGGGCCACCGCCCGCTTTCCATCCACCCCCGCGCCCGCCCGCCGCATCGCGCGGCAGGACCACGCGCGGGGCGGCGGAAAGCCGCGCGCCGGGCACGGGCGGGCGTTGCCTCGGGCGGCCGCTTGGGGCAATGTCGCCCCCCGGAGGGTCCAGATGCGCAAGTTCCTCGTCATCCTCGACGACAGCCGCGAATGCCTCAACGCCATGCGATTCGCCGCCATGCGGGCGGCACGCACGGGTGGCGGGGTGCAGATCCTGTCGGTGATCCCGCCCGAGGAGTATCAGCACTGGATCGGGGTTGCCGACCTCATGCGGGCCGAGGCGCGCGAGCGCATCGAGGTGCATTTCGAGGTCTTCGCCAAATGGATGCGCGAGCGGCAGGGCATCGCCCCCGAGCTTGTCATCCGCGAGGGCGAGCCCGTGGCCGAGATCCTCGCCCAGATCCAGAGCGACCCCGAGGTGGGCGTCCTCGTCCTCGGCGCGAGCCCAGAGAAATCGGGCCCTGGCCCGCTGGTGACGCAGCTCTCGCGCCAGTCGGGCAGCCTGCCCTGCCCGATCACCATCGTGCCCGGCGACATGTCGAAGGAGCGGCTTCAGGCGATCACCTGATCCGCGCCCTCAGCCGTTCACATCGACGACGACCCGCCCCCGGATCCCGCCCGCAAGGATCGCGCGCGCCAGCTCGGGCACATCGCCAAGCCGCGCCGGCACGATCATCGAGGCGAGTGCCGCGCGCGGCAGATCGCGCGCGAGCCGCTCCCATGCCACGACGCGGTCGGCGTGGCTGCGCATGACCGAATCGATCCCGAGCAGGTTCACGCCCCGCAAGAGGAAGGGGATGATGTTCGCCGGCACCTGCACGCCGCCCGCGTTGCCGACCGCCGCGACCGAGGCGCGATAGCGCATCTGCCCGAGGATGCGCGCAAGCATCGCGCCCCCGACCGAATCGACGCAGCCCGCCCATGTCTCGGATTCGAGCGGGCGGCGGACGGTTTCGGCCAGATCGGCGCGCGGCACGATCCGGCTTGCGCCAAGCGCGCGCAGATAGCCCTCGGTCTCGGGCCGTCCGGTGACGGCCGCGACCGCATGGCCAGCCACGGCAAGCAGCGTCGTCGCGACCGACCCCACGCCCCCGGCCGCGCCCGTCACCAGCACCTCGCCCGCCCCCGGCACCAGCCCGTGCGCCTCGAGCGCCTGCACCGCGAACATCGCCGTCAGCCCGGCGGTGCCGATCGCCATCGCCTCGCGCATGCTGAGCCCCTCGGGCAGGCGCACGAGCCAGTCCGCCCGCACCCGCGCCCGGGTGGCATAGCCGCCCCAATGCGCCTCGCCGACGCGCCAGCCGGTCAGGATCACCCGGTCGCCCGGCGCATAGCGCGGATCATTCGAGGCCGAGACGGTGCCCGCGAAATCGATCCCCGCGACATGGGGAAAGTTCCGCACGAGGCCCCCGCCGCCCTGCGACAGGCAGAGCCCGTCCTTG
>JAUREX010000073.1 GCA_030834485.1 Gemmobacter sp.
GGTCGGCATCGCTGAAGGCGACGGCGCCGGCTTCGCGCAACAAGCCGATCTCGGTCATGGTCTCGCCGTTGCGTCCGCGCGTCAGGGCGGCGACCGGCGCCACCCGCACGATGCGCGCGAGGCTGTGGAAGGCGAACACCGGCGCCGAGCCGCCGGAGCCGCCGACGAGCAGCGGGCCGTCCACGGTCCAGCCGTTGCGGTCGCATTGCTCGTAGACGCGCTGGATGTGTTCCCACCGCACGCGGTCGGCCGACATCGGGTTGTCCGAGGGCGGCGGCAGCGCGCCATCGCCCTGCGCGAGCAGCGCGCGCGTGATGTCGTCGGCGTCGGCGGGCTTGGAGAGGTAATCGACCGCCCCGATCTTCACCGCCGCGACCGCGGTCGCGATGGCGCCATAGCCCGTCAGCACGATCGCGCGGCAATCGGGCCGGCGGGCGTGCAGCACCTCGACGACATCGAGGCCGTTGCCATCCTGCAGGCGCAGGTCGATGACCGCATAGGCGGGCGCGCGACGTTCGGCGATGGCCTTGCCGTCGGCGACGGTCTCGGCCGTCTCGGGTTCGAACCCGCGCCGTTCGAGCGCCTTGGCGAGGCGCTTGAGGAACGCCTCGTCGTCATCGACGAGGAGGATCGACCGATCCGGCCCGAGGTCCGGCAGCGCAGTTTCAGTCATGCCCGCGCCCTTCGACGAGTTGCTCTCGACCCTCTAGATAGGCGGCGCCATGCCGCAGGTCAAATGCAACCGCGCGATAAGGTCATTGCCGGTCGAGAAAACATGCCGTGCGTTCCGCGACTTCGGCGGGCGAAGCCTCGCGGCGGAAGAATTCGACAAAGCCGTGGCCGGGCAGCACCAGATAGGTGAAGGTCGAATGGTCGACGAGGTAGAAATCGTCGACCGCCTCCTGCGCCTTGTAAAAGACGCGATAGGCGCGCGCAGCCGCGCGCACCTCATCCTCGGTCCCGCTCAGCGCGATCATCTTGGGGTGCGCCCATTTCGCGAAATCGGCCAGCACCTCGGGCGTGTCGCGGGCGGGATCGACCGAGATGAACACGGGCTGCACGTCATGGTCCTGCGCCGCGAGGAGATCGACCGCCTCGGCGTTGCGCTCATTGTCCATCGGGCAGACGTCGGGGCAGAAGGCATAGCCGAAGTAAAGGAGCGTGGGCTTGGTGATGATGTCGGCGTCCGTGCGCCGCACGCCGTCCGCGCCCGTCAGCGCGAAGGGCCCCCCGATCGCACCCGCCCCGCCGGCGATCACACTTTCGCGACATTGGGCGAAACGGTCGGCCGGCCGGGGCCAGAGCACCCAGAGCGTGCTGGCGCCGAGCCCGATCACGACGGCGGCGGCGGCGAGGATCGCGTAGGTTCTTGTCATCTGGGGGCCTTGGGACGCGCAAATCCGGGGTCGCTTTCGGCGCGGCTTTGGGGCAGCATCGCGCGAGGCGGTCGGGGTCGATGTAGCGATCCCGACCCGCCGCCGCAACCCGGGGGGGCCGATGGCGGGCGCGACGGGGTTCGAGATCGAGGCCGGCAACACCTGGGTGCGCCCGCGCACGCTCGCGGCGCTGCGCTGGGTGGCGGCGGCGGCGCAGGTCGCGACGATCGTGATCGCGACCTATGCCTTCGACATCGCGCTGCCGCTCGTGGCCTGCGGGCTGGCGGTCGCACTCCTCATCCTTGCCAATCTCGCGATCCTCGCAACCCGGCGCGACAACCGCGCGCTGAGCGAGGCCGAAGCCGTGCTGACGCTGATCTCGGACTTGGCGCAGCTTGCGCTCGTGCTGTCGCTGACCGGGGGCCTCAACAATCCGTTTGCGCTGCTGATCGTGGGGCCGGTGACGATCGCGGCCTCGGCGCTCGGGCTGCGCAGCACGATCATCCTCGGGGTGGTGACGGTCGTGCTGGTGACGATCGTGGCCTTCGTGCACCTGCCGCTGGTGACGACCGCGGGGGTGATCCTCGCGGTGCCGCAGCTTTTCGAGCTCGGCTTCTGGCTCTCTATCGTGCTTGGCGTCGTGTTCCTGTCGGCCTATTCGCACCGCGTCGCGACCGAGTTGCGCGGGATGGCGCGCGCGCTCGGCGCAACGCAGATGGCGCTCGCGCGCGAGCAGAAGCTGACAGACCTCTCGGGCGTGGTGGCGGCGACCGCGCATGAACTGGGCACCCCCCTCGCCACGATCAAGCTGGTGAGCGGCGAGCTCGCGCGTGCGGTGGCGGGCCGGGCAGATCTGGCAGAGCTTCACGACGACATCCGCCTGATCGGCGAGCAGGCCGACCGCTGCCGCGACATCCTCCATTCCATGGGCCGGGTCGGCAAGGACGATCTGCACCTGCGCCGCGCCCCCCTCGGCGAGGTCCTGCGCGAGGCGGCCGAGCCCCATGCCGCGCGCGGCCGGCGGATCGATTTCGTGCTCGAGCCCGACCCGGGCGGCGCGGCGCGCCAGCCCGTCGTGCCGCGCCGGCCCGAGATCATCCACGGTCTGCGCAACCTGATCCAGAATGCGGTGGACCACGCCCGCAGCAATGTCCTCGTCGAAGGCAGCTGGACGCTCGAGCGGATCGTCGTGATGGTCCATGACGACGGGCCGGGCTTTGCGCCGAACCTCTTGCCGCGTCTGGGTGAGCCCTTCCTGCGCGGCACGGGGTCGCTGCCGCCCGAGGCCGAGAGCGGCGGCATGGGGCTTGGCCTCTTCATCGCCAAGACGCTGCTGGAACGGACCGGCGCCGAGGTGGAATTCGCCAATGGCGACGACCCCGACATGCCCCCCGGCGCCGTGGTGCGGGTAAGCTGGCCGATCGAAGAGATGGCCCCGCCCGAGGCGGGCGGCCTGGGCGAGAACGTCGCCAACCGCCTCTGAGCGCGCAGAAAGCGAAAGGGAAAACGGCCCGCAGCGCCACGCGGGGGTTGGTTAATCTTGGATTAACGTTTATCCTAGAGGTTGTTCACGTCGCACATTTGTAACCGGGGGTTGAATTGGGCTTTGCCACCGCGCTGTCGGTCTTCGTGATCGCGCTTGGTGCCGCACTCGCCGCGCTGACGATCCTCGGCGTGGCGCAGCGGCGCAGCGGCCTTGCGGCGCGCTCGGTGTTCGACGATCGCGACGGCGGCACGGTGTTCCTCTTCGACGGGACATCGCTTGTCGATGCGACCGAGGCCGCGCGCGCACTTCTGGGATCGGTCGCGGTGCGCGGGTCGGCCTGGGCGCGGCTGCAATCCTATCTCGCGCCGCATTTTCCGGGGTTCGAGGCAGCGCTCGCCGATCTGCCCAAGGCCGGGCGCATCCGCCTTGACGGGACAGGGTCGGACCCCGTCACGCTCCTTGCGGAATGGCGCGGCGGGCTCATGCGGCTGACGCTCTGCGATCCGCACAGCGAGGCGCGGGTGCTCGCGCTCGATGCCCTCTCGCAGCGGGCGCAGGATGAGGAACTCGCGTCGCTGCGCGCGATCGCGGACAGCGCGCCGCTGCCGATCTGGCGGACGGGGGCGGGGGGCGTGATCCTCTGGGCGAACGCGGCCTATGCCGATCTGGTCGCGCGCAAGATGGGCGAGGAAGAGGCGCTGGGCTGGCCGCTGCCCGCGCTCTTCGAGGGGGCGGCCGGGCGCGGCCGGGCCTGCCTCAGGATCGAGGCGGGGCCGAAGGGACGCGCCGAGGGCACGACCGACGTCTGGGTCGATCTGCACGCCTTTCCCGCCGGCGCGGGCGAGATCGTCTTTGCCCTGCCCGCCGACGCCGCCGTGCGGGCCGAGGGCAACATGCGCGCCTTCCTGCTCACGCTCACGCGGGCCTTCGCGCATCTGCCGATCGGGCTTGCGATCTTCGATCCGCAGCGGCGGCTCCAGCTCTTCAACCCCGCGCTGTCGGATCTGACGCAGCTTTCGCCCGAGTTCCTGTCGGGGCGGCCAACCCTCTATGCCGTGTTCGACGCGATGCGCGACCGCCGCATGGTGCCCGAGCCGCGCGACTACAAGGGCTGGCGCCAGCGCATCGCCGCCCTCGAGACGACGCCCGACGCCGGCGACATGCAGGAGACATGGCTCCTGCCCGGCGGCACGACCTATCGCATGACGGCGCGGCCGCAGGCCGATGGGGCGCTTGCGCTGCTGATCGAGGACATCACCGACGAGATGGCGCGCTCGCGCACCGACCGCGCGAGCCTCGAGGTCTCGCAATCCGTGATCGACGCGCTCGACGAGGCGATCGCGGTGTTCGATCAGGACGGCAGGCGGATCATGTCGAACGCGGCCTTCGCGGCGCTCTGGGGCGAGGGGCCGGAGATGGCGCAGCCGCAGGCCGATCTTCAGGCGCTGCTCGGGCTCTGGCAGGCCGGCTGCGCCCCCGATCCCGTCTGGCCCCGGATCGGTGCCTTCGTCGCCGCCACGGGCGAGCGTCAGGGCTGGACGGCCGAGCTGCGCCTCCTCGACGGGCGCGCGCTCGGGCTGCGCGTCGTGGGGCTGAGGGGGGGCGCGACGCTGATCGGCTTCGACACCCGCCACGGCACCCCCACAATCGCCCAGCGCCCGCCACGCCGCGCAGCGGCGCTCCGCGACCGCGCGACCGGCACGGGCTGAGGCAGCCCGCACGGGTCCGCGAGCCGCCCCTCCGGCAAGGTGGGCGGAGAGGAGCGACCACGCGCGCTGGCCGAGGGGCCCCGCCGATCCGCTGCGCGGGCACGGCCGGGTAAAGCCGCGAGACGGTTGCCCCATGCGCGAGGGGCGCTTCGGCCGTCCGTCACGAAGCGATCGCAGCGCGACGCCCAAAAGGGGGCGCGGGTTCGAAGCGGGCGCCCGCGGCGGGACGGGCGTTGGCGGGGGTGCTGCGCGTGGTCGGCGTCGGGGAAAAAGGGCCCCGGGGGCCCTGATCGCGCGCGCGCAGGCGCGGTGCGGCATGCGGGCTGCGCGGCGGGCCCCGGGTGGAGTCGGGGGCTGGTCGCGGGGGCGTAATCCGGGCGGCGGGGCCGGCGCGCGAGGATCCCTTTGCCAGTCCCGCCACGCTCGCCTATCATGGCGCGATGCACGAACCGGACCCCGAGCCCCTTCGCCTCGTCCTGCGCGACGAGGCCGCGACACGCGCCCTCGGGCGCGCGCTGGCGATCGCGGTGCCGGCGGGCACGACGATCCTGCTCGAAGGGCCGCTCGGGGCCGGCAAGACCGCGCTGGCGCGCGCTTTCGTGCAGGCGCGCCAAGGGCTTGCGGGCGCACTGATCGAAGAGGTGCCCTCGCCGAGCTACACCCTCGTGCAGAGCTACGCGGCGGGCGCGGAAGAGATCTGGCACGCCGATCTCTATCGACTTGGGGGTGCCGCCGAGGTGGCCGAGCTTGGCCTCGAGGCGGCGCTGGGGCGGGCGACCTGCCTGATCGAATGGCCCGACCGGCTTCCGGCCGCGGACCGCGAGGGGGCGATCGCGATCCGGCTCGGGCCCGACGGGGCCGGGGGGCGGTGGGCGGAGGTCCGCTTGCCGCGGGGGCTTGGGTCTCTGGCTGCGCCGCTGCGCGCCACGGTTTTGCCCGAACCGGCCGGTGCGGCGGCGGGGACGCTTGAAACGGCCGATGCAGCGGCGGGGGGCGAAGATGGCTGAGGGCTTGGCGATGACGCGGGGCGATCAGCAGATCGCGATCCGGCACGGGTCCGGCGGGGCGGGGGTCTGCTTGCCGCGGTGGCTTGGGCACCTCGCCGTGCCGCCGGGCGCGACGGACATGCACGAGCCACGCGATGCGGTGGCGGGGGGCGGGGATGGCTGAGGGCGCGCTCCGGCAGTCGCGCGACGAGGCGATCGCGGCCTTCATCGCCGCGACCGGGCGGGCCGGGGCGCGGCGGGTGGCGCTGGCGGGCGATGCCTCGATGCGCCGGTACGAGCGTATCCATGCGGGCGGACAGACCGCGATCCTGATGGACGCCCCGCCCGGGTCGGGCGAGGATGTGGGCCCCTTCGTCGCCATCGCCCGGCATCTGCGCGCGATCGGCCTATCGGCGCCCGAGATCCTCGCCGAGGACCGCGGGGGGGGCCTCCTCATGCTCGAGGATCTGGGCGACGATCTCTATGCGCGCATCCTTGCGGCGGGGACGATGGCAGAGGCGCCGATCTATGGCCCCGCGATCGATGTGCTCGCGCATCTGCAGGCGGCAGCCGCACCGCCCGGCCTGCCCGACTGGGGCGTGGCCGAGATGTCGCGGGCGTCGTGCCTTGCGGTCGAATGGTATGCGCGGGCGGCGGGTGCGGCGCAGGACCCCGCGCCGCTCGGGCGCGCGGTCGCCGAGGCGCTGGCGGCGGTGGCGGAGCCGCGCGCGGTCGTGGTGCTGCGCGACTATCACGCCGAGAACCTGATCTGGCTGCCGGGGCGGGAAGGCCTTGCGCGCGTGGGCCTCCTCGATTTCCAGAACGCCGAGATGGGGCAGGCGGGATATGACCTCGTATCGCTCGTGCAGGATGCGCGGCGCGATGTGGCGCCCGAGACGGCCGCCGCGATGGTCCTGCGCTTTGCCGCCGCGACGGGGCGCGAGCATGGCGCGCTCTTGCGCGCATGTGCTGCACTCGGGGCGCAGCGGGCGCTGCGCATCATCGGCGTCTTTGCGCGGCTCTGGCTGCGCGACGGCAAGCCGGGGTATCTGCGGCTGATCCCGCGCGTCTGGGGGCAGTTGCAGCGCAACCTCGCCGAGCCGGGGCTCGGGCCGCTCGCGCGTGTCGTGGCGGCGACGCTGCCCGAACCCTCCGATGCCGTCCTGAGCGCGATCAGAGACCGATGCACGCCCGCCCCGCCGCGCTGATGCTGATGGCCGCGGGCTTCGGCACGCGGATGGGCGCGCTGACGGCCGACCGGCCGAAGGCGATGATCGAGGTCGCGGGGCGCCCCCTCATCGATCATGCGCTCGCACTCGGGGACGGGGCGGGGATCGGGCGCAAGGTCGTGAACCTGCACTGGCGGCCCGAGCCGCTCGCGCGCCATCTGGCCGGGCGGGCCGATGTCGCGCTTTCCTACGAGGCGCCCGAGATCCTCGACACGGCGGGCGGGGTGCGGGCGGCGCTCGGGCTCCTCGGGCCGGGGCCGGTCTTTGTCCTCAACACCGATGCGGTCTGGACGGGCGAGAACCCGCTCGGGACGCTCGCGCGCGCGTGGCGGCCGGGGATGGGGGCGCTCTTGTGCCTCGCGCCGCTCGGGGCGGTGCGGGGGCGGCAGGCGCCGGGGGATTTCGCGCTCGGCCCCGACGGGCGCATCGCGCGCAAGGGGCCGATGGTCTATCTGGGCGCGCAGATCATCGACGGGGCGGTGCTGGCGGCGCTGCCCGAGGGGCCGCGGCCGATGGGGCCCGTGTGGGACGCGCTGATCGCCGAGGGGCGCGCCTTTGGCTGCATGCACCGGGGCGGATGGTGCGATGTCGGCCACCCGGGCGGGATCGCCGAGGCCGAGGCGCTCCTCGCCGAGGAGGGCGCGAGTGGCTGAGGGGGGGCGCGTCTTCGGCCTGCCGTCCGGGGTCGATTTCGCGGCCGAGGTGGCGGCGGGCCTGCGCGCGCGCATGGCCGCAGAGCCGCCCGAGGCGATGGCCGGGATCTGCATCTTCGTCAGCACCGCGCTGATGCGCCAGCGCATCACCGCCGCGCTGACCAGGGCCGGGCCGGGCTTTCTGCCCCGCATCCGCCTCGTGGCCGAGATCGGCACCGATCCGCTGCTGACCGACCTCGGGCCCGCGACCAGCCCGCTGCGCCGCACGCTCGAACTCGCGCGGCTGATCGAGCGGCTGATCGCGCGCGCGCCCGACCTCGCGCCGCGCCACGCGACGCTCGATCTGGCGCGGGCCTTGGCCGATCTGATGGATGAGATGGCGGGCGAGGGGGTGGCGCCCGAGACGCTCGCGGCGATCGATGTCTCGGGCCATGCGGCGCATTGGGCGCGCGCGCAGGCCTTCCTCGGGATCGTGGCCGAGGTGCGGCGGGCGGCGGGCGCGCCCGATCCCGGCACGCGCCAGCGCGCGGCGATCGAGGCGCTGATCGCGGGCTGGGCCGCGCGGCCGCCGGGCGCGCCGGTGATCGTCGCGGGCTCTACCGGGTCGCGCGGGGCCACCGCGCTGCTGATGGCGGGGGTGGCGCGCCTCGCGCGCGGCGCGGTGATCCTGCCGGGCTTCGATTTCGAGATGCCGACAGAGGCCTGGGCCGCGCTCGACGACCGGATCGGGGCCGAGGATCATCCGCAGACGCGGGCGCGCCGGCTGCTGGACCGGGTCGGGATGACGGAGGCCGAGGTGGCGCGCTGGACCGATGCCGCCCCCCCCGATCCGGCGCGCAACCGGCTGATCGCGGTGGCGCTGCGCCCAGCGCCGGTCACCGACCGCTGGCTTGCCGAGGCGCCGGGCCTCGGCGATGCGGGGGTGGCGACGCGGCGGATGACGCTGATCGAGGCGCCGTCGCCCCGCGCCGAGGCGGGCGCGATCGCGCTCGTCCTGCGCGAGGCGGTGGCGCGCGGGTTGCGCGCGGCGCTGGTGACGCCCGACCGGATGCTGGCGCGGCAGGTGACGGCCGCGCTCGACCGCTGGCGGATCGTGCCCGACGACAGCGCGGGCGAGCCCTTGAACCAGACCGCGCCCGGGCGCCTTTTGCGCCATGCCGCCGACTGGCGCTGCCGGCGGGCGGGGTTGCTCGAGCTGCTGGTGCTCCTGCGCCATCCGCTCGTCCATGCGGGCGCGGGGCGGGGCGATCATCTGGCGCGGACGCGCGCGCTCGAGGCGCGGCTGAGGGCGCGGGGGCCGGTCTTTCCCGATGCCGGGTCGATCGCGGCGGCGGTGGGCGCGCTTGTGGATGGGGGCGCGATCGGGGCCGAGGGGGCGGCCGAATGGGCGGGCTGGCTGGGCGGTATCCTCGCGGCCGCGGGGTCCGACGCGGCAGGCGCGGCGCTGCCGCTCGGGCAGCATGTCGCGGCGCATCGGGCGCTGGTCGAGACGCTCGCGGCTGGGCCCGACGGCACGCCCGCGCCGCTCTGGGAGGGGCCCGCGGGCATCGCGGCCGAGGCCGCCCTCGCGCGGCTCGGGGCCGAGGCGGATGCCGCGGGCGCGATGACGGCCGAGGATCACGCGCGGCTGGTCGCGGACATCCTCGGGGGCGAATCGGTGCGCGAGACGGTCGCGGCGCATGCGCGCGTCGCGATCCGGGGCACGCGCGAGGCGCGGGTCGAGACCGCGGATCTGGTCGTGCTCGGGGGCCTCAACGAAGGGGTGTGGCCGACGCTGCCCCCGCCCGACCCGTGGCTCAACCGCCCGATGCGGGTGGCGGCGGGCCTTCTGCCGCCCGAGCGGCGGATCGGGCTTGCGGCGCATGACTTCACACTTGCCGTGGCCGCGCCCGAGGTCGTGCTGACGCGGGCGGTGCGCGACGCCGAGGCGCAGACCGTGCCCTCGCGCTGGCTGAACCGGCTGACGAACCTGCTGGGCGGGATGGAGGCGGGGGGCGGCAAGGCCGCGCTCGAGGCCATGCGGGGGCGGGGGCGCGGCTGGCTTGCGCTGGCCGCGACGCTCGAGGCGCCGGCGGCGCCTGTGGCGCGGGCGCGCCGGCCCTCGCCCTGCCCGCCCGTCGCGGTGCGGCCGCGGCATCTGTCGGTGACCGAGATCGCGACGCTGATCCGCGATCCCTATGCGATCTATGCCCGCCATGTGCTGCGGCTGCGCCCGCTCGACCCGCTGCGGCCCGAGCCGGATGCGCTTTTGCGCGGGATCGTGCTGCACCGCATCGTCGAGGAGTTCCTGCGCGCGCGCGTCGCAGGCGAAACCGCCGATGCGGCCGAGGCGCGGCTGGTGACGCTGGCGCGCGCCGTGCTGGCCGATGAGGTGCCCTGGCCCTCGGCGCAGAGCCTGTGGCTCGCGCGGATCGCGCGGGCGGCGGCGGGCATCGTCGCGCATGACCGCGCGCTTGGCGGCGCGCCCGCGATCATCGAGACGAAGGGCACGCTCGAGGTCGGCGCGACGGGCGTCAGGCTGACGGGCAGGCCCGATCGGATCGACATCGTGGCGGGGCGGGGCGCGATCGTGACCGACTACAAATCAGGGGGCGCCCCCACCCCGGCGCAGCAGGCGGCCTTTGACAAGCAACTCCCGCTGCTTGCGGCGATGGCGGCGCAGGGCGCGTTCGACCCGCCCGGGCCGCTCGAGGTTGCGGGCTATGGCTATGTCTCGTTCTCGGACGGGGGCGAAGGGGCGCTGATCGCGACCGACGCCGGCGCGCTGGCCGAGGTGTGGCGCGAGCTTGGCGTGCTGCTCGGGGCCTATGGGGTGGCCGGGCAGGGCTATACCGCGCGCCGGGCGATGGAACGCGATGCGCGGCGGGGCGATTACGACGGGCTGTCGCGCCACGGCGAATGGGACATCGCCGACGCGCCCGAGCGGCTGCCCGTCGGGGAGGGCCGGAGATGACGCCGCATCCCGCCGCAGCGCGCCAGATCCTCGCGGCCGATCCGGCAGCCTCGACCTGGCTGTCGGCCAATGCGGGGTCGGGCAAGACGCGGGTGCTGACCGATCGGGTCTCGCGCCTCCTGATCGAGGGGACCGAGCCGCAGCGCATCCTGTGCCTGACCTACACCAAGGCGGCGGCGGCCGAGATGCAGAACCGCCTTTTCGACCAGCTCGGGAAATGGGCTATGCTGGGCGATGGCGATCTGCACGCGGCGCTCGAGGGGCTCGGGGTTGAGGTCGGGGCATCGGCGGCGGGGTCTGAGCGGCTGGCCGAGGCGCGGCGGCTATTCGCGCGCGCGATCGAGACGCCGGGCGGGCTCAGGATCCAGACGATCCATGCCTTTTGCGCGGGGCTCCTGCGGCGCTTTCCGCTCGAGGCTGGGGTCTCGCCCCTCTTTGCCGAGGCTGATGACCGGGCGATGGACCTCCTGCGGGCCGAGATCGTCGAGGCGATGGCCTCGGGGCCCGAGGCGGGGCTCGTCGATGCGCTGGCGATGGATCTGACCGCGCAGGACTTCGGCGCAATCACGCATCAGATCGCGCGCCATCGCGGCCGCTTTGCCGAGGGGCTCGATCTGGCTGCGGCGCTGCGCCATCTGGGCGTCGCCCCCGATCTGACCGAGGCGCGCGTGCTTGCGACGGCGTTTTGCGGCGATGAGGCGGCGATGCTGCGCGCGGCGGTCGCGGCAATGGCCGAGGGGTCGACCAACGACCGCAAGGCGGCCGCGGCGCTTGGCGCCGTCCTCGGCGGGATGGACGCGCCCGGGATGGCGGAGCTCTGCGCGCTCGAAGATGTGCTGCTGACCGGGGCGAGCGCGCAGGAGCCCTTCGCGCCCAAGCTGGGCAGCCTGCCGACGAAGGCGCTGCGCGAGGGGCGGCGCGACCTCTTTGCCCCGCTCGCCGATCTGATGCGCCGGGTGGCCGAGGCGCGGCGGCTGCGCATCGCGCTGCGCAGCGCCGCGCGCAGCGTCGCGCTTCATGCCTTCGCGCGCGCCTTCCTCGGGCATCTGGCCGAGAACAAGGCGCGGCGCGGCTGGCTCGACTTCGACGATCTCATCGAGGGGGCCGCGCGGCTGATCGAGACCTCGCCCATGGCGCAATGGGTGCTCTATCGCCTCGACGGCGGGATCGACCACATCCTCATCGACGAGGCGCAGGACACCGCCCCCCAGCAATGGCGCGTGATCGCGCGGCTGACCGAGGAGATGACGGCCGGTTCGGGGGCGCGCGACGGGGCGGCGCGCACGCTTTTCGTCGTCGGCGACAAGAAGCAGTCGATCTATTCCTTTCAGGGCGCCGATCTCGCGGCGTTCGACCGCATGCAGCGCGCCTTCGCCCGGCAGATGGCGCCCTCCGAGACGCCGCTGCGGGAACTGACGCTCGATCATTCGTTCCGCTCCTCCGAGGCGATCCTGCGCGCGGTCGATGCGACCTTTGCGGCCGAGGGGGCGGCGAACCTCGGGGATGCGACGCGCCACGAGGCCTTTCACGACGCCCTGCCCGGAC
>JAUREX010000074.1 GCA_030834485.1 Gemmobacter sp.
CATAGGCGCGAGAGCATGACGGCGCGCGCGAGGAGTGGCGTCACATTCGCGCGCGATGGCGACACACGTCACGATGGCGACCGCGACCGCGACAGCGGTGACGACGATGACGACGACGACGACGCGGAGCGCGAACGCGCCGCGCGCGCGTCCGGCGCACGCACCGACGCTCGGCGCGTCTGTCGTCGCCGCGACGACGGCGATGGCCATGGCCATGGCGACGGAGGTGGTCGGCTTCGGCGCAAACCATTTGCCCGGCAGGAACTGCGCCGAGGAATTGAAGAACGGATCAACGTGCACGACCTTGATGCCGAGCTTGCCGTCCTTCAGCCATTTCTCGCGCGCCTGCCCGCCCTTCCAGGCGCGGGTGGTGAAGCCGAGGATCTCGACCTTGACCTGGCAGCGCTCGAGCGTGCGGGCAAGCACATCGGCGCAGATCGCGGCGATCGAGATCGGCCGGCCGCGCATCGAGCCCGAATTGTCCAAAAGCAGCGTCACCACCGTGTCGCGAAACTCGGTGTCCTTCTCGATCTTGAACGACAACGGCGTCGTCGGATTGGCCACGACCCGCGCGAGCCGCCCGGCATCGAGGATGCCTTCCTCGCGGTCGAACTCCCAACTGCGGTTCTGCTGGGCCTGAAGCCGGCGCTGAAGCTTGTTGGCAAGCCGGCTGACGGCACCCTTGAGCGGTTCGAGCTGCTGGTCGAGATAGGCGCGCAGCCGTTCGAGCTCGGCCGGCTCTGCCAGATCCTCGGCGCGGATCTCCTCGTCGAACTGGTTCGCAAAGGCGCGATAGGCGGGGTCCGCGTCCGAATGGGGCGCAGGGCGAGGCGGCTCGTCTGGCGCATCGGCCTCGGGCGCCTCGGTCGTCTCCTCGGCCTCGTCGTCCGAGAGATCGTCCGAGGCGACGCGCGCCTGCCGGGCGTCCTGCGTCTCCTCCTCGCTCGCATCGCTCTCGGCCTCGGTCTCCTCGGCCTCGGACTGGTCCTCGCCGGCGCTGTCGGGGGCCTCCTCGTCACTCTCGGATTGGGCGCCCTCCTCGTCGGCGTCCTCGGCGTCGGGGTCCTCGCCAAGCTGGTCGCCATAGCCGAGGTCCGCGATCACCCGCCGCGCGAGCCGCGCAAACGCCGCCTGATCGTCGAGCGCGCCACCCACCCCCTCGAGCGTCCCGCCCGCCTGTTCCTCGACAAAGCCGCGCCAGAGCTCGGCCGCCTTCTGCGCGCCCGCGGGCAGCGTCCGCCCCGTCGCGATCTGGCGCACGAGATAACCCGCCGCGACCGGCAGCGGCACATCCGCCGCCTGCGCGGCCTGGGCATAGCCCTTGCGCTCGGCTTCATGCGCGATGCGCGCATCGATGTTGCCCGCGGTCCCCGGCATGGTGCGCGCCCCGATCGCCTCGCAGCGCGCCGTCTCCATCGCCTCGTAGATCTCGCGCGCGAGCGCCCCCTGCGGCGCATAGCGCGCAAACGTCGCCCCGTCGTGATGGCGCCGCTTCAGCGCCAGCGCATCCGCCGTCCCGCGCGCGAGCAGCACCTCCTCGCGCGTCATCCGCCGGCTGACCTGCGGCAGGCGGATCGTGTCGGCCGACATCCCCGGCGGATCGACCGAGAAGGTGACGCTCACCTCGCCGTCATCGGCAAGCGTCTTCGTCGCCTCCGCAAGCGCCTTCTTGAACGGATCGGCGGGGTTGTCCGCGGGTTTCATGCCCGGCCCCGGCCCCTAGCGCATCGCCTTGCTCGCCGCACTCTCGGGCAGCTCCTCGGCAAAGAGCCGCTGATAGAACTCCGCCACCGTCTGCCGCTCGAGCTCGTCGCATTTGTTGAGGAAGGTCAGCCGGAACGCATAGCCCACATTGCGGAAGATGAGCGCGTTCTGCGCCCAGGCGATCACCGTGCGCGGGCTCATCACCGTCGAGAGATCGCCGTTCATGAAGGCCGTCCGCGTCAGATCGGCGACCGTCACCATATGCCCGATCGTGCGCCGCCCCTCGGCGGTGTTGTATTGCGGCGCCTTCGAGAGCACGATCGCCACCTCCGCATCATGGCTGAGATAGTTGAGCGTCGCCACGAGGCTCCAGCGGTCCATCTGCCCCTGGTTGATCTGCTGCGTGCCGTGATACAGGCCCGATGTGTCGCCGAGACCGATCGTATTCGCCGTTGCGAAAAGCCTGAACGAGGGATGCGGCGTGATCACCTCGTTCTGGTCAAGCAGCGTGAGCTTGCCATCCGTCTCGAGCACGCGCTGGATCACGAACATCACATCCGCCCGCCCCGCGTCGTATTCGTCAAAGACAAGTGCCATGGGACGCTGGACAGCCCAGGGCAGGATGCCCTCCTGGAACACCGTCACCTGCCGCCCCTCGACCAGCCGGATCGCATCCTTGCCGATCAGGTCGATCCGGCTGATGTGGCTGTCGAGATTGACCCGCACGCAAGGCCAGTTGAGCCGCGCCGCCACCTGCTCGATATGGGTCGACTTGCCGGTGCCGTGATAGCCCTGGATCATCACCCGGCGGTTGTAGGCAAAGCCCGCGAGGATCGCGAGCGTCGTGTCCGGGTCGAACTTGTAGGTCGGATCGACCTCCGGCACGCGGTCGCTGCGCTCCGCGAACCCCTTGACCTTCATCTCGGTGTCGATCCCGAAGACGTCGCGCACGACGATCTCCTCGGTCGGTCTGGCAGCGGCTTCGGTCATGGCGCATCCACGGGGCTTGGAAAATCGCCCCCCTCTTGAACCATCCGCACGGGTCGCGCAAGATGCGCGCCACGCGCGATCCCGGCCCCACACCCCGCCGCCCCCCCGAAAACCCGGCACGCGCGCCCGAGGCCCCGCAACCCGTCGCCCGCCTCCTCATCTTGGCCCAAATACCCCGGGGGTCCGGGGGCAGCGCCCCCGGCCCGCACCCCACACCTCGGGGTCAGTCGCGGAAGTTGCGGCTGTCCTTGATCTGATCCCACGCCCAGACCACCTCCTGCAGCCGCTCCTCGTCGGCGCGGCTCCCGCCCTGCAGGTCGGGATGGAGGTCCTTCACGAGGCTCTTGTACTGCCGGCGGATCTCGCTGCGCGTCCAGGTCTCGCGCGCATCGAGGATCTCGAGCGCGCGCCGCTCGGTCGGCGGCAGCTTGCGGGTGCCGGCGGGGGCGGCGGGGCGCGTCGCCTTCTCGCCCAGAAGCGCGAGCGGGTCCTCGATCCCGAGCCGCCCCCAGGCGCGGGCCTCCGGGTCGGCCGCGCCGAAGGGGCGCGTCTCGCGGCCCCAGAGCCGGTCCTTGTCGAGAAAGCGCTGGAATTCCTCCTCGGTCTGGCCCTGAAAGAAGTTCCACTTCAGATTGTATTCGCGCACATGCTCGCGGCAGAACCAGAGATACTCGTCGAGCCGCTCGGGCGATTTCGGCGCGCGATACTGCCCCTTGGCCGAGCAGCCGGCAAAGGCGCAGGGCCGCTCGGAGGTCTCGACCGCGCCGCTCATGCCACGGCCGGTGCGCCCGCGGCGCTTCTTGTCGGCCGAGACGCGGATGTCGAATTCGAAGGGCGGGCGGGTCGTCATGGTCTTGCCTTGTCGAGTCGGAGGGACGAGTTTAACGGCTCGGACCGTGGGGTGAAGAGGTTGACAGGCGATTATGCGCATCGAGGATCAGATTCGTGACCGTCTCCGCGCGGCCTTTGCGCCCGCGCTGCTCGAGATCGAGAACGAGAGCCACCGCCACGCCGGCCATGCCGGCGATGACGGCTCGGGCGAGAGCCATTTCCGCGTCACGATCCGGGCCGAGGCGCTCGCACCGCTCGGGCGCGTCGCGCGCCACCGTGCGGTGCATGCCGCGATCGGGCCCGCGCTCATCGGGCGGATCCACGCGCTCGCGCTCGACGCCGGCTGAGGCGCTCAGCCGTCGTCGTCGGGCGCGCGGGGGCGCGGGGCGGGGGCTGCGGGGCGTCCCGGGCGGGGCGGCATCAGCGGCGGCTCTGCCGCGCGCCGCCGCGCCCATTCGAGCGCCTGCATCCCGCCCGGCGTGCGCGGCGCCTCGGCGCGGGGTTCGGCCTCGGGGGTCGAGGCCGGGGTCAGAGACGGGGCCGCGACCGACGCCGGGGCGGCAAGGCTCGGCCCGGCCAACGGCAGGGCGGCAGGCGCCGGGGTGGCGGGGGCCGCAGCAGGTGCCGCGTTGCGCACGGGGCGGCGAAACACCAGCATATGGCGCTGCGTCGTCTTGCGCCCGAACCAGCCGTCGCGCTCCTCGCATGGGAGCGTCTCGGCGCGCAGGTATTCCCAGCCTTCGGCCGCCATGCGGTTCATGGTCTGGGTCAGCGCATGGGCGAACTGTTCGGCCGGGCTCTTGACGCCCTTGGCCTTCTCGCCCCGCGCCGGCGCAGGGATCACCCTGTAGTCGTGTTCTTGCGCCATGCGGGGCCCTCCTGCGGCGGGTTTCTGCGCGAAACGGGGCGCGATTGCAACGCCTGCGCGCGCCCTCAGCCCTTGGGATCCTCGCCCTCGCCGGGCACGAGGCCATAGGGGCGCGCGATCCGCCAGACATGGGCGGGGACCATCCACTTCATCCGCCGCGGCACCGCGCGGCGCAGGTGCAGGATGGTCTCGATCGCCTTCATCTCGAGCCGCGCGCGCGCGAATTCAAGCCCCCGCGGCCCGATCCGCGGTTGCAGGAAGGCCGCGATGGGGCGCGCCCAACCCGGCATCCGGCGCAGGGGCAGCCCGCCTGCTGCGCGCAGCGTGTTGGCCAGAAACCCCCGCACCGCGCCCCCGCGCCGCCCGCGGTCGACCGCCGGCAGAACCTCGAGCGCATCGCCGAGCGCCCCGAGCATCGCCTGCCCCGTCCGGTTGCGCACGAGGATCCACTGCGCCCCATCGCCCCCCATGTAGCCCACGGTGATGTCGGCAAGCCGGTTGGTGTAATCGACGCAACTGCGGCAGGTCAGCGGAAAGAAATCCTGCGGCAGGTTCGACAGCGGCAGGCGCAGGAACGGGATCGTGCGCCCCTTGCGCCCGTCGTCATAGCGCAGCTCGACCCTGTAGTCGGCGCGGAACTCGAGATAGCTCACCCCTTGGGGCGCGGGGTCGATCAGCGCGAGAAAGCGGTGGAAATTCTCGGTCGTGGTGTTGTCCGAACAGGGCGTCCCGATCACGAGGATGCGCTCGAAGCCAAGCTCGGCCTCGAGCGCGCGCAGCGCATGGACCTGGCAGGGGATGCCGACGAAGGCGATGCGCCGGTGCCCCGCGGCGCGCGCGGGTTCGACCAGCGCGACCGTCGGCGCAAAGCCCATCCGCATCCCGCGCACGCGCGCCATCGCGGCCGCGTCGGTCACGATCACCGGCATCGGGCGCCAGCGGTCCGCGGGGTCGGGGGCGACGCACAGGACGGCATCGACCTCGCCCCGCTCGAGCAGCGCCGCCGCGATGGCGGCCCGGCCGCCGTGGGCGGCCTGGACGGCCTCCGTCTCGGCCGCGAGGGCCGCCGCCGCGGCGGCCAGCGCGGTGATCGTGCTTCAGCTTCTGCCGATCGAGGCGTTCGGCCGCTGCGCGCCGGGCGTCGCGCTCTGCGGCGAGGCGCTCTGCACCCGCAGCGGTGCGTGGCATCAGGCGTGGGATGTGCCCTACAATGGCCTCATGGTGCCGCTCGAGGCCGCGCTCGGGACCCGCATGGGCTTTCCGAGCTACATGATCGCGGTGTTCGTGCTGCCGGCGCTTTATGGCGCGTGGCGGTTCGCCGCGCTCAATTTCGTTGCGGGGCCGGTCGGGTCGTTCGCGCTGACCGCCGACCCGAGCGAGGGGCCCGCGATCTGGTGCCTCTTCTCGATCCCGATCCTCGTGCTCGCCCTCTCAAGCCGCGCGCGCCGGCCGTTCATGGTCGGCGCGCGCGAGGGGGGCTGAGCGCGCCCTCAGTTCGCCCCGTCAAGGAGCCGGCGCGCGATGACCTGCGCCTGGATCTCGGCCGCGCCCTCGAAGATGTTGAGGATGCGCGCGTCGCACAGCACCCGGCTGATCTGGTATTCGAGCGCAAAGCCGTTGCCGCCGTGGATCTGGAGCGCATTGTCCGCGGCCGCCCAGGCGACGCGCGCGCCCAGAAGCTTCGCCATCCCCGCCTCGAGGTCGCAGCGCTTGCCGCTGTCCTTCTGATGGGCCGAGAAATAGGTCAGCTGGCGCGCGATCATGATCTCGGCCGTCATCATCGCGATCTTGTCGGCGACGCGCGGAAACGCGATCAGCGGCTTGCCGAACTGCTTGCGGTCCTCGCCATAGCGCAGCCCGAGGTCGAGCGCGTTCTGCGCGACCCCGATCGCGCGCGCCGCCGTCTGGATGCGCGCCGATTCGAAGGTCTGCATCAGCTGGCGGAACCCCTGCCCCTCGACCCCGCCAAGGAGGTTCTCGGCCTTGACCTCGAAGCCGTCGAAGGCAAGCTCATACTCCTTCATGCCGCGATAGCCGAGCACCTCGATCTCGCCACCCGTCATGCCGGGGGTGGGGAAGGGGTCGGCGTCCGTGCCGGGGGTCTTTTCGGCCAGAAACATCGACAGCCCGCGATAATCGGTCGTCGCCGGATCGGTGCGGGCCAGAAGCGTCATCACATGGGTGCGCGCGGCATGGGTGATCCAGGTCTTGTTGCCGGTGACGCGCCACACGTCGCCGTCGCGCACCGCGCGCGTGCGCAGCGCGCCGAGGTCCGAGCCCGTGTTGGGTTCGGTAAAGACCGCCGTCGGCAGGATCTCACCCGAGGCGAGCCGCGGCAGCCAGTCGCGCTTTTGCGCCTCGGTCCCGCCGCAGAGGATGAGTTCGGCCGCGATCTCGGTCCGCGTGCCGAGGCTGCCCACCCCGATGTAGCCGCGCGAAAGCTCTTCCGAGACGACGACCATCGCGGTCTTGGGCATGCCGAGGCCGCCGTATTCCTCGGGGATCGTCAGGCCGAAGACGCCGAGTTCCGCGAGCGCGCCGATCGTCTCCATCGGGATCAGATCATCCGCGAGGTGCCAGCCATGGGCGTGGGGGGCGACCTCCTCGTCGGAAAAACGGCGGAACTGGGTGCGGATCATCTCCATCTCGTCGTCGAGCCCGCTCGCGCCATAGGTCGCGGCACCCGCCGCCCCGCGGATGAGCGCGACAAGGCGCGCGCGCGCCGCGGGCGTGTTGCCGCCCTCGAGCAGCGCCGCGACCGAGGGCTCGGCCATCAGCGCCGCGACCTCGGCCGGCGTCGCGCCCAGATCGCGCAGCCGCACGAGTTCGCCCTGGTTCATCGGGATGCCGCCCGCGACCTGCGCCAGATACTCGCCCGCGCCGATCTGGAGGATCAGCGCCTCGATCTCGCCGAAGGTCCCGGCCTCGGCCAGACGGTCGGCCCAGGCCGACATCTGCACGAGCGATTCGGCATAGGTTGCGAGCCAGGCCAGCCCATGCGCCGCCGCCTGCCGCGCCTCGAGCAGCGCGGGGTCGATCCGGCCCGTGGGGGCGACCTCGGCGCGCAACCGCTCGGTCGCGCGCGCGGCAATCGCCGAGACGGGGGCGCAGGCGGCGCGCGCGTGATCGCGCAGACCGTCGAGAACGGGGGAAAGGGCGGCGATGGGTTGTCCGTCGTGGGGCATGGCACGGGCTCCTGAGGGTCGGGGCGGGCATAGGTCTTTTGCAGTCGCAGCGCAATAATAATTCGCACCCGCCGCATTTCCAGCACGAAAATGTCCCTCACGATTTTCCGGTGCGGCCGGGGCAAAATCGCGCTAGCACCCCGGCGCAGAAGGCACGGCGGGGGCGTGGATGGAGGCGATATCGGCAGGCTTGCCGCTCTGGGCGGTGGCGCTCGCGTTCGGGGTCACCTTCGCGGCGGGCTTCGTCAAGGGCGCGATCGGCTTTGCCATGCCGCTCATCATGATCTCGTCCTTCGGGGCGTTCATGCCGCCGCAGACGGCACTTGCCGCGCTGATCCTGCCCACGGTCGTGACGAATGTCTCGCAGGCGCTGCGGCAGGGGCCGGCGGCGGCGTGGGGGTCGGTCGTGACCTATCGGCGGCTGATCGGGATGATCGTGATCTTCATCATCGTCTCGGCCCAGTTCGTGCGGGTGATCCCCGAGGCGCTGATGCTCGGGCTGCTGGGCGTGCCGGTCGTGCTGTTCGCGGGCGTGCAACTCGCGGGCCGCAGCCTTGCCCTTCGGCTCGAACACCGGCGGCGCGCGGAATATGCGCTCGGGATCATCGGCGGGCTCTATGGCGGGATTTCCGGCGTCTGGGGGCCGCCCGTGCTGGTCTATCTGCTCTCGATCGGGGCCGGCAAGCAGGAAACGGTGCGCGTGCAGGGCGTCGTCTTCCTGATCGGGGCGGTGATGCTTGCGGCGGCGCATCTGCAATCGGGGGTGCTGGACGGCGCGACCGCGCCGCTGTCGGCCGCGCTCGTGCTGCCGGCGATGGCGGGGATGGCGGCGGGCTACTGGATGCAGGACAGGCTCGACCCGGCGCGGTTCCGTCGCTGGACGCTGATCCTGCTGCTGATCACCGGCCTCAACCTCCTGCGCGGCGCGGCGGGGCTCTGAGTCAGACCGACAGGCGCATCCCTTGCGTGCCGCGCTCGCGGTAGGGGGTGGTATTGTATTGCGCGCGGTAGCATTTCGAGAAATGCGACGGGCTCGCGAAGCCGCAGGCCAGCGCCACGTTGATCACGCTCATGTCCGTCTGCATCAGCAGGTTGCGCGCCTTTTGCAGCCGCAGTTCCATGTAATAGCGCTTGGGGCTGCGGTTGAGATAGCGCCGGAACAGCCGCTCGAGCTGGCGGGTCGACATGCCGACATCTTCGGCAAGTTCCGAGGGGCTGACGGGTTCCTCGATCGCGGCCTCCATCATCCCGATCACCTGCGCGAGCTTGGGGTGACGCACGCCGATGCGCGTCGGGATCGACAGCCGCTGCGTGTCGCGGTCGGTACGGATCGCGGAATAGATGAGCTGGTCGGCAACCGCATTGGCCAGATCCTCGCCATGGTCGTTGGCGATGAGCTTGAGCATGAGGTCGAGCGATGCCGTCCCCCCTGCCGTCGAGAGGCGGTTGCCGTCGACGACAAAGACGGATTTCGAGAGCGTCACCTCGGTGAACTCCTCGGAGAAACCGTCCTGATTCTCCCAGTGGATCGTGGCCTTGCGCCCGTCGAGGAGCCCCGCCTTGGCAAGCGCCCACGACCCGGTGCAAAGCCCCCCGACCGCGACACCGCGCCGCGCCTCGCGCCTGAGCCAGTTGAGGATCGCCCGGCTCGTGGCCTTCTGCACATCGACCCCGCCGCACACGAGGATCGTATCCTCGCGGTCGATGTCCTCGAGCCCGATGTCGAGCCGGAACGAGGCGCCGTTCGAGCAGGTGACGCTCTCGCCGCCCTCGCCAGCCAGAAGCCAGCCATAAAGCGTGCGGCCCGCCATGCGATTGGCGATCCGCAGGGGCTCGATGGCGCCCGCGAACGACATCATCGTGAATTTGTCGAGGAGGAGAAAGACGAACCGCCTGGGCGAGACCTGTGACCCTGCCAAGCCGGTCCGCCTCTGGGTGATCGTCATGTTGCGACCCGAAAGCGTCGTTTTCCGGTTGAGCGATACAGCATTCCGCCGCACCCGCAAGGGGGATCGAGGGTCTGGACGGTTGGCAGCGCGTGCAGGACCGGCTATGAGGGCGCTCGGCCACGAACCAGCGCAGGGCAGGAACATGACGACGGGTTGGACCAAATCGGACTGGCGCAAGAAGCCTCGGGAGCAGATGCCCGACTATCCCGATGCCGCCGCACTCGCGGCGGTCGAGGCGCAACTCGCGAAATATCCCCCCCTCGTCTTTGCCGGAGAGGCGCGCCGCCTCAAGCATGCGCTGGGCGAGGTGGCCGAGGGCCGCGCGTTCCTGCTGCAGGGCGGGGACTGCGCCGAGAGCTTTGCCGAATTCTCGGCCGACAACATCCGCGACACCTTCCGCGTCATGCTCCAGATGGCGGTGGTGCTGACCTGGGGGGCGAAACTGCCGGTCGTGAAGGTCGGGCGCATGGCGGGCCAGTTCGCCAAGCCGCGCTCGGCGCCGACCGAGGTGATGGGCGGGGTCGAACTGCCGTCCTACCGCGGCGACATCATCAACGGCTTCGACTTCACCCCCGAGGCGCGCATCCCGGACCCGGCGCGGATGCTTCAGGCCTATACGCAGGCGGCGGCGTCTCTCAACCTCTTGCGCGCGTTCTCGACCGGGGGCTTTGCCGATATCGGGCGCGTTCATTCCTGGACGCTCGGCTTTGCCGATCAGGACAAGGCCGAACGTTATCGCGAGATCTCGGGCCGGATCTCGGACGCGCTCGAGTTCATGTCGGCGGCAGGCGTCAGCGCGCGCACCGCGCCCTCGCTCTCGCAGGTCGATTTCTACACGAGCCACGAGGCGCTCCTGCTCGAATACGAAGAAGCCCTCTGCCGGATCGATTCGACGACCGGCCTGCCGGTCGCGGGCTCGGGCCACATGATCTGGATCGGCGACCGCACCCGCCAGCCCGACGGCGCGCATGTCACCTTCTGCGAGGGCGTGCAGAACCCGATCGGCCTCAAATGCGGGCCGTCGCTGACGTCGGACGACCTCAAGCGGCTGATCGAGCGGCTGAACCCCACCAATGAGGCCGGGCGCCTCACCCTCATCGCGCGCTTCGGGGCGGGCAAGGTCGGCGAGCATCTGCCGCGCCTCATCCGCGCGGTGCGCGAGGCGGGCGCGCATGTCGTGTGGTCGTGCGACCCGATGCACGGCAACACGATCAAATCCGCAAGCGGCTACAAGACGCGCCCCTTCGAGAGCGTGCTGCGCGAGGTGCGCGAGTTCTTCGAGATCCACCGCGCCGAGGGCACGATCCCGGGGGGCGTGCATTTCGAGATGACGGGCAAGGATGTGACCGAATGCACGGGCGGGCTGCGCGCCGTCAGCGACGAGGACCTCTCGGACCGCTACCACACCGCCTGCGACCCGCGGCTGAACGCGAGCCAGGCGCTCGAGCTTGCCTTCCTCGTGGCCGAGGAGCTTTCGGCCGCCGGCACGCGGCCGGCCGCCGCCGCCCTCTAGCGGGGCGGGGATGATCACGGACGCGCTCCTCAACGGTCTGCCGCTACCCGTGGTCGTCATCGCCCCGGATGCGCGCATCGCGCGGATGAACGCGCGCGCGCTCGCCCTCTTCGGGCCCGAGGTGCAGGGCCGCCACTACATGGCGGCGCTGCGCCAGCCCGATGTCGCGGCACTCCTCGACCGGGTTCTGGGCGGCGGGACGGGCGGCGAGGCGCGCCTCGTGCTGACCGGCCCCTCGCGCGATTCGATCTTTCGCGTCCATGCGGCGGCGCTCGGCCCCGAGGGCGCGAGCCTCGCCTTCGAGGACATCAGCGACATCGAGCACGCGGGCGAGATCCGGCGCGATTTCGTCGCGAACGTCAGCCATGAGTTGCGCACGCCGCTCGCCTCGATCGCGGGCTTCATCGAGACGCTGCAGGGCCCCGCCCGCGACGATCCCGCCGCGCGCGGCCGCTTTCTCGACATCATGGAGCGCGAGGCGCTGCGGATGAACCGGCTTGTGGGCGATCTGCTCTCGCTCAGCCGGGTCGAGGCCGAAGAGCGCGGCCAATCGGAGGCGATTGCCCGGTCTATCGAAACTAGCCTTCGCCTCGAAGTCCCCTTTATTGCATCCATCGTCGGTGAGGGCGGTTCGGGCGGTGCGGTCGCCTTGGCGAC
>JAUREX010000075.1 GCA_030834485.1 Gemmobacter sp.
TCCGGCGCAGCATCTCGTCGGTCGTCTCGGTCATGGCATCCCCCGCGCTCTGCGCAACAAAAAATGCGCCCGACACGGGGTCGGGCGCAAGGTGCGGAACGAGGGACAATCAAGGAAAACGCGAAGGTTCCGAATTCGCGTTCCCGAGTGCGATATAGAGAGCCTAACGGGAGGTTAAAGGGCGGGTCGCGCGGTCGTGAAACATTCTTGCGCCCTCGCTTGCGGCATAGAGCGCGACCGCCGCCGCATTCGAGACATTGAGCGACCCGAAATCCCCCGCTGCCGGGATCCGCACGAGATGGTCGCAAAGCCCGCGCGTGCGCTCGCGCAGGCCCGGCCCCTCGGCCCCGAGCACGAGCGCGACGCGCCCCGCGCCCGCCCGCGCGATCCCGTCGGCCAGCGCGACCTCGCCCGCGCCGTCGAGGCCGAGGCGCAGGAAGCCGAGTCGGCCCAGCTCTTCGAGCGCATCGCCCAGATTGGTCACGCGCAGATAGGGCTGCCGCTCGAGCGCGCCGCTCGCGGCCTTGGCCAGCGCGCCCGATTCGGGCGCGGAATGGCGGGCGGGCGCGATCACCGCCGCCGCGCCGAACACCTCGGCCGAGCGCAGGATCGCCCCGACATTGTGCGGGTCGGTCACCCGGTCGAGGAGCACCACGGGCCCGCTGCGCGCCGGATCGGCCGTGCAGTCGCCAAGCGTGCCCCAGTCGAGCGGCTCGGCCTCGAGTGCGGCACCCTGATGCACCGAATCGGGCGCAAGCGGCACGTCGAAGCGGCGCGGATCGGCGATCTCGGGCGCCATGGCGGCGGCTGCGATCGCCTCGCCGAGCCGGTCGGCGGCGTTGCGCGTCAGGACCAGCCGATGCCGGCGCCGCGCGGGATTGAGGAGCGCATCGCGCACCGCATGCAGGCCGAAAAGCCAGATCGTCGGCTGCGCGCCGCTGCGGCGGGCGCGTTCCTTGTCGATCACCCATGCAGGCTTGCGCGTCATCGGCCCCTCATCCCCCGGCGCGACCATGCGCCGCCGCCATGGGCGGTGCAAGGGCCGCCCGCGCGCCGGGTGCCGCGGCCGGCGCGCCTCCCGGGTCGGGCAGGTGCAGCGCGATCGGGGGCGCCATGCGCGCGCGCAGGCGCCGAAGCTGCCAGCCGCCGGCGGGGTCGGGGGCCGCGTGCCAGCGGCTCTCGACCCCGGGCGCGCCCCCATCGTCGGGGGTCAGCAGCAGCGCGGTCGCGACCTTGCCGCCGGCCTCTGCCGCGAGTTGCAGCCGGCGCACGGGCGTCAGGGCGGGCGGGTCGTCGAGGTCGACCGCGATGCAGCCGCTAACGCCCGCCCGCAGCGCCTCTTCAGCGGCCCAGAGCGCGTCGGTGCGGGTGCGGCAGATGACGCGCAGCAGCCGCTCGGGCCCGATCAGGGCGGCGCATCCGTGCGGGTGCAGGGCCTCGGGCCGGTGCTGCGGCCCGATCCAGATCGCCGGCCCCCCCGCCCGGCCCGCGATCAGCACCGCGAGCATCCGCCGCGCCGGGCCGCAGATCTCGTGCACCCGGCCGATGGTGATGCCGGCCTCGGGGCCGAGGCCGATCGCGGGCGCCGCCGCCCCTTGCGCCCATGTCTGACGGACCGGATTCTCCATCCGCCGAGGGCTAGCATGTTCCCTTCATGTTCTCAACCGTCCCGGCCCGAGGCCGGGCGCGCCTCAGGGGCCGAGGACGAAGCACGACATCGCGCGCGCCTGCAGCCGGCGGCAGGCGAGGTCGGCCTGCTCCTGCCCGAGGCCGAGGAAATTGGCCTCATACCCGCCCGATTCCGACACCACCTTGCGCAGCGCCCCGTCGAGCGCGACGGGCTCCGACAGCGCCATCTGGAGGAGCACCCGCTCGGCCGCCGCGCGCGAGGTGAAGCGGCCGAGCGTCACCCCCCAGTGCCGCGCGCCCGAGGTCGAGACGCGCGTGACGACCGCCGCCGCCGGCGCGTCGGCCGCGGCCAGCACGGCGTCGGTCGCTTCGGTGGCGTCGGATTGCGGCGTATCGGCGGCGACTGTCGCCGACGCTGCGGGGGCGGGCGCGGGGGTCGCGGCGCGTGCCGCCTCGGGGGTGCTCGCGCGCGCCGTCATCACCACCACGCCCGGGCGCGGCGGCGGGATCGGCACGGGGTCGCGCACAACCGCGGCCATCTCGGGCGCCGGCCCCTCGGGCAGGGCCGCCGCGATCCCCGCGACGGCCGCCGCGACGGCGGCGTCGATCCCCTCGGGCGCAGGCGCCGCGGCCAGCGCCTCGGCGTCATCGGCCGGGGGCGCCGCTTCGGCGGGTGCCGTTAGGGCGGGGGCTGCTTCGGCGACCAGCGCTGCGGGCGCGGCCACGGGCGCGGCCACCTGCGCCGGGCGCGGCGGCGGGATCAGCACCGCCTGCCGGACGCGCCCGGGCGCTGCGGGCGCATCGGGCGCCGAACCGCCGCGGGCAATCCCGCTCAGGTCCACGCGCGCGATCTGCACGGCCACGCGGGCGGGGGCCTCGCGAAAGCCGATATCGAGAAGTTCGACCATCTTGTTGTTGCGCCAGATGATCGAGCTTCCGCCGAAGACGGTCGCCACGATCCGCTCCTGCCCGCGCTGGGCCGAGGCGGTGAGGTTGTAGCCCGCGGCGACGGTGAAGCCCGTCTTGATCCCGTCCGCGCCGCGATACCCCGACAGGAGGCGGTGGTTGGTGTTGGTGACGCGCGCGATCCCGGCGCTGTCCTCCATCCGCCCGAAGATGCCGTAATAGTCGGGGAAATCGTAGATCAGCCGGCGGCCGAGGATGGTCATGTCGCGCGCGGTCGACAGATGCCCGTCGGCGGTCAGGCCATGGGCGTTGCGAAACGTGGTCGAGCGCATCCCGAGCGCGCGCGCGGTGCGCGTCATGCGGTCGGCGAATGCCGCCTCCGAGCCCGAGATCGCCTCGCCGATGGCGGTCGCGGCGTCGTTGGCAGAGCGCAGCGCCGCCGCGCGGATCAGGTGGCGCATGCTGATCTTCTGCCCCGTGCGCAGCCCGAGCTTGGAGCGCGGCTCGCGCGCGGCATTGGCGCTGATCGTCACCATCTGGTCGACCGAGATCTCGCCGCGCTCGATGGCGTCGAAGGCGATGTAGAGCGTCATCATCTTGGTCAGCGACGCCGGATGGAGCCGCGCATCGGCGTTGCGTTCATAAAGGACGCGGCCGTCGCGGGCATCCATCACCATCGCCGCATAGGGGGCGGCGCGCGCCTGCGTCACGATCCCGAGCGCGATTGCCGCCGCGCAGGCCAGCATCAATGCCAGCCGATGACCGATCGCCCGCGTCGGGCGCAGATGATGTGCCGTCACGTTCGCCTCTCTTGTCGTGTTCCCGACTGCTCTCGGGCCCGATCTGTGCCGGGTGATTTGCGTCAGTCTATCAAATTGAACTTCTTCGCGAAACCCCCGCGTGCAGATGAATTGCCGACGGCCCGGGTGTAAGGGGAACTTGACAAGTCGCCCCCGACGGGCAACGCAGGGCCGACAGGGAGGGGCAGCATGGCCCGAGGCTCGGACAAGACGATCCTGCGCGCGCTCGCAGGCGAGGTGCAGGCGGTTCCGCCGGTGTGGATGATGCGGCAGGCCGGGCGCTATCTGCCCGAATACCGCGCGACGCGCGCGCAGGCGGGCGATTTCCTGTCGCTGTGCTATACCCCCGACCTCGCGGCCGAGGTCACGCTCCAGCCGATCCGGCGCTATGGCTTCGACGCGGCGATCCTGTTCGCCGACATCCTCCTGATCGCGCAGGCGCTCGGGCAGAAGCTGTGGTTCGCCGAGGGCGAGGGGCCGCGGCTCGAACCCGTGCGCGACACCAGCGCCCTGCGCGCGGCGGGCGACATCCACGACACGCTCGCGCCCGTCTACGAGACCGTGCGCATCCTTGCCCGCGAACTGCCGCCCCGGACGACGCTGATCGGCTTTGCCGGCGCCCCGTGGACGGTCGCGAGCTACATGATCGCGGGCCGCGGCACGCCCGACCAGGGGCCGGCGCATGCGCTGAAGGATACCGACCGCGCAGCCTTTGCCGGCATCATCGAGCGGCTGACCGAGGCGACGGTCGACTATCTCTCGCAGCAGGTCGCGGCGGGGGCCGAGGTCGTCAAGATCTTCGACAGCTGGGCCGGATCGCTCAAGGGCGCCGATTTCGCCGACTTCGCGGTCGCACCCGTGCGGCGCATCATCACCGAGCTGCGCGCGCGCCACCCGGGGCTGCCGATCATCGCCTTTCCGCGCGAGGCGGGGCAGGGATATGTGGGCTTTGCGCGCGCCACCGGCGCCGATTGCGTCGCACTCGACAATTCCGTGACGCCCGAATGGGCGGCCGAGCATGTCCAGAAGGACGGCTGCGTGCAGGGCAACCTCGATCCGCGCCACCTCGTGACCGGGGGGGCCGCACTTGGTGCCGAGACGCGGCGGGTCGTTGAAGCCTTCGCCAAGGGCCCCCATATCTTCAATCTCGGCCACGGCATCACCCCCGATGCCGACCCCGACAACGTGCACCGGATGCTGGCCGCGATCCGGGGCGACTGACCGGCCGCCGCGACGGGGCCGCAGGAGGCGTCATGCGTCTGGGCTGGGCATGGGTGCGGCGGGGCGCGATCGCGGTCGTGCTGATCGGGGTGCTGATGGTCGGGCACTACACGCTGCCGCAGGTCGATGTCGTGCGCGTCGTCGGCACCGAGAACCGGCGGATCGAATTCGGCTGGAACAGTTTCTTCTGGGCCTCGCCCGATGCGGGGACGGCGACGCTGGGTGCGGCGCGCGACATCTTCTTCATCCAGGCGGTCGATGCCGAGGGCGGGGCGGTCGTCTTTCGCAACGAGGATACGGGCTGGGGCTGGCCGCCCTACTTCAAGTTCTCGAGCCACGACATGCAGGCCATCGCCTCGAGCCTCGTTTCCGGGGCCGAGGCGCCGCAATGGGTCGCCGTCACCCATTACGGTTGGCGCAGCGAACTCCTCACGATATTTCCCAATGTGCTGAAGCTCGCGCCCGTCGCTGGGCCCGAGGTGCGGGTGATCCCCTGGGGCGGTTTCGCGATCCTGGGCGGGCTTGCGCTCGGGCTGCTCGCGCTCTGGCGCGTGCTGATCCTCTTGCGCCGGGCCTATGTCGATCCGCTCTGGGCGCGGCTGATGCGCCTGCTGGGGCGCGACGTCTGATCGTGCCCGGCACGCCGCAGAGCAACCTTGCCGACGCCGCGGGCGCGCCGCCCTGCATCTGGCTGCACGCCGCCCTGCCCGAGGCCGACGCGCCGGCGGCCCTGCTGGCGCGCAGGCTGGCCGAGCGAGCGGGCGATCTGTCGGTCCTGCGCACGGGCCCCGCCGATCCGGCCGATCCGGCCGCGATCGCCGATCTGCTCGGGCGCCGGCGTCCGCGGCTCGCGCTCATCCTCGGGGGGGCGATGCCGCCCGGGCTGGCGCAGGCCGCGACGGCGCGGGGCCTGCCCCTCGTGATGGCGGGCGCGAGTGCGGCGATGGCGCCGGCGGTTGCGCCGGCCGCGCCGGATGCGGTCGGGCACGGCTGGCTTGCGCGGCTCCTCGGGCGGCGGGCACCGCCGCGCGACCGTCTGCCCCAGGGGCCGGTGCTGCCGGCGCAGGCCCTCGTGACCGACGCCGATGCCGAGGCCGCCTTTGCCGCCGCCGGCATGGCGCGCGGCGCGATCACCATCACCGGCCCGCTCGAGGAGCCGAGCCGCGCGCCCCGCGTCAACGAGGCCGAGCGCGCGGTGCTGGCGCGCGCGATGGGCACGAGGCCGGCCTGGCTCGCGATCGGGCTGCCCGAGGCCGAGGACGATCTGGTCGCCACCGCGCACCGCTTTGCGCTGCGCGGCGCGCATCGGCTGCTGCTGGTGATCGTGCCCGACGATCCGGCGCGCGGCGCGGTGCTTGCCGCGCGGCTTGCCGACCGGCACGGCCTTGCGGTCGCGCGGCGCGGCGCCGAGCAGGACCCCGACCCGGACTCGGAGGTCTATGTCGCCGACACCGACGGTGAGGAGGGGCTGTGGCTGCGCCTCGCGCCGACAGTCTGGATCGGCGGCAGCGGCAGCGTCGGCGCCACCAGCCACCCCTTCGCCGCCGCCGCCGCGGGTGCCGCGATCCTGCATGGCTCGGCCCCGGGGCGCCACGGCGCGGCCTTCGCGCGCCTCCAGTCCGGCGGGGCGAGCCGCGAGGTGACCGATGCCTCGGCGCTCGGGGCCGAGGTGTCCGAACTGCTCGCCCCCGACATCGCCGCACGCATGGCGCGCGCGGCGTGGGAGGTGTGCTCGGCCGGGGCCGAGACGACCGAGCGGATCCTCGCGATCGTGGCCGAGGCGGTCGACCCCGTGCCGAGGCTGGGCGCGGGATGATCCGCGCGCCCGCCTTCTGGGACCGACCGCCCGAGGCGCCGGGGATGCTCGCGCGCGCGCTTGCACCCCTCGGGGCGCTGACGGCCGTCGTGACGGCGCGGCGCGTGGCGCGGGCGGGGCAGGGGCTGCGGATCGCGGGGGTGCGCGTGATCTGTCTGGGCAACCTCACGGTCGGGGGGGCGGGCAAGACGCCCGCGACGATCGCGCTGGCCGCGCTCCTCGCGGCGCGGGGGCGGCGCGTCGCGATCATCAGCCGCGGCCATGGCGGGCGGCTCGCCGGGCCGATCGCAGTCGATCCGCGCCGCCATACGGCCGCCGATGTGGGCGACGAACCCCTGATGCTCGCAGGTCACGCGCCGGTCTTTGTCGGGCGCGACCGCGCCGCGGCGCTGCGGCTTGCGGCCGCGGCGGGCGCCGAGGCGGTGCTGATGGACGACGGATTTCAGAACCCCGCCGTCGCCAAGGACCTCTCGATCCTTGTCGTCGATGCGGCGCGGGGGTTTGGCAATGGCCGCTGCCTGCCCGCGGGCCCGCTGCGCGAGCCGGTTGCGGCCGGCATGGCGCGCGCCGATCTGGTGCTGAGCGTGGGCGGGCCCGAGGCGCAGGCGGCCTTGGGCGCGCGCTGGGGGGCGGCACTCGCGGGCCGGGCGCGGATCGCGGCGCATCTCGCGACGCTCAGGACCGGGTTCGACTGGGAGGGCGCGCGCCTTTTTGCCTTTGCCGGCATCGCCCGGCCCGAGCGCTTTTTCGAGAGCCTGCGCGCGCTCGGGGCCGATCTGCGCGGCACCGTCGCGCTGCCCGATCATGCGCCGCTTGGCGCGGCACTCATGGCGCGGCTCGGGCGCGAGGCGGGCGCGGCGGGCGCGCGGCTGGTGACGACCGAAAAGGATGCTGTGCGCCTGCCGCAGGCGCTGCGCCCCGAGGTGCTGGTGCTGCCGGTCCGGCTGTGCCTCGAGGATCCCGCCCCGCTCGAGGCGCGGCTTGCCGCGCTCGGCCTGTGACGGGGCGGGCGGGAAAAACCTTGTCGCCCCCCGGCCGGTCGTCTAGACACGAGGGCGTGCGGAAACGGGCATTGGGGATGCGGCATATGGCATCGATGGCGCGGCGCGACGGCGCGGGACGGCTCGTGCGGGTGGCGGTCTGCCTGGGGCTCGCCCTGGCGCTGGCGGGCTGCGCGCGTCTGCAATCTCTCAACCCCTTCGGCGGCGCGGAGGATCCGGTCCCGGCCGAAGGCGCACCCGCCGCTGCCCCCGCCCCCGCCGCCGCCCCGGATGCGGCCGACGAGACGATCTGGGACCTCCTGCGCGAGCGGGGCGATGCCGCCACCACCGTGCGCGTCAACCGCTATCTGTGGTTCGCATCGCTCGATGTGCTGTCGTTCCTGCCGGTCGAGACGGTCGACCCCTTCACCGGGGTGATCGTCACGGGCTTCGGCACGCCGCCGGGCGGCAGCCGCGCCTATCGTGCGACGGTGCTGATCTCGGACCCCGCACTCGATGCGCGCGCGCTGCGCCTCGCGCTCGTCGGGCGCGACGGGGTCGCGGTCGATGCCGCCACGACGCGCGCGCTCGAGGATGCGATCCTGACCCGTGCGCGCGAGTTGCGCACCCGCGACGCGCGGCTCTGATCCGCGCGCCTTCTGCAAGACCCCGAGGAAATACCCAAGATGTCGCGCTACGCCCCCGCAGCGATCGAACCCAAATGGCAGAAGGCGTGGGAGGACGCAGGCGTCTTCACCGCCCGGCGCGACCCCGCGCGGCCCAAGTATTATGTGCTCGAGATGTTCCCCTATCCGTCGGGGCGCATCCACATGGGGCATGTGCGCAACTATACCATGGGCGATGTGGTGGCGCGCGCCAAGGTCGCGCAGGGGTATTCGGTCCTCCATCCGATGGGCTGGGACGCCTTCGGAATGCCGGCCGAGAACGCCGCGATGGAGCAGGGCGGCCACCCCGCGACCTGGACCTATGGCAACATCGCCGACATGCGCGCGCAGATGAAGCCGCTCGGCCTCTCGATCGACTGGAGCCGCGAATTCGCGACCTGCGACCCCGAATACTACGGCCAGCAGCAGGCGATGTTCCTCGACATGCTGGCGGCGGGGCTCGTCTATCGCAAGTCGGCGATGGTGAACTGGGACCCCATCGACATGACCGTGCTTGCCAATGAGCAGGTGATCGAGGGGCGCGGCTGGCGCTCGGGCGCGGTGGTGGAGCGGCGCGAGCTGACGCAATGGTTCTTCCGCATCTCGGATTTCGCGGGCGAATTGCTCGCGGCCCTCGACGGGCTCGACCGCTGGCCCGAAAAGGTGCGCCTGATGCAGGCCAACTGGATCGGCCAGAGCCGCGGGCTGCAATTCGCCTTCGAGGCGGTGGATGCCCCCGAAGGGTTCGACGCGCTCGAGATCTACACGACGCGCCCGGACACGCTGATGGGCGCCTCCTTCGCGGCGATCTCGCCCGACCATCCGCTCGCGCGCCGGCTCGAGGCCGAGACCCCCGAGATCGCGGCCTTCGTCGCCGAATGTCGCCGGATCGGCACTTCGGAAGAGGCGCTCGAAAAGGCCGAAAAGCGCGGCATGGACACCGGCATCCGCGTGCGCCACCCGCTCGATCCGAACTGGACCCTGCCGGTCTGGATCGCGAACTTCATCCTGATGGATTATGGCACCGGCGCGATCTTCGGCTGCCCCGCGCATGACCAGCGCGACCTCGATTTCGCCCGCCGCTACGGCCTGCCGGTGATCGACACCTTCGTCGCGCGCGAGGGCGGCGCGCCCGTGGGCGATGTCGCCTTCGTGCCGCCCAAGACCGAGCCCGTGCGCTGGCTCAAGGGCTTCGGCTGGCCCGAGATCGCGACCGGCCAGCAGGCGATCGACGCCGCGATCGCGGCCTTCGAGGGCAGGGGCCTCGGCCGGGGTGTCACCAATTACCGGCTGCGCGACTGGGGGCTGTCGCGCCAGCGCTATTGGGGCTGCCCGATCCCGGTCGTGCATTGCGACGCCTGCGGCGTCGTGCCCGAGCGCAAGGAAAACCTGCCCGTCCGCCTGCCCGAGGATGTGACCTTCGACGCGCCGGGCAACCCGCTCGACCGGCACCCGACATGGCGCCATTGCGCCTGCCCCGCCTGCGGCCGCCCGGCCCGGCGCGAGACCGACACGATGGACACCTTCGTCGACAGTTCGTGGTATTACGCCCGCTTCACCGCGCCCCGCGCCGCGACGCCGACGGATGCCGCCGAGGCCGACTACTGGATGAACGTGGACCAGTATATCGGCGGGATCGAGCACGCGATCCTGCACCTGCTCTATTCGCGCTTCTTCGCGCGGGCGATGCACGCGACCGGCCATCTGCCGGCGAAGTCGATCGAGCCTTTCGATGCGCTCTTCACCCAAGGGATGGTGACGCACGAGATCTACATGACGCGCGACGCCGCCGGGCGGCCGGTCTATCACCTGCCCGAGGATGTCGAGGAGGGGCGCCTCAAGGCCACGGGCGCACCGGTTGAGGTCATCCCCTCGGCCAAGATGTCGAAGTCGAAGAAGAACGTCGTCGATCCGGTCAACATCATCGCGGCCTTCGGCGCCGACACGGCGCGCTGGTTCATCCTCTCGGACAGCCCGCCCGAGCGCGACGTGGAATGGACCTCGGCCGGCGCCGAGGCCGCGCACAAGCACCTCGCGCGCGTCTGGCGCCTTGCCGACGAGGCCGCGGGGTCCGCCGCGCCCGATGATGCGGCCGAGGATCTGGCGCTTGCGCGCGCCACGCACCGCGCCATCGCCGATGTCTCGGCCGGGGTCGCGGGGTTTGCCTTCAACAAGGCGATCGCGGCGCTCTATACGCTCGCCAATGCCGTCGGGCGGTCCTCGGCCGGGGGCGCGGCCAAGCGCGAGGCGATGCGGATGATGGCGCGCCTCATGTCGCCGATGGTGCCGCATCTGGCCGAAGAGGTCTGGTCGATGCTGGGCGGCGCGGGGCTTGTTGCGACCGCGCCCTGGCCCGAGGCCGACCCGGCGCTTCTGGCCGAGGACAGCGTGACCCTGCCCGTGCAGATCAACGGCAAGCGGCGGGGCGAGATCGTGGTGCCCAAGGACCTCGGCCCGGCCGAGGTCGAGGCCCGCGTGCTGGCCGACCCCGACTTCCTGCGCCATCTGGGCGGGCAGGCGCCGCGCAAGGTCATCGTCGTGCCGGGCCGCATCGTCAATGTGGTCGTCTGATCGCCGCCGCCTGATCGCGACCCTTGCCGCTGCGGCGGCGCTGGCGGGGTGCGGGTTTTCGCCCGCGCTGGCCCCGGGCGGGTCGGGGGCGCGGCTGCGCGGCCGAATCGCGCCGGATGAGCCCGCGTCCGTCCCCGGCTTCGATTTCGTCCGCGCCATTGAGGAGCGTTTCGGCCCGCCCGGCGCGGCGCCGCTGCGGCTTGGCTATGCGCTTGGCTTTTCGCAGCGCGCGGCGGGCGTCGTGCCCGACGGCACGGCGGTGCGCAACGTCCTCGAGGGCAGCGTGAGCTTTGCGCTGCGCGACGCGACGGGCGCGGCCATCGTCACCGGCCGGCTTGTCGATGCGACCACCTGGTCGACCGGCGGCACCGCGGCCGGCGCGGCCGCGGCTGGCAAAGCCCGCCCGGCAATTTCGCGGCAACGCTGCTCATGCGCCCCGAGGGGCCGCCCGCGGCCGCGGCACTCATGGGTTTCGTCGCGGCGACGGCGCTGCGCGCGGCACTCGCGGGGGCGGGGGTTTCGGGGCTCGCGCTCAAATGGCCCAATGATGTGCTGCTCGGGGGGCGGAAACTGAGCGGCATCCTGCTCGAGAGTGCGGGCAGCGGCGCGGCGGTCCATCACCTCGCGATCGGGATCGGGGTGAACCTCGTCGCCGCCCCGCCGCCCGAGGCGCTCGAACCGGGCGCGACCCCCGCCACCAGCCTTCTGGAGGCGACCGGGATCGCGCTTCAACCCGAGGCGCTGCTCGCCCGCCTCGCGCCCGAGATCGCGGCGCGGACCGAGGCGCTGGGGCGGGCGGGCTTCGCGCCGATCCGCGCCGAATGGCTTGCCCATGCCGCAGGGATCGGCGCCCCCATCCGCGCCCGCACCGCCCGCACGACCCATGAGGGGCGCTTCGAGACGATCGACGCGACCGGCCGGGCCACGACGAGGATGAGAACCGACACCGCCAGCGCCAGCGGGACCGCCGCCGGGAGGGAGCCCACGTCGGCCAGGGCCCCGAGCATGAAGAACAGCCCGATCT
>JAUREX010000076.1 GCA_030834485.1 Gemmobacter sp.
ATTCGGAATTTGACCCAGATTTACAATCGCTCGCGACAGGCGATGATCACCAAGGAACTGATCGAGATCATCTCGGGCGCCGAGGCGCTCTGACGGAACCGGAGAGAAGAACATGGCAAAGGCGAAGGCTACGGGTAAGATCACGCAGGTGATCGGCGCCGTCGTGGACGTTCAGTTCGAGGGTGCGTTGCCCGCCATCCTGAACGCGCTCGAAACCGAGAACAACGGCAAGCGCCTCGTGCTCGAGGTCGCCCAGCATCTGGGCGAGAACACGGTGCGCACCATCGCCATGGACGCGACCGAGGGCCTCGTGCGCGGCTCGCCCGTCGCCGACACCGGCAAGCCGATCGCGGTGCCCGTGGGTGACGCGACGCTCGGCCGGATCCTCAACGTCATCGGCGAGCCGGTCGACGAAAAGGGCCCCGTCGTCTCCACCCAGACGCGCGCGATCCACCAGCCCGCCCCCGATTTCGCCTCGCAGGCGACCGAGAGCCAGGTCCTCGTCACCGGGATCAAGGTCATCGACCTGATCGAGCCCTACCTCCGAGGCGGCAAGATCGGCCTCTTCGGCGGCGCCGGCGTGGGCAAGACCGTGCTCATCATGGAGCTCATCAACAACATCGCCAAGGTCCACTCGGGCTATTCGGTGTTCGCGGGCGTGGGCGAGCGGACGCGCGAGGGCAACGACCTCTATCACGAGATGATCGAATCGGGCGTCATCAACATCGACAACATGACCGAGTCGAAGGTGGCGCTGGTCTATGGCCAGATGAACGAGCCGCCGGGCGCGCGTGCCCGCGTCGCGCTGACGGGCCTGACGCTCGCCGAGCAGTTCCGCGACCAGTCGGGCACCGATGTGCTCTTCTTCGTCGACAATATCTTCCGCTTCACCCAGGCGGGTTCCGAGGTGTCGGCACTTCTGGGCCGCATCCCCTCGGCCGTGGGCTATCAGCCGACGCTCGCCACCGACATGGGCGCGCTGCAAGAGCGCATCACCTCGACCAAGGCGGGTTCGATCACCTCGGTGCAGGCGATCTATGTGCCCGCCGACGACCTTACCGACCCCGCGCCCGCGACCTCGTTTGCCCACCTCGACGCGACGACGGTGCTCAGCCGCGCGATCTCGGAACTCGGGATCTATCCGGCGGTGGACCCGCTCGATTCGACGTCGCGCCTGATGGACCCGGCGATCCTCGGGGCCGAGCACTATGGCGTCGCGCGCTCGGTGCAGGGCATCCTGCAGCGCTACAAGTCGCTGCAGGACATCATCGCGATCCTCGGGATGGACGAACTCAGCGAAGAGGACAAGCTGACGGTGGCGCGCGCGCGCAAGATCCAGCGCTTCCTCAGCCAGCCCTTCGACGTCGCGAAGGTCTTCACCGGCTCGGACGGGGTTCAGGTGCCGCTCGAAAAGACGATCGCCTCGTTCAAGGCGGTGGTGAACGGCGAGTACGACCACCTGCCCGAGGCCGCCTTCTACATGGTCGGCGACATCGACGAGGTGATCGCCAAGGCCGAGCGCCTCGCCGCGGCCGCGGCCTGAGGGGGCAGCGATGGCAGCAAGCTTCGCCTTCGACCTCGTCTCGCCCGAGCGCCGTCTGGCCTCGGCCGAGGTGAGCGAGGTGCAGATCCCCGGCGCCGACGGCGACCTGACGGCGATGCCGGGGCATGCGCCCGTGATCACGACGCTGCGCGCTGGCATCCTGCGCGCGAATGTGGCCGGCGGCGCGCAGGCCTATGCCGTCACCGGCGGCTTTGCCGAGATCGGCGCGGCTTCGGTCACGGTGCTGGCCGAACGCGCGGTGCCCCTGTCGGAGGCGACGCCCGCGATGATCGACGCGCTGGTGGCCGATGCGCGGGCCCGGGCCGAGGGTGCCTCGGACCGCGACGCCGCCGACAAGGCGGTGGCCGACCTCCTCGCGCTGCGGGCGGCGATCGGGGGCTGAACGCTCAGCGCCGCGCGGCTTCGGCCGCGCGGCGGATCGCGGCCACCACCTCATCCTGCCTCGTGTGGTGGGGCATGTGCCCCGCCCCCTCGATCAGCGTCAGCCGCGCGCGCGGCAGGGCCGCCGCCAGCGGCTCGGCGTGGATCTCGACCGGCACGATCCGGTCCTTCGTGCCATGCACCACCTCGACCGGCAGATCGAGCGTGCCGTAGCGCGCCGACATCGCCACGAGTGCGGGGCGCAGCGCATTGACCTGGCGCGCGTTTGTCGCGAGCGACTCCCGGCGCAGCGACAGCCCCGCGCCTACGCCCTCGACATAGCCCGCAGGCACCGGCTCGGGCGCGAAGATCGCCGCGACGGCGCGCGCGGCGGCACCTTCGGGCGCGAAGGCGGCGGCGAAGGGCAGCACGGTCGATTGGCCGAAGCTGCTCGCCGTCAGCGCATACCAAAGCCCAAGCCCCCCCGGCCAGGGCATGGTCGCCCCCGCCAGCACCACGACGGCGCCCGTCTCCTGCGGGGCCCCGAGCGCCCAGGCGAGCGCCACCGCCCCGCCATAGCTGTGCCCGACGACGACGGGGCGGCGCACGCCAAGCTCGCGCGCGGCGGCGGCAAGGATGCGCGCCTGCCCCTCGGGCGTCAGCCCGGCTGACCCCGCATCCTCGGACCAGCCGAGGCCGGGGCGGTCGAAGGCGATGACGCGGAACTCGCGCCCAAGGCGCGCGCTCAGCCCTTGGGTGAAGTCGCGCGTGCTCCCGCTTGCGCCATGGATCAGGATCAAGTCCTGCGCCGTGCCGCGCGGCCTGCCCTCGACATGGGCGTGCACGCGCAGGCCCCCGACATCGACCATCTGCCCCGTCGGCGGATAGGCGGCCTCGGCCGCGGCCGCGCGCCGCTCGGCCGGGCCTTCGGCGACGGCGCTGCACCCGGCGGCCACGAAGGCCGCGAGTGTTGCGCTAAGGACGGCCAATCGCGGCGAGGTCATAGGGTGTCGTCTGATAGATCTCGTTGATCCAGTTGCCATAGAGAAGATGCCCGTGGCTGCGCCAGCGGTTCGTGGGCGTGCGCGCGGGGTCGTCGTCGGGATAGTAGTTCACGGGCACGTTGATCGGCGCGCCGGCGGCCACGTCGCGGTCGTATTCCTGCTTGAGCGTGTCGCTGTCATATTCGAAATGGTTGAAGATGTAGAGCGCGCGATGCCCCGCATCCTCGATCAGGCAGGGCCCGACCTCATCCGAGGCGACAAGCGTGCGCAGCGCCGGCAGGGCGTCGACCTCGGCCTTGCGCACCTCGGTCCAGCGGCTGACCGGGATCACGAATTCGTCCGACAGCCCGCGTAGATAGGGCGAGGCCGGCAGCACCGCGCGGTGGCGAAAGCAGCCGAAGGCCTTGGCGGGCAGCATGTGCTTGGGCAGGCCGTGAAAATGCCAGGCCATCGCCATGCCGCCCCAGCACACCCCGAAGGTCGCGTGGACATGGCTCTGCGTCCAGTCGAAGACGCGCCGCAGTTCGTCCCAATAGGTCACCTCGGCGAAGGGCAGATGCTCGATCGGGGCGCCGGTGATGATGAGGCCGTCGAACTTCTCGCCGCCCGCCTCGACCTCGGCGAAGGTGCGATAGAAGGTCTCCATATGCTCGGGCGCGGTGTGGCGCGACTGGTGCTCGGTCATCCGGATGAGCGAGAGCTCGATCTGCAGAGGCGTCGAGCCGATCAGCCGGGCGAACTGCGTCTCGGTCTGGATCTTCTTGGGCATGAGGTTCAGCAGCCCGATCCGGAGCGGCCGGATATCCTGCCGGCTAGCCCGGGTGCGGCCCATGACCATGACGCCCTCGCGCGAGAGGACGTCATAGGCCGGCAGCGTCTCGGGCAGGGTGATGGGCATCAATGACCTCTGAATGGTCGGGACTTAGGCGCGCGGGGCGGCATCCTCAAGGGCGCGCGCGATGAGCGCGGTGAAATCGCCCGGCGTGCGGACCTGCGCCACATCCTCGGCCCGGACCGAGACGCCCCAGTTGCGCGCCATCGCGGCATAGAGCGGCTGGCGGTGCGCAAGGGCGCGCGCATAGGTCCAGCGCACGAAGGCGTCGGGGTCGACCTTGGCCTCGGACAGCCCGGTTTCGGCGCCGTAGTCGGCCCAGGCGCGCATCAGGAAATCGGGGCGGTAATACATGGGCTTGGGCGCGCGATCAAAGCGGCGGATGAGTTCATCCGTATGCGCCTCGGACCCCTCGATCCAGACGAGCAGCATCTCGGCCGCGAGCGCGCCGAGCACCGGGTCGGCGGGATCGTCGGGGTCGACGACCTCGCAGATCGAGCCGCCGGAATCGCAGATGAAATGGTCATAGCCATAAATCTCGGAGGCGCGCGCCATGAAGCGCGGCGCGTCGAGCAGTGCCGCGATCTCGGCCTCGCGGTGCTGGTCCTGCCGGCGGCGGTATTCGGTCAGGCTGAGGCCGCCCCGCGCCGGATCGCCCGGCTTGCCGAGATAGGTCGAGAGGGGGGCGAGGTTCTCGAAGGTGATGTTCGAGCCGATATGGACCGAATCCGTCAGCAGAAGCTCGCGCAGGAACGGAACCTTCATCGCCTCGCGCTTGAAGTTGTCGGTGATGTGCTCGCCCATGTAGCGGGTGCCGATGCGGTAATCGACCGAGTAGTGAAACCACCCCCCCGCCGCGCGCAGCATCCCCGCGACATGCGTCTTGCCAAGCCCCGACATGCCGAAGACGAGCACGCGGCGCGCCGGAGCCCCGAGCCATTCCCCTGCCGTCAGTCGCATCATCCGCGCCCCTTGCCCCGCCCGGCCCCCTCGCACCAGATTTCCCACGGCTTTGCAAGGGCGCCGGGCCCGCCAAGGGTTGGAAAGAATGTTGCGCAGCACTAGAAAAACGCGCATGAGGGCGGCAATTCCCGGCTTCGGCCGGGCCAGGCGATGGGGGACGATGGCGTGAGCGGCAAACTGACAATCGGCGCACCTCGGGAGGTGTTCGCGGGCGAGGCGCGGGTGGCGATGACGCCCGATTCCGCGCTCCAGTTGCACAAACTCGGCTATGGCTGCGCGATCGAGGCCGGCGCTGGCACGCTTGCCGGTTTCTCGGACGACGCCTATCGCGCGGCCGGTGTCGCGGTCCTGCCCGATGCGGCGGCCCTCTGGGCGGCGGCGGATGTCGTCGTCAAGGTGCGCGGCCCCGAGCCGGCCGAGGCCGAGATGCTGCGCGCGGGGCAGACCCTTATCTCGTTCTTCTGGCCCGCGCAGAATGCCGATCTGCTCGAGCAGTGCCGGGCGAAGGGCGCGAATGTCATCGCGATGGACATGGTGCCGCGTATCTCGCGCGCGCAGAAGATGGATGCGCTGTCGTCCATGGCCAACATCGCGGGCTATCGCGCCGTGATCGAGGCGGGCGCGAATTTCGGCCGCTTCTTCACCGGGCAGGTGACGGCCGCCGGCAAGGTGCCGCCGGCCAAGGTGCTCGTGGTCGGCGCGGGTGTCGCGGGCCTTGCCGCGATCGGCACGGCCGTGAGCCTCGGCGCCATCGTCAACGCCTTCGACGTGCGCCCCGAGGTCGCCGAGCAGATCGAGTCGATGGGTGCGAATTTCGTCTTTCTCGAATTCGAACCCGCGCAGGACGGCGCCGCGACGGGCGGCTATGCCGCGCCCTCGAGCCCCGAGTTCCGCGAAAAGCAGCTTGCCAAGTTCCGCGAGCTCGCGCCCGAGATGGACATCGTCATCACGACCGCGCTGATCCCGGGCCGGCCGGCGCCCAAGCTCTGGACCGCCGACATGGTCGCGATGATGAAGCGCGGCTCGGTCATCATCGACCTCGCGGCCGAGCGGGGCGGCAACTGCGACCTGACCGTGCCCGACCAGAAGATCGTCTCGGATAACGGCGTCACCATCGTCGGCTATACCGATTTCCCCTCGCGCATGGCGACGCAGGCCTCGAGCCTCTATGCCACGAACATCCGCCACATGATGACGGACCTCACGCCCAAGAAGGATGGCGTGATGGTCCACAACATGGAGGATGACGTGATCCGCGGCGCGACCGTCACCCATCAGGGCGCGATCACCTTCCCGCCGCCGCCGCCCAAGGTCGCGGCCATCGCGGCCGCAAAGCCCAAGGAAAAGGCCAAGGAGCCGACGCCCGAGGAAAAGCGCGCGGCCGAGGCCGCGGCCTTCCGCGCCCAGACGCGCCAGCAGGTCGGGCTGCTCGTCGCGGGCGGCCTTCTGCTCCTCGCCGTGGGCCTTGTTGCGCCGGCGAGCTTCATGCAGCACTTCATCGTCTTCGTGCTGGCGGTGTTCGTGGGCTTCCAGGTCATCTGGAACGTCAGCCACAGCCTGCACACGCCGCTGATGGCGGTGACGAACGCGATCTCGTCGATCATCATCCTCGGGGCGCTGATGCAGATCGGCTCGGGGTCGTTCCTTGTCATCGTGCTTGCGGCGCTCTCGGTCTTCATGGCCGGGATCAACATCTTCGGCGGGTTCATGGTAACGCGCCGGATGCTCGCCATGTTCCAGAAGTCCTGAGGGGGTCGCGGTTATGGATTACGGCTTTACCACCGCCGCCTATGTCGTCGCGGCCATCCTCTTCATCCTGAGCCTCGGCGGCCTCTCGGGGCAGGAGAGCGCCAAGCGCGCCGTCTGGTACGGCATCTTCGGCATGGCGCTCGCGGTTGCCGCGACGCTGATCGGGCCGGGGTCGGGGCTGTGGATGCTCTCGCTCGTGCTCATCGCCGCGGGCGGGGTGCTCGGCTGGATCGTCGCGCAGCGCGTGCAGATGACCGAGATGCCCCAGCTTGTCGCCGCCATGCACAGCCTCGTGGGCCTCGCGGCGGTGTTCGTGGGCTTCAACGCCGACCTCGAACTCGGCCGCGTCGCGGCGATGGACGAGGCCGCGCGCGCCGGGCTCGAAGGCTTCGCGGCGGTCCTCGCCAAGAAGACGGGCGTCGAGATCGCGATCCTGCGGGTCGAGGTGTTTCTCGGCGTCTTCATCGGCGCCGTGACCTTCACGGGCTCGGTCATCGCCTTCGGCAAACTCGCGGGCAAGGTCACGAGTGCGGCGCAGAAGCTGCCGGGGGGGCATGTCCTCAATGCGGCAGCCGCGATCGGGTCTGCGGCACTCGGCGTGCTCTATTTCAACGACGCCGGCCTCTGGACGCTCGCGCTCATGACGCTCCTTGCGTTCTTCATCGGCTATCACCTGATCATGGGGATCGGCGGCGCCGACATGCCGGTCGTGGTCTCCATGCTCAACAGCTATTCGGGCTGGGCGGCGGCGGCGATCGGCTTCAGCCTCGGCAACGACCTTCTGATCGTGGTGGGCGCGCTCGTGGGTTCCTCGGGGGCGATCCTGAGCTACATCATGTGCAAGGCGATGAACCGCTCGTTCATCTCGGTCATCCTCGGCGGCTTCGGCGCGACCACGGGCCACGCGATGGAGATCGCGGGCGAGCAGATCGCGATCGACGCCGAAGGGGTGGCGGCCGCGCTCAATGACGCGGATTCGGTCATCATCATTCCGGGCTACGGGATGGCGGTGGCGCAGGCCCAGCAATCGGTCAGCGAACTGACGCGCAAGCTGCGCGCCAAGGGCAAGAACGTCCGCTTCGCGATCCACCCCGTCGCGGGCCGCCTGCCCGGCCACATGAACGTGCTGCTGGCCGAGGCCAAGGTGCCCTATGACATCGTGCTCGAGATGGACGAGATCAACGAGGACTTCCCCTCGACCGATGTCGCGATCGTCATCGGCTCGAACGACATCGTGAACCCGGCCGCGCAGGAAGACCCCAACAGCCCCATCGCCGGGATGCCGGTGCTCGAATGCTGGAAGGCCAAGCAGGTGTTCGTCTCCAAGCGCGGGCAGGGCACGGGCTATTCGGGGATCGAGAACCCGCTCTTCTACAAGGAAAACACGCGGATGTTCTATGGCGACGCGAAGAAGAGCCTCGACAGCCTCCTGCCGATGATCGACTGATCGGAGGGGGTTTGCGGCGGAGGGCTGGGGCATGATCGCATCTTTCGACCATCCCCAGCGCTATCCGCTGGTCAACGAGTTGCACGCGCGGCCCTTTCCGACGCTGCGCGCGCCCTGCCATGCGGTCTACATCGCGATCAAGGAGCCCTCGCGTGCCGCCAACCGCGACCGCGAGCGCGATCGGGCGCATCTGATCGGGCTGCTTGACCGCCACGGCGCGCCGCATCCGCAGCAGGGCGCCACGCATTATTCGGGGCAGATCGGCCGCCATGTCCTGAAATGGGAGAGCCACACCGAATTCGTCACCTATTCGGCCTTCGCCCCGGGCCTTGCCGATCGCCCCTTCGATCCGGCCAAGGCCGACGTCTTTCCCGAGGCCTGGGTCGCGGCCGCGCCGGGGCGGCGCATCGCCTCGGTGCTGATCCGGGTCGAGGAGATGCCCGCCGACGAGGCGCAGATCGCCGCGAAGCTCGAGGACTGGTTCGTGCCCGAGAGCCTCGCCTGCGCCGCGATCCTCGACGGCGCAGGCATCGTCGCTGGCGATTTCCGGATCGATCCGGCCGGGCACATGCGCTTTGCGATCTTCGTGCGCCCCGGCACCGGCGAGCGGCGCGTGGGGCGCATCGTGCAGCGGCTGTGCGAGATCGAGACCTATCGCGCCATGTCGATGCTGGGCCTCGGTCAGGCGCGCGAGCTTGGCGCGCGGCTCAACGCGCTCGATCCCCAACTTGCCGCGCTCGTCAGCACGCTGACGGACGAGACGGGACCAGCCGAGAACAACCTGCACGATCTCCTGCGTATCTCGGCCGAGCTTGAATCGCTCGCGGTCGGGTTTTCCTTCCGCGCTGGCGCCACGGCCGCCTATGAGGCGATCGTGAACGACCGCATCGCGGTGCTGCGCGAAGAGCGTTTCCAGGGCCGCCAGACCTTTGGCGAGTTCATGCGCCGCCGCTATGACCCCGCGATGCGCACCGTGAAATCGGTCGAGAACCGGCTGGGCGCGATGCTCGAACGCGCGGCGCGCGCGGCCGAGCTCTTGCGCACGCGGGTCGATGTGCAGCGCTCGGCGCAAAACCAGCTTCTGCTGGCCAGCATGGACCGCCGCGCCGATCTGCAACTGCGCCTTCAGCGCACGGTCGAGGGGCTGTCGGTCGTCGCGATCAGCTATTATGCGGTCAATCTCGCGGCCTATCTCGTCACGCCCGTGGCCGAGGTCGCGGGCCTTGGCAAGACCGCGACGCTCGCCGTCCTGACCCCGCTTGTGGCGATCGCGGTCTGGGCGATGGTGCGGCAGCTGCGCAAATCCGTCCACTGAGGAGGTTCCGATGCCGCTTGTCCCGCCGCTCGAGGAGGCCGAACTCGATCCTGCGCTGCGCGAGATGGTGCAGTTCTTCAAGGGGCCGCTCGGGGTCATCCCCAATTCGGTCCGCACCATGGCGCATGTGCCCGAGATCGCGGCCGCGTTCACCGCGCTCAACCGCGCCGTCATGGCGCCGCGCGGGCGCGTCACGCCCGAGTTCAAGCGGCTTCTCGGCTATGCCTCTTCCTTCGCCTCGGGCTGCCGCTATTGCCAGGCGCATATGATCCTCGCCTCCGAACGCTTCGGCGCGAGCGAGGCGCGCCTCGATGCCGTCTGGAATTTCGAGGAGAGCCCGGCCTTCGATCCGGCGGAAAAGGCAGCCCTCGCCTTTGCCCGTGCCGCGACCGAGGTGCCGAGCGGCGTGACGGATGCCCATTGGCAGGCGCTGCGCGCCCATTGGGCGCCGGCCGAGATCGTCGAGATCATGGGAGTGGTCGCGCTCTTTGGCTATCTCAACCGCTGGAACGATTCGATGGGCACGACGCTCGAGGATCTGCCGCGATCGAAGGGCGAGGCGCGCCTCGTGCCGACGGGCTGGAGCGTCGGCAAGCACATTTGACCGCAGGAAAATCCGAAAAAACCTGTTCCGCATCCGCACACAAATGCGTTACAAAGATGGCGGCAAGGAGACGCCGGCCTGGCGGCCCGGCGGATGCGTGGCTCTGCCGCGTCGGTTGAGGGAGGAGCAGATGGCAGGACAGACCCCGCAGGCGCGGGACGATATGTATGCACCCGCGCCCGAGACGGTCGCGCGCGCCCATGTGGACCGCGCGCGCTATGATGCCATGTATGCGGCCTCGGTCGCGGACCCCGCCGCCTTCTGGGCCGAGCAGGCGCGCCGGATCGACTGGATCCGCCCCTTCACCAAGGTCAAGGATACATCCTTCGCGCTCGGCAATGTCTCGATCCGCTGGTTCGAGGATGGCACCCTCAATGTCGCGGCGAACTGCATCGACCGCCATCTCGCGACCCGCGCGGCCCAGACCGCGATCATCTGGGAACCCGATGACCCCAAGGCGCCCGCCCGCCACATCAGCTATGGCGAGCTTCACGCCGAGGTCTGCCGGATGGCGAATGTGCTGCGCGCACAGGGCATCGGACGCGGCGACCGGGTGGTGATCTATCTGCCGATGATCCCCGAGGCGGCATTCGCGATGCTTGCCTGCGCGCGGATCGGCGCGATCCATTCGGTGGTGTTCGGCGGCTTCTCGCCCGATGCGCTCGCCAACCGGATCAATGATTGCGAGGCCAAGGCCGTCATCACCGCCGATCACGCCCCGCGCGGCGGCAAGAAGACGCCGCTCAAGGCCAATACGGATGCGGCGCTCTTGCATTGCTCGGACGCGGTCAAATGCCTCGTGGTGCGCCACACGGGCGACCAGACGACCTGGATCGAGGGGCGCGACATCGACCTCAGGGCGGCGATGGCGGCCGCCCCCGCCGACAGCCCGGCCGAGGCGATGGGGGCGGAGGATCCGCTCTTCATCCTCTATACCTCGGGCTCGACCGGCAAGCCCAAGGGGGTGGTGCATACCTCGGGCGGCTATCTCGTCTATGCCGCGATGACGCAGCAGCTGACCTTCGACTATCACGAGGGCGACATCTTCTGGTGCACCGCCGATGTCGGCTGGGTGACGGGGCACAGCTATATCGTCTATGGCCCGCTCGCCAATGGCGCGACGACGATCATGTTCGAGGGCGTCCCGACCTATCCGGACGCGGGCCGCTTCTGGGAGGTCTGCGCCAAGCACAAGGTCACGCAGTTCTATACCGCCCCGACCGCGATCCGCAGCCTGATGGGGCTGGGGCGCGAGTGGGTGGACCGGCACGATCTGTCGTCGCTGCGCATCCTCGGCTCGGTCGGCGAGCCGATCAACCCCGAAGCCTGGAACTGGTACAATGATGTTGTCGGCAAGGGGCGCTGCCCCATCGTCGACACCTGGTGGCAGACCGAGACCGGGCACATCCTCATCACGCCCCTTCCCGGCGTCACCGCCACCAAGCCGGGCAGCGCCTGCTTCCCGTTCCCCGGCATCGAGGCCGACGTGGTCGACGCCGTCGGTC
>JAUREX010000077.1 GCA_030834485.1 Gemmobacter sp.
CCGCCGATCAGCTGGCGCAGCCCGATCAGCGCGCCCGCCACGATTGCGGCAAGCGTCACCGGCCCCGACCAGGCGAGGGTCGCGAACCCCGTCACCCCCTGCCCGACCGAGCAGCCGAGCGCGACCACCCCGCCCACGCCCATCAGCGCCGCGCCCCCGACCTGGCGGCCAAGCTCGCGCGGGTCCTCGCAGGCCTCCCAGCGGAAGCGGCCGCGCCAGAGCGACCCGGCGAAGGACCCGAGCATCACGCCCGCGACCGCGCCTATGGAAAAGGTGATCCCGCCCGCGGTCGAGGTCATAAGGAAGATCAGCGTCCGCCCGACCGGGGCGGTGAAGGACGGCCCCTCGACCGCGACGGCCCCGAGGCTCGCATCGGAAAGCCGGCTCGTGGCATAAAGGCACCACACCACCGCCACCCCAGCCGCGACCGCCCAGGCGGTCTGCCGGCGGGCGGCGCGCAATTGCGCCGAGCCGAGCGCCCAGCCGCCGAGCCCCGCCGCGATCAGCGCCCCGAGCGCCAGCGCCCCCGCCCCCTCGCCCAGCCCCAGATCATGCGCCATGCCCTGCGGCCCCGACGCCGCGGGCTGATCGAAAAGCGCAAGCCGGAGCGGCGCGAGCGGCCCCGACAGCGCGACATAGGCAAAGATCCCCATCACCACGACGACGACGAGCGAGCGCAGATCGCCCCCGCCGAAACGCACCAGCGCCCCGAAGCCGCAATTGCCCGCCATCGCCATGCCATAGCCGAAGGCAAGCCCCCCCGCGACCGAGGCGAGCGGGTTCCACGCTATCGCATGATAGACCGTCGCGCCGAGGTCGATCGCCCCGAGCGCGGCCCCCGCCTGCGTCCCTAGGATCGCGACCGCGAGCACGACACCCCAGAGCCGCAGCCGCATCTCGTCGCGGCCATAGACCGCGGTCTCGATCGCGCCCAGCGTGCAGAAATCGCCGAGCCGCGCGGCAAGCCCCAGCACCAGCCCGCCTACAAGACCCGCGAGGGCCGCGATCGCCCCGACCGGAATATCTTCCATCACCCCAACCCCAGCGATCGGACGGGGCCGCTTCGCCCCGCCTTGCCCGGTTCAGCCCCGCGCGGGGCCGTCGCCCGGGCCGCCCGCAGCGAAAAGCCGCGCGAGCAGACCAAGCGCCTCATGCACGCGCGGGTCGAGGATCGAGTAGTAGATCATCTGCCCCTCGCGCTGCGCCCGCACCAGCCCCTCGAACCGCAGGCGGGCGAGTTGCTGGCTGACGACAGCCTGACGCGAGGCGAGCAGGTTTTCAAGCTCCGTCACGCTGCGCGGACCGGCGGCGAGGTGGCACAGGATCGTCAGCCGTCCGTCATGGCCAAGCGCCTTGAGGAAGGCCGACGCATCATTGGCGGCCGCGATCAGCCCGGTCATGGCTTCGGTATCGGCGCGCTCGGCATCTGCCGGCGCCGCTTCCGGGGCGCCGAGCAGGGCCAGCATCGCGATGTCGTCTGCAGCGATCATTCCTGCGCCGTCCCGTTGCTGGCGCCGCGCGCGGCCCTCGGCAGGGACTTCCCGTTTGGAGTTGGTTCAGGAATATACCTTCAGTCCGCGATTGCAAGCATCTCGCCCAGAAGCGGCCAGAAGAAGTCGGGGCCGGGATAGCCCTCGAGCCGCGCGACCTCGCGCCCCTCGCGCAGCAGGATGAAGGTGGGCGTCAGCCGCGCCGGCCGCTCGAGCACCACCTCGGCCGGCAGCGCGGCCCCGAGGCGGGCGCGGCGCAGCGGCGCGGCGCGCCCCTCGTCGGTGTTGGGATAGGCGGGCGCGATCTCGCGGTCCCACGCCATGCAATAGGCGCAGCCGGGTTGGTCGACCATCAGGAGGACCTGCCCCGCGAACCCCTCATCGGCGCGCGCCGCCCCCGCGAGCGAGCCGAGCGCCGCGGCGGCGAGGCAGGCGGCGAGGACCGCGCGGCGGGTGGCGGCAGGCGATGACATCTCGCGTTGACCTCGGCGTTGCGACAGGCTCCGATGCTGCATGGCTTCGGTCTGGCAGGCAAGGGGGGCGGATGCCCGAGATCACGATCATCGGCGCGGCGGTGGCGGGGCTCTTGTCCTTCCTCTCGCCCTGCGTCCTGCCGATGGTGCCCTTCTATCTCTCCTACATGGCGGGGAGTTCGGTGGCCGAGCTGCGCACGCCGGGCGCGGGGGCGCGCGCGCTCCGCGGCAGGCTCGTGCGCCGGGCGCTTTCCTTCGCGGCGGGCGTCACGGCCATCTTCATGCTGCTCGGCCTCGGCGCGACAGCGGCCGGGCGGGTGCTGGCCGAGTGGCACGGGGTGCTGTCGGTCGTGGCGGGCGGGGCGCTTATGCTCCTCGGGCTGCACATGGCGGGGGTGATGCGGCTGGGGTTCCTGATGCGGGATGCGCGGTTCGACCCGGGCGGGTCGGCGGCCTCGGTCGGGGGGGCCTTTGCGCTCGGGCTCGCCTTCGGCTTTGGCTGGGTGCCCTGCGTCGGGCCGACGCTGGCCGCGATCCTCTTTCTTGCCGCCGGCAGCGGGGGGCTGGCCGAGGGGGTGGCGCTCCTTGCCGTCTATGGCGCGGCGATGACGCTGCCCTTCGTGCTGGCGGCGGCCTTCGCGCCGGCGATCCTGAACCTGCTGGCGCGGCGCGCGCGCCTCTTGCGCCATGTCGAGGTGGTGACGGGGGCGCTTCTGGTCGTGTTTGGCGCGATGGTCGCGACGGGGACGGTCGCGCGGGTGGCCGAGGCGATGCTCGCGGCCTTCGACTGGTCGGCGACGCTGCGCTGAGCGTATATTCAAGAATAGCTATATGCCTATTGCATGCCACGGCATTCCGCGGCTATGCTTCGATTCGTCAGGGGCTGCGCGATCCTTCGGGGCCGCCCGCCGAGCGTCGAGGAGGAGACGATGCGACATTCCAGACGGCAGGCGCTCGGGCTCGGGCTCGGCGCATTCGCGGCTGCGGCGCTGCCCATGGCGGCGCAAGCGGCGCTCGAGGATGCGATCGCGGCCTTCACGGGCGGGGCGGCTACGGGCGCGGGCGACATCTCGATCGATGCGCCCGAGATCGCCGAGAACGGCAATGCCGTGCCCGTATCGGTCAGCGCACCGGGCGCGGTCGCGATCATGATCCTCGGCGCGGGCAACCCCGAGCCGGTGATCGCGCGGGTGGCCTTCGGACCGGCGGCCGGCGCGCAGACCTTCGCGACGCGGGTGCGTCTGGCGCGCACGCAGGATGTGGTGGCGCTTGCCAAGCTCGCGGATGGCTCGGTGATCGAGGCGCGCGCTGCGGTCAAGGTCACGATCGGCGGCTGCGGCGGCTGACGGCAGCTTGAGGAGGACAGCATGGCAGCCGATGCAAAACCACGGGTGAAGGTGCCGAAATCCGCCGCGGCGGGCGAGGTCGTCGTCATCAAGACGCTGATCACCCACAAGATGGAATCGGGTCAGCGCAAGGATGAGGCGGGCGCCCTCATCCCGCGCTCGATCATCAACCGATTCACCTGCGACTTCAACGGGGTGAACGTGGTCGATGTCGAGATCCTGCCCTCGGTCTCGAGCAACCCCTATTTCGAGTTCGAGGCCAAGGTCGATACGGCGGGCGAGTTCCGCTTCACCTGGTATGACGACGACGGCTCGGTCTACGAGGATGTGAAGGCGATCGCGATCGCCTGATCCGGCAGCCGGATTGACGACGCCTCCGCCGCGCCTGCGGCGGCATGGCACGATGGGCACGCCCCGCCAGAAGGTGCGGCCGAAACGGGGATGGATGGAATGATCACGCGGCGCGCATTCGCGCAGGCTGGCCTTGCCGCATCGGCGATCGTCGGGGCCTCGGGCTTCGGCAACTGGTCGCGGATCGCGGCGCAGCAGCGGCTGACGCAGGACGATCTGCTCGGCTTCGCCGATTTCGGCAATGTGACCCTCGTGCATGTCACCGACATCCACGCCCAGCTCCGCCCGATCTGGTTCCGCGAGCCTGACACCAACATCGGCGTCGGCGACGCGCGCGGCCGCCCGCCCCACATCACCGGCAGCGATTTCCTGCGCGCCTTCGGCATCACACCCGGCTCGGCCGAGGCCTATGCGCTGAGCCATGACGATTTCGCCGCACTCGGGCGCGCCTATGGCCGGATGGGGGGGATGGACCGGGTCGCGACCGTGGTCAAGGCGATCCGCGCCGCCCGCCCCGAGGCGCTCGTGCTCGATGGCGGCGACACCTGGCATGGCTCGATGACCTCGCTGCGCACCGGCGGGCAGGACATGGTCAATGTCATGAACGCGCTCGGCGTCGATGCGATGACGAGCCATTGGGAATGGACCTTTGGCGCCGAGCGCGTCAACGAGATCGTCGAGGGGCTGCCCTTCGCCTTTCTCGGCGCCAACATCTATGACGCCGAATGGGACGAACCCGCCTTTGACCCCTATGCGGTCTTCGAGCGCGGCGGCCGGCGGATCGGGGTGATCGGGCAGGCATTTCCCTATCTGCCGATCGCGAACCCCTCGTGGATGTTCCCCGGCCTCAGCTTCGGCGTCAGGCAGGAGCGGATGCAGGAGGTCGTCGACGAATTGCGCGCCGACGGGGTCGATCTGGTCGTGTGCCTGTCGCACAACGGCTTTGACGTCGACCACAAGATGGCGGGCGCCGTCTCGGGCATCGACGTGATCCTCTCGGGGCACACGCATGACGCGATCCCCGAACCCGTCCTCGTGGGCCAGACGCTGATCATCGCGAGCGGCTCGAACGGCAAGTTCGTCTCGCGCGTGGATCTCGATGTCGGGGCGGGGCAGCTTCTGGGCTATCGCCACCGGCTGATCCCGATCTTTTCGGACGTGATCGCCCCCGACCCCGAGATGTCCGCGCTGATCGCGGCCGAGCGCGCGCCCTTCGAGGCAGAGCTTGCCGAGGTGATCGGGCAGACCGAGAGCCTCCTTTACCGGCGCGGCAACTTCAACGGCACCTGGGACGACCTCATCTGCGACGCGATCCGCGCCGAGCGCGACGTCGAGATCGCGCTTTCGCCCGGGGTGCGCTGGGGGCCGTCGCTCTTGCCCGGCGATCCGATCACGCGCGAGGACATCCACAACGCCACCTCGATGACCTATGGCGCGTGCTATCGCACCGAGATGACGGGCGAGATGCTTCGCGCGATCCTTGAGGATGTCGCCGACAACATCTTCAACCCCGACCCCTATTACCAGCAGGGCGGCGACATGGTCCGCGTCGGCGGGCTCGGATACCGCATCGATGTCTCGCGCCCGATCGGCGAGCGGATCTCGGAGATGGTGCTGACCGACACGGGTGCTGCGGTCGTGCCCGGCCGCAGCTACAGCGTCGGCGGCTGGGCCTCGGTCAATGAAGGGACCGAGGGGCCGCAGATCTGGGACATCCTCGAAAACCACATCCGGCGGCTCGGCACCGTCCGGGTCGAAGCCAACACCTCGGTCAGCGTGACCGGGGCCTGAAGCAAGGGAGCGTTCGCGATGACCGACACACCCACAACCACGCGCCGGGGCTTCATCCGCGCCGGGATCGCCGCCGGGGGGGCGCTTGCGGCCGCGGCCGGCGCCGCGCGCGCCGGCACGCCCGACCCGCTGATCACCGAGGTGCAGGACTGGGCCTCGGGCTTTGGCGATCCGGTCGACGCCACCCCCTACGGCATGCCGATCGAGTTCGAATCGCATGTCGTGCGGCGCAATGTCGAATGGCTGACCGAAAGCCCGGTTTCCTCGATCAACTTCACCCCGATCCACGCGCTCGAGGGGACGATCACGCCGCAGGGCTGCGCCTTCGAGCGCCACCATTCGGGCGCGATCGAGCTTGCGAAATCGGACTATCGGCTGATGGTCAACGGCCTCGTCGACCGGCCGCTGGTCTTCACCTTCGAGGATCTGCTGCGCTTTCCGCGCCACATCACCACGGCGTTTTGCGAATGCGCCGCGAACGGCGGGATGGAGTGGGGCGGCGCGCAGCTCGAGGGCTGCCAGTTCACCCAGGGCATGATCCACAACATGGAATACACCGGCGTCTGGCTGCGCGACATCCTCGCCGAGGCGGGCGTGCAGACGGCCGGCAAATGGGTCTATGCCGAGGGGGCGGATGCGTCCTCGAACGGCCGGTCGATCCCGCTCGAAAAGGCGCTCGACGACGTGATGGTCGCGTTCTTCGCCAATGGCGAGGCGCTGCGCAAGGAACATGGCTATCCCGTCCGCCTCGTCGTGCCGGGGTGGGAAGGCAACATGTGGGTCAAGTGGCTGCGCCGCGTCGCGATCTATGACCAGGCGGTCGAGAGCCGCGAGGAGACGTCGAAATACACCGACCTCATGGCCGACGGGACAGCGCGCAAATGGACCTGGGTGATGGATGCGAAATCCGTCATCACCTCGCCCTCGCCGCAGGTGCCGATCCGGCACGGCAAGGGGCCGCTCGTGATCTCGGGCCTTGCGTGGTCGGGGCTCGGGCGGATCGTGCGGGTCGATGTCTCGCGCGATGGCGGCGCAAGCTGGGAGAGCGCGCGCATCTCGGGCGATGCCAAGCCCAAGGCGCTGACGCGCTTTCACCTCGACATCGACTGGGACGGCTCGGAGATGCTGCTGCAATCGCGCGCCATCGACGAGACCGGCTATGTCCAGCCGACCAAGGATGCGCTGCGCGCCATCCGCGGCGTCAACAACGTCTATCACAACAACGCCATCCAGACATGGTGGGTCAAGCCCGACGGGGAGGTCGAGAATGTCGAGATCGCCTGAGAGGATCCTTGCCGGCGCCCTCGCCCTTGCCCTCTCGGGCGGGGCCGCGCTGGCCGAGCCGCTGGGGCTCGGCCGCGCCGCGCTGCCCGAAGAGATCGCGGCCTGGGATGTCGCCGTGCTGCCCGACGGCACCGGCCTCAGGCCCGGGTCGGGCGATGTGGCGACGGGCGAGGAAGTCTTCGCCGAGCAATGCGCCGCCTGCCACGGGGAATTCGCCGAGGGCATCGACAGCTGGCCCGCGCTCGCGGGCGGGATCGACAGCCTGACCGATCCGCGCCCGGTCAAGACGGTCGGCAGCTACTGGCCGCATCTGTCGACCGTGTGGGATTACGTCCACCGCTCGATGCCCTTCGGGGGGGCGCAGACGCTCAGCGTTGACATTACCTATGCGATCACGGCCTATATCCTCTATTCGAACGGCCTTGTTGAGGATGACTTCGTGCTGAGCCACGAGAACTTCACCGAGATCGTGCTGCCCAACCACGCGGGCTTCATCGTCGATGACCGCGAGACGACCGAATACCCCCTCTTTCGTGCCGAGCCCTGCATGAGCGATTGCCGCGGCCCGGCAACCGTGACGCGCCGCGCGGTCGATCTGAGCGTGACGCCCGAGGACCCGGACGGCCGCCCGGCCGGCACCATCCCGGCGCTGACCCTCGCGGCGGCGGGCGATGCGGCACCGGCCGAGGCCGCGGCAGCCCCCGCAGCCCCCGCGGGGCCCGATCCGGCCCTCGTGGCGGCGGGCGAGACGGTGTTCAGGAAATGCGCGGCTTGCCACAAGGTCGGCGAAGGCGCGAAGAACGGCACGGGCCCCGCCCTCAACGCCATGGTCGGGGCGCCGGCGGGCGCGGTCGAGGGGTTCCGCTATTCGAAGCCCCTGCTCGAGGCCGCCGGGGCGGGCCTTGTCTGGGACGAGGCAAGCCTCGATGCCTTCCTCGAGAACCCCAAGGGCTTCATGAAGGGCACCAAGATGGCCTTCGCGGGCCTCAAGAAGCCCGAGGATCGCGCCGCCGTCATAGCCTATCTCCAGAGCCTGGGGCCCTGAGATGCGCGCCGCTGCGATCCTCGCCCTCGCTGCGCTGGCCTGCCTTGCGGGCGTATCGGGCGCACGCGCCGACGCCATCGGCGACCCGGCCCGGGGCGAGGCGATCTTCGACAAGGAATGCGCCCGCTGCCACATGGTCGGCCCCGAGGCCAGGGACCGCATCGGCCCCGCGCTGAACGGCATCTTCGGCCGACGCGCCGCGGCGGCCGAGGGGTTCGCCTATTCCAAATCGATCACCCGGATGGGCAACGACGGGTTGACCTGGACGCTCGAGACGCTCGAGGCCTATATCGAGAACCCCAAGGCGCTCGTCTCGGGGACGCGGATGAACTATCGCGGCCTGCGCGACGAGGCCGCGCGCGGCGATGTGCTGGCCTATCTGCGCGAATGGTCGGACAAGCCCCAGAACATCCCCGAGGCCGAGCCGAGCGCACTGCCCAGCATGCCCGTGCTCTCGGCCGAGGTGCTTGCGCTGCAGGGCGATCTTGCCTGGGGCGAATACCTCTCGGCCGAATGCCTGACCTGCCACAAGCGCGACGGCTCGGACGAGGGCATCCCCTCGATCACGCAATGGCCGGTCGAGGATTTCGTGATCGCGATGCACGCCTACAAGCAATCCTTGCGGCCGCACCCGGTGATGCAGATGATGGCCTCGCGGCTTTCGGATGAGGAGATCGCGGCACTTGCGGCCTATTTCGCAACCATCGACTAAGACCCGGGCAAGCCCGCGAGGGGCCGACCCCGACAAATGGGAGGATAAAATGCTCAACAGACGGACATTTCTCGGAACCACGATCGCGGCGGGCGGCGTGCTTGCCGCGCCGGCGCTCTTTGGTCAGGCCAAGCCCCGCGTCGTCGTGATCGGCGGCGGCGCCGGCGGGGCGACGGCTGCGCGCTATCTGGCCAAGGACGGGGCCGGGGCGCTCGATGTCACGCTGATCGAGGCCAACCCGACCTACACCACCTGCTTCTTCTCGAACCTCTACATCGGCGGCTTCCGCACGATCGAGAGCCTCGAGCATGGCTATGGCGGCATCGCCGCCGCCGGGGTCAACGTGATCCACGACCTCGCGACCGGGGTCGACCGCGCGGCGCGCACCGTCACGCTCGCGGGCGGGCAGGTCGTGGCCTATGACCGCCTCGTGCTCTCGCCCGGGATCGACTTCCGCGACGACGCCGTGCCGGGCTGGAGCCTCGATGCGGCCGAGATCATGCCCCACGCCTACAAGGCGGGCCCGCAGACGAAGCTGCTGCGCGCCCAGATCGAGGCGATGCCGCAGGGCGGCCTTTTTGCGATGGTCGCGCCGCCGAACCCCTATCGCTGCCCGCCCGGCCCCTATGAGCGGATCTCGATGGTGGCGCATGTCCTCAAGCAGTCGAACCCGACGGCCAAGATCCTCGTGCTCGACCCCAAGGAGAAGTTCGCCAAGCAGGCCCTCTTCGAAGAGGGCTGGCAGCGCCACTATGACGGCATGATCGAGGTCGTCGGCCCCGATTTCGGCGGCGCCGCGGTCGAGGTCCGGCCCGGGACGATGGAGGTCGTGGTCGACGGCACGGCGCAGAAGGTCGATGTCTGCAACGTCATCCCCGCCCAGATGGCCGGCAAGATCGCCCAGATCGCGGGCGTCACCGACGACAAGGGCTGGGCCCCGGTCGATCCGGCCAACATGAAGTCGAAGATGGACGAGAACGTCTATGTGCTGGGCGATTCGAGCGCGCAAGGCGACATGCCGAAGTCGGGCTATTCGGCCAACAGCCAGGCCAAGGTCGCCGCACTCTCGATCCGGGGCGAGCTGACGGGCGCCAAGGTGTTCCCGGCCAAATACTCGAACACCTGCTGGTCGCTGATCGCGCCGGACGACGGGGTAAAGGTCGGCGCGGCCTATGAGCCGACGCCCGAAAAGATCGCCTCGGTCTCGAGCTTCGTCAGCCAGGCCGGCGAGGATGCGGCCCTGCGCAAGGCGACCTATGAGGAATCGCTCGGCTGGTATGCGGGCATCACCGCCGACATGTTCGGCTGATCCGCCGCCCGCCAGAGGCCTCACGCGCAAACGAAAAAGGCCCCGGGCACGCCCGGGGCCTTTGAATTTTGCGCCGCGCGCCTCAGCGACCCTGCAGCAGGTTCATCACGCTCTGCTTCGACGCATTCGCCTGGCTCAGCATCGCCATCGAGGCCTGCTGGAGGATTTGCGTCTTGGCAAGCTCGGTGCTCTCGGCCGCAAAATCCGCATCCTCGATGCGCCCGCGGCCGGTCTGGAGGTTCGTGACGATGTTCGTGAGGTTCGACACCGTCATCTCGAGCCGGTTCGAGATCGCGCCGAGTTTGGCCCGCTGCTCGTTCACCTGTGCGATCGCTGCGTCGACGAGGTTCACCGATGCTTGTGCATTGGCCGCACTCGAGATGTCGATCGCGCCAGACTTCGTGATGGTGATCACGCCACTCGCCTCGGAGAAGGTCAGGCCGGCAATGCCGGAATCCTCGATCTTTTGGATGATGGCTTGGGCCAATGAAGACGCGCTGGTTGTCGTATATCCCTTAGCTGCTGCATCAGTCCATGTGTTGAATGAAATCTGCTTTCCATCGACTGTAAGCGTCACGTCACTATTTACAGACGAAGAAATTGTTCCTGCCGCAGCAGTAACTGAGAATTTATTTGCATTTGTATCGACTTTGAAGCCTGAAGCTCCAGTATCATGCGTTGTTGCGCTAGACGCCATCGCTGGCGCCTTCACGAGCGGCGAAATCGCAACTGTTCCAGATGTGGTGGTTCCGTCTGCAGAAAACAGCGCCGAGAAACCGCTTCCAGCGTTCAGTTGTGATGCAAGATAAGTGGCCTTGTTTGCTGCAGTTGCCGAGACTGTAATCGTGGCAGAAGAGACTGAGGTGGTCAAATAGGAGAACTTCGCCCCTATTGCGCTCGCCAGATTGGTCGCATCTGTTGTGTTCGTTCCTGTTGAAACTACTTCAATCGTTTCACCGTTTACAACAGCAGCAACCTTGCTTCCTGCGGTAGGCGAGCCTACCGTCAATTCTGCAGCACCGTTCGCCGTCGCAAATGCGAGTGTGGTACTTGTTCCAGCTGCGAAGCTGAAATCGGTTCTTACAGTGGTTCCAGCAATCGTGACGCTCGAAGCTGTATTAGCCGAAAGGACAGCATTACTCCCAGACTTGGTCCCGCCCGTGACATCCGTTAGGGCGGCAGCGGCATCCGGAGTTCCGACACCGAGCGCCGCCGAACTGACCGAGTTGATCTGGGTCGTGATCATGTCTTCGCTGTTGGTGCCAGAGCCGACCTGAAAGCGCAGGGTGCCGTTGCCGTCAACGCCACCTCGCCCGTTGAGCAGATCGACGCCCGCCCAGGTCGTCACCTCGGAGATGCGGTCGATCTCTGCCGTCAGCTGGTCGATTTCAAGCTGAAGGTTGGCGCGGTCCTGCACATTGTTCGTGTCGTTGCCGGCCTGGATCGAGAGTTCGCGCATCCGGATCAGGATCGTGGTGATCTCGGATTGCGCGCCTTCGGCGGCATCAAT